>CALDYW010000194.1 GCA_937944395.1 uncultured Paracoccaceae bacterium | reverse complement strand
CGCTGGCCGCCGGCCCCGGCGGCGCGCCCGACGTGCTCTGGTCGCGCGAGGCCGGGGCCGAGGCGCTGGCGGCGATGACGGAACTTGCCCGCGCGGCCGACGCCGGGGGCACGGTGACCCCGGCCGAGTATCGCGCGCTCGTCGCCGCCCTGCTGTCGGAACGCGCGGTTCCCGACCCGGTGACCGGGCGCGCCGACCTGCGCATCCTCGGCCCGCGCGAGGCGCGCACGCTCTGCGCCGGGATCGTGGTGATCGCCGGTCTCAACGAAGGCGTCTGGCCCGCCCAGCCGCCGCCCGACGCCTGGCTCAGCCGCCCGCTCCGGCGGGCCGCGGGGCTGCTGTCGCCCGAGCGCAGCATCGGCCTGTCGGCGCACGACTTCCAGATCGCCGCCGCGGCGCCGCATGTCGTTCTGACCCGTGCCCTGCGCGACGCCGATGCCGCCACCGTGCCGTCGCGCTGGCTGAACCGCCTCGTCACCCTGCTCGGGGGTCTGGCAGACACCGGCGGCCCGGAAGCCCTGGCGGCGATGCGGGCGCGCGGGGCGCTGCTGATGGCGCGGGCCGGGGCGCTCGCAGCCCCGCCCGGGCGCATCGCGCCCGCCCGGCGCCCCGCCCCCTGCCCGCCGCCCGAGGCGCGGCCGCGCCGGCTGAGCGTGACCGAGGTCCAGACGCTGATCCGCGACCCCTATGCGGTCTATGCCGCCCGCGTGCTGCGCCTGCGGCCGCTCGAGCCCCTGCGCGCCGAGCCCGACGCGCGCCTGCGCGGGCAGGCGAGCCACCGGGTCTTCGAGGCATTTCTGCGGCAGGAGGGTCTGTCGGCACCCGACCCCGCGGCCGCCTTCCGGCTCTGCCTGGACCGGGTGCTGGCCGAGGACGTGCCCTGGCCCGCGGCCCGGGCGATCTGGAGCGCGCGGCTCATGCGGGTGCTGCCCTGGTTTCTCGCCGGCGAGTCGCGCCGCACCGCCGCGGGGCAGAGGCCGGTCGCGCTCGAGGTGGCAGGGGCGCTGCCGGTTGCGGGCACCGCGGTCACGCTGACGGGCAAGGCCGACCGGATCGACCTCTTGCCCGACGGGCGCGCGGCGCTCTACGACTACAAGACCGGCACGGTCCCGGGCGAGGCCGAGCAGCGGCATTTCGACCGTCAGCTTCTTCTTCTCGCCGCAATGGCCGAGGCGGGGGCCTTCATTCCCCCGGGGCCGGTGACGGTGGCCCGTGTCGGCCATATCGGGCTCGGCAGCAGCCCCGCGCTGGCCGAGCGCGACCTGCCGGACGACGAACCCGGCGCCACGCTCGCCGGGCTGGCGCGGCTGCTGTCGGACTTCGCCCGCGGCGACCAGGGCTACCAGTCGCGCCGCGCGGTGAAATCCCGCCAGGGCGGCGACGGCGGCGACTACGACCACCTCGCGCGCCACGGCGAATGGTCCGACGCCGATGCGGCCGCGCCCGAGACCCTGACATGACCGCGGTTCACGAGGCCAGCCTGCGCCAGCGCGCCGCCGCCGACCCCCGCGGCTCGGTCTGGGTCATGGCCAATGCCGGGTCGGGCAAGACCCGGGTCCTGACCGAGCGGGTGGCCCGGCTGCTGCTGGCCGGCTGCGCCCCGGAGCGGATCCTCTGCCTTACCTACACGCGCGCCGCCGCGGCCGAGATGCACAACAAGCTGACCGCGCTGCTGGGCAGCTGGACGATGCTTCCCGACGACGCCCTTGCCGCGGCGCTCGAAGCCATCGGCGTCGAGGACCGGCCCGATCCGGCGCGGCTCGCCGCCGCCCGGCGGCTCTTCGCGCGGGCGATCGACACGCCCGGCGGGCTGCGCATCCAGACCATCCACGCCTTCGCCGCCGCGCTGCTGCGCCGCTTTCCGCTGGAGGCCGGCGTCGCCCCCGACTTCGCCGAGATCGACGACCATGCCCGCCGGCTGATGCTGGACGACACGCTCGATGCCCTCGCCGCGGGCCCCGGGGCGGCGCTGGTCGGCGCGCTGGCCGCGCAGAGCGGGTCCGGCGACTTCGGCCAGCTCCTCCGCGAGATCGCCGACCATCGCGCCGGCTATGCCACGCCGCTCGACCGGGCGTCTGCCGCGGCACGGCTGGGGGTGGACCCCGCCGTCACCGCCGATGCGCTGCTGGCCGAGGTGTTCCGCGGCGGCGAAAGGGCGATGATCGACGCCGTCCTGGCCGCAAGCCCGCGCGAGGACCGCGACACCCGCGGGGCGCTGGCCCGGCTTGCGGAAGTCGGTCCGCTGGCGCCGCCCGGGCTCGACGATCTCGCCCGGCTGGAGACCGCGGTGCTCTCCGGCGCCGACGCGAAGGAACCCTTCGCCGCAAAGGTCGCCGCGCGCGGGCGCTGGGCGCTGCCGAAGCCTTCCGTCCGCGACGCCCTGGGCGAGAGACTGGCGGGATGGGACGGCTTCCTGCGCCGGGTCGAGGCGGCGCGGCCGCGGCGCATCGGCCTTCTGGCGCTCGAGCGCACACTGGCGCTGCATGCCTTCGCAGGACCGTTCCTGGCCGCCTATTCGGCACGCAAACAGGCTCTGAACCGGCTGGATTTCGAGGATCTGATCCTGACCGCCGAGGCCCTGCTCACGCAACCCGGCGTTGCCGAATGGGTGCTGTTCCGGCTCGACGGCGGGATCGACCACATCCTGGTGGACGAGGCGCAGGACACCAGCCCGCGCCAGTGGCAGATCGTCCGCCGCATCGCCGAGGAATTCGGCAACGGCGGCCGGGGCACCGCCGGCCGGCCGCGGACCCTGTTCGTGGTGGGGGACCTCAAGCAGTCGATCTACTCGTTCCAGGGCGCCGACCCGGCCAACTTCACCCGCATGGCCGGCCTCTTCGAGGGCCGCGCCCGCGCCGCCGGCGACCCCTTCCTGCGCGCCGAACTGCTGCATTCCTTCCGCTCCGCCCCGGCGATCCTGCGCACCGTCGATCATGTGTTCTCGCGCCAGGACATCAGCCGCGGGCTCGGCGGCCCGCCCACCCATGTCGCCTTCCACGAGGACCGGCCGGGGCGGGTCGATCTCTGGCCCGCGCTGCCCGCCGCGGACAGGCCGGAGGATCCGCCCTGGCACGACCCCGCGGCGCGCACCGGCGGGCACGACCCCGACGCCGAACTCGGCCGCCTGGTCGCGGCCGAGGTGCGCCGGCTCTGCGACCCCGCCGCGGGCGAGACGCTGCCGCTGCCGCCCGCAACCCCCGGCGGCCCGCCGGGGCAGCGGCAGATCGTGCCCGGCGACGTGCTGATCCTGGTGCAGCGCCGCTCCGCGGTGTTTCCCCATGTCATCCGGGCGCTGAAGGCCGAGGGCGTGCCGGTCGCCGGTGCCGACGTGCTGAAGCTCGGCGCGGAACTCGCGGTGCGCGACATCGCCGCGGTGCTGGCCGTGGTGGCGACGCCCGAGGACGACCTGTCGCTTGCCGCCGCGCTGCGCTCGCCGCTGTTCGGCTGGTCGGAGGCCGAACTCTACCGCCTCGCGCAGCCGCGGCCCGAGGGCGCGACGCTCTGGCAGGCGCTCCGCCGGGCGGGGCCCTCGCCCGCGCTCGACATCCTTGCCGACCTGCGCGACCGGGCCGATTTCCTGCGACCCTTCGAGCTGATCGAGCGGCTCCTGATCCGCCACGACGGTCGGCGCCGGCTGCTGGCCCGGCTCGGCCCCGAGGCCGAGGACGGGATCGATTCGCTGATCGCCCAGGCGCTGGCCTACGAGGGGCAGGGCGTGCCCTCGCTCACCGGCTTCCTCGGCTACCTCGAGACCGAGGAGATCGAGGTCAAGCGCCAGCTGTCGGGCGCCCGCGGCATGGTCCGGGTGATGACCGTGCACGGCGCCAAGGGCCTCGAATCGCCGATCGTGATCCTGCCCGACACGCGCGCCAACCGGCCGAACGGCCGGGCGCAGACCATCGCCGACAGCGACGGCACGCGCCTCTGGCGGGGAAGCTCGGCCGAGGGTCGGCCCGAGCGGCTGGCGGCGCTGGTCGCGGCCGAGGCCGAGCGCGACGCCGACGAGCGCATGCGGCTTCTCTACGTCGCCATGACGCGGGCCGAGAACTGGCTGATCGTCGCGGGGGCGAAGAACCGGGCCGGGGGCGAGGACCGCAACCTTCGCGACTGGCATGCCATCCTGACAGAGGCGTTCCGGGGGCTTCCGGCCGAGACCATCGACACGCCGGCTGGTCCGGGCCTGAGGGTGCGCAGCGGGGCGGACTGGCCGGCGGGCGGGCAGGCGCGCGGCGGCACGCCGCCCGGGGGCGCGTTGCCGACAGGGCCGGATGCCCCGCCCGCCGGCCAGCCCGCCGCCGCGACGGGGGCCGCCGCCCTGCCCGGCTGGGCGCTGACCCCGGCGCCGGCGCCCGCCCCGGCGCCGCGTCCGGTCGCGCCCGCGGCCCTCGGCGGCGACAAGGTTCTGCCCGAGCCCGAGGCCGGGGCCGATGTCGCGGCCGGGGCCGGGGCGGAGGCCGGGGCCGATCCCGCGGGCGGGGCGGCCGCGATGCGGCGCGGGCGCTTCCTGCACCGGCTGCTCGAACAGCTTCCCGCCGCTGCGCCGGCCCGACGCCTTGCGCTTGCCGAGGCGCTCCTGGCCGGCGACCCCGACCCGCCGCCATCCGACGAGGCCGCCGACGTGCTCGGCAGCGTCCTGCGCCTGCTCGACGATCCCGCGATCGCCGCCCTGCTCGCCCGCCCGGCGCTGGCCGAGGTCGAGATCGCCGCCGAGCTTCCCGAGCTCGGGGGCCGGCGGATCCTCGGCGCGATCGACCGGCTGATCGTGGAACCCGGCCGAGTGCTGGCGCTCGACTACAAGACCAACCGCCGCATTCCCGATGCCCCCGAAGCCGTGCCCGAAGGTCTGCTGCGCCAGATGGGCGCCTATGCCGCGGCGCTGGAACGGGTCTATCCCGGCCGGAAGGTCGAGACGGCGATCCTCTGGACCGCCGCGGCACGGCTGATGCCGCTGCCCGCGGCGCTGGTCGCGGCGGCGCTGGCCCGGGCCCGCCCGTCTTGACGCTCCGGCGCGGCGTCCATAGGTTCCGCAGGCCGTCAGCTGCCGCAAGGAGCGCGCCATGGGCACGCACGCCGTCACCGATGCCACCTTCGATGCCGAGGTCCGCCAGTCGGACATTCCGGTGGTCGTGGACTTCTGGGCCGAATGGTGCGGCCCCTGCCGCCAGATCGGCCCCGCGCTGGAGGAACTGGCCGAGGAATATGCCGGCCAGGTCAAGATCGTGAAGGTCAACGTGGACGAGAACCCGAACGCGCCGGCGCAGCTCGGCGTGCGCGGCATCCCCGCGCTGTTCCTGTTCAAGAACGGCGAGGTGGTCTCCAACAAGATCGGGGCCGCGCCGAAGGCGGCGCTCAAGAACTGGATCGCCAGCGCGATCTGACCCGGCCGCGGCCTGCGGAGCCGACCCCAGGGGTCTGCACGGCCCCGGACCCCTGGCGAGGTGGTTGCGCGAAGGAACACGCAGGGCGGCTTGAGGCCAAGGCAACGAGGGGGCGATGCGCGAGCCCGACTTTCCCGGCTGGCACGGCACCACGATTCTCGGCGTCGCCAAGGGCGGCGAGGTGGTGGTGGCGGGCGACGGCCAGGTGAGCCTCGGCCAGACGGTGATCAAGGCGGGCGCGCGCAAGGTGCGCCGCCTCGCCCCCGGCGGGCAGGAGATCGTGGCCGGCTTCGCCGGCTCCACGGCCGATGCCTTCGCGCTGCTCGAACGGCTCGAGAAGAAGCTCGAGGCCGCGCCCGGGCAACTCGCCCGCGCCGCGGTGGAGCTTGCCAAGGACTGGCGCACCGACCGCTACCTGCAGAAGCTCGAGGCGATGCTGATCGTCACCGACGGCCGCACGCTCCTGGTCGTCACCGGCGCGGGCGACGTGCTCGAGCCCGAGGGCGGCGTGGCGGCGATCGGATCGGGCGGCATGTATGCGCTGGCCGCCGCCCGGGCGCTGATCGACAGCGACCTGCCGGCCGAGGCGGTGGCGCGCCGCGCCATGGCGATCGCGGCGGAGATCTGCGTCTATACCAACGGCAACCTCGTGATCGAGCGTATCGGGGGCGGCGGCGGATGAGGGGCGGCCTGAGGCGGGGCGGGCAGAGGCCCGAGCCGGGCGAAGGCCGGGGCGCGGGCCGGGGGCTCTGCCCCCGGACCCCCGGGATATTTCCGGACCGGACATGCAGCCGGCGCGGGAGGGGTGGCGAGGGCGCGCCCGGCCCGTGGCAGGACCGAGCGTGAGGGCGCACCGGTGACCGAACTCACCCCCCGCGAGATCGTCTCGGAACTCGACCGCTTCATCGTCGGCCAGGCCGCCGCCACGCGGGCGGTGGCGGTGGCGCTGCGCAACCGCTGGCGGCGCCGCGCCCTGCCGGCCGACCTGCGCGACGAGGTGCATCCGAAGAACATCCTGATGATCGGCCCGACCGGCGTCGGCACGACCGAGATCAG
>CALDYW010000193.1 GCA_937944395.1 uncultured Paracoccaceae bacterium | reverse complement strand
TACGGCGGTGCCGGCGGCGACACGATCGACGGCGGTGCCGGCGACGACACGATCGACGGCGGTGCCGGCGACGACACGATCTCCGGCGGCGACGGGAACGACTGGCTCTTCGGCGGTGCCGGCAACGACCTGGTCCTCGTGTCCGGCAGCGACGGGGTGGGCGACTTGGTCTACGGCGGGTGGGGGAACGACACGCTCGACCTCACCGGCGCGCGCTGGTTCATCCTCAATCCCTTGGGCGGGGGCAACGGCACGGTGACCTTCTTCACCGATGCCACGCTTTCCACGCCGCTCGGCACGCTGACCTATTTCGACATCGAGAACGTGGTGACCTGCTTCACCGCGGGGTCTGCCGTGCTGGCCGCGCGCGGCGCCGTTCCGGTCGAACAGGTGCGCCCGGGCGATCTGGTGCTGACACGCGACAACGGCCTCAGGCCCGTGGCCTGGGTCGGATCGCGCCGGCTCGCTGCGTCCGAGGTCGCCGCCAGCCCGGCCTTCGCCCCGGTTCTGATCGAGGCCGGGGCGCTCGGTCCCGGCCAGCCCGCGCGCGACACGCGGGTGTCGCCGCAGCATCGGGTGCTCGTCACCGGTGCGTGGCCCGAGCTGCTGTTCGGCGAGCACGAGGTGCTGGTGCCGGCGCTGCACCTCGTCGGCCGGCCCGGCATCCGACGGCTGTGGGCGGGTCCCGTGCATTATGTCCACTTCCTGTTCGAGAGCCACGAGGTGGTCTGCGCCGACGGCGCCTGGAGCGAGAGCTTCCAGCCCGGCGAATTTGTGCTCGGGGCGATGGACGGGGCGCAGCGCGACGAGATCCTTGCCCTGTTCCCCGACCTCGATCCCGCCTGCCCCGGCTCCGGCCGGTTCGCCACGGCGCGGCGCTCGCTGACCCGCCACGAGGCGCGGCTACTGGCGGTCTGACGCCGGTTCCCGAAACACTCCTGCCATCCCGCCGCGATTGTTCCTTCTCGCGGGCGCGCGGCGGCCGCCGGAACGCACGGTTCAGCGGTCATGCGGAACACTGCCGACCGACGGGCCGAGGCCCGGGGCGGCGTTCATGGCGAGGGTCAACGGCAACAACCGCAACAACAACCCGACGGGCACGCCCGACGACGACATCATCAACGGGCTCGGCGGCAACGACACGGTGTCGGGCCTCGGCGGCGACGATTCGCTTGACGGCTGAACCGGCGCCGACCTCGGCCATGGCGGCGAGGGCAACGAACTGGGCTGCGGCGATGCCGGCGACGACACGCTGCGCGGCGGCTCGGGCAACGACACGCTGATCGGTGGCGCCGGGCGCGACACCTTCCCCGGCCGCCCCGGCGACCTGATCGTCGGTTCCCGGACCGGCGACGACCGGGACACGCTCGACCTGACCGGTCAGGGCCCGATGCGGGTGCTCCGTTCGGGGCCGGACTCGGGCCGGGTCGAGGCCCTCGATGCCGAGGGGAACGTCACCGGGGTTCTGGTCTATCAGGACATCGAGACCATCGTCTTCTGCGTCACGCCCGGCACGCGGGTTGCCACAACCTGCGGGCCGCTGCCGGTACAGCGCCTTGCGCCCGGCGACCGGGTGCATCCCCGCGACAGCATACCCGCGACAACGGCCGGCAGCCGATCGCCTGGACCAGCGGCCGCGACCTTGGCCCCGCCGATCTTCTGGCCCGGCCGGTGCCCGGACCGGTGCGCATCCGGGCGGGCGCATCCGGCGGGGGGCGGCCCGCGCGCGACCTGCGGCTGTCGCCGCAGCATCGCGTCCTCGTCGGTTCGTCGCGCATGCAGTTCCTGTTCGGCGATCCCGGGGTGCTGGTCGCCCCGCTTCATCTCGCCGGTCGGCCCGGTATCGCGCGCGTCCTGCCGCCGCGGGGTGTCGGCCACATTCACCGGCTGTTCGAGCGGCACGAGGTGCTGCGCACCGACGGTCTCTGGAGCGGGCGCTTCCAGCCCGCGGCGCGGACCCTCTCGGCCCGCGGCGCCGCGGCCCGGGCCGAGCTTCTCGAGCTCGTCCCCGAACTTGCCTCCGCCGGTCCGGCGCGGTCGCGGCGCGCGCCGCGGCCCACCCTCCGCGCCTTCGAGGTGCGGCTTGCCGCCTGAACCGAGGTTCAGCCGCCGCCGGCGTCGCGGCCGGCACGCCACGCCGCCCAGGCCTCGGGCGTGTCGAGGTCGGTCGTCGCCCGGTTTCCCGGCAGCGGCACATGCCGCGTGGCCGCCGCCTCGGCCTCGAGGAGCGGCCGGGCGCCGACGTCGCCGGTCAATGCCGTCAGCGCCGGGAACAGCCGCGCCGGGATCACCGCGGGATGTCCGGGCCGCCCCCCGGCATCCGTTGCCCGCACCACCGCCCCCGGCGCCGCCGCCGCCGCCGCGAGCACGCGGGCGATGTCCTCGGCCTCGATCTCGGGCTGGTCGGCGAGCAGCACCAGCAGCCCCTGCGCACCTGTCGCCCCTGCCGCATGCGCGCCGGCGCGCAACGCGGCCGCGATCCCCTCGTGCCGGCCGGGAACCTCGAGCACGCGCACCGGCAGGCCCGCCAGCGCCGCCCGCCGCGGCGCACCGCCGGGCTGGTCGTGGGGCGGCAGGGCGACCCAGACCCGCCCCGAGCGGCCCGCGGCGGCACAGGCGAACCGGGCGAGCCGGCGCAGCAGCGGCTCGCCCCCGACCGGTTCGAGCAGCTTGTCGGCACCGCGCATGCGCAGGCCGAAGCCCGCCGCCGGGATCAGGACATGGATCGCCGCCATCCCCGCAAGGCTAGGCGCAAGGGGGGCCTTCCGGCAACCGCCGCGTCGGGGGCGCCGCGCCGGCCCCGGGGATGCACCGGCGCCGGACCGTCGCCTCGGTCGGGTTCAGTCGCGCATCCGCGCGCCCCCGGCGTCCCAGAGCGGACCGGCAAGCACGCGCGCGGGCCGCCGGTCGCCGAGGATCTCGACCTCGACCGACTCGCCCGGCCGGGCGTGCTCGGCCGGCAGGAAGCCCTGCGCGAGGCTCCTGCCCAGCCAGTGCGAATACCCCCCCGAGGTGCAGAAGCCTGCGACCCGGCCCCCGAGCCAGATCGGCTCCCAGCCCCAGACATCGGCATCCGCCGCCTCGACCTCGAGCGGCATCAGCCGCCGCGCCGGGCCCCTGGCCTTCTCGGCCAGCGCCGCCGCGCGCCCGATCCAGTCGGCCGGCTTGTTCCAGCGGATGAAGCGGTCGAGCCCGGTCTCGGCCGGGGTGTAGTCGGGGCCGAACTCGCGCCCCCAGGATCCGAAGAAGCGGTCGAGCCGGAGCGACATCATCGCCCGCATGCCGAAGGGCCTGAGGCCCAGGTCCTGCCCGGCCTCCCACAAGGCGGTCCAGAGCGCCCGCTGGGCGGTGAAGTCGCAGAAGATCTCGAAGCCGAGATCGCCGGTGTAGCTCACCCGCTGCACCAGGCAGTCGGCAAGGCCCACGGTCATGCGGCGGGCGTCCATGAAGCGGAAGGCTGCGGCCGAGACATCGGCGCGGGTGACGCGGGCGAGAAGCTCGCGGGCGCGGGGGCCCGCGATCTGGAAGCCGGTCACCCGGTCCGAGACGTTCTCGACCCGCACGCCCTCTTCGGCATGGGAGTCGAACCAGCGGCGGTGGAAGTCCTGCGCACCGTAGCTGCCGGTGATCTGGAACTCGGTCTCCGCCAGGCAGGTCACCGTGAAGTCGCCGAGGATCCGCCCCGCCGGCGACAGCATCGGGGTCAGCGCCAGCCGGCCCGGAGGCGGGATCGTGCCGGCCATCATCCGGTCGAGCCAGGCGCGCGCGCGCGGACCCGTCACCCGGAACTTGCCGAAGTTCTGCACCTCGTTGATGCCGACGCCCTCGCGCACCGCCAGCACCTCGCGGCGGGTCGCCTCCCAGGCGTTCGAGCGGCGGAACGAGGGCGTCTCGAACCGCGGCTCGCCGGGCAGGGCGAAATAGTTGACGACCTCGAGCCCGTACTGCGCCCCCCAGACCGCGCCGAGGCCATCGAAGATGTCGTGCATGGGCGAGGTGCGGAACGGCCGCCCGGCCGGGCGCTCCTCGTTCGGATAGCTGACCGAGAAGCGCATCCGGTAGGTCTCGATCACCTTGGGCACGGTGTAGCCCGGCGTCGTCCAGGTGCCGAATCGCGCCACGTCGAAGCCGCGCGGGTCCACCTCGGTCTCGCCGTGGGTCATCCATTCGGCCAGCGCCTTGCCCATGCCCCCGCCCTGGCTGAACCCGGCCATCACCGCGCAGGCGGCCCAGTAGTTGCGCAGGCCCGGCACCGGCCCGATCAGCGGGTTGCCGTCGGGGGCGAAGGTGAAGGGGCCGTGGATCACCCGCTTGATGCCGGTGCGCTCGAGCACCGGGAAGCGGCGGTTGGCGAAGGTGACCGACTCCTCGATCTTGGTGAAATCCTCGTTCAGAAGCTCGTGGCCGAAGTCCCAGGGCGTGCCGTCGAGGGCCCAGGGTTCGGGCTTCTGCTCGTAGAAGCCGATGACGAAGCCCTTGCCCTCCTGGCGCAGGTAGCTCTCGCCGCCGGGGTCGATGACATGGGGGAACTCGCGCCCCTGGCCGAGGATCGCCACGATCTCGGGGATGTCGTCGGTGACCAGGTACTGGTGCGCCATCGGCAGGAGCGGCAGATAGACGCCCGCCATCGCACCCACCTCGCGCGCCCAGAGCCCGGCTGCGTTGACAACGTGCTCGGCGATCACCGTGCCCTGCTCGGTCACCACCTCCCAGGAGCCGTCGGGCCGCGGGTGGGTCGCGAGCACGCGGTTGTGCAGCACGATCTCGGCTCCGGCCATGCGCGCGGCCCTGGCGTAGGCATGCGTCGTGCCCGAAGGGTCGAGATGGCCGTCGAGCGGATCGTAGAGTGCGCCGATCACGCCTTCGACATTCACCAGCCCGTCGGTGCGGGCAACGATCTCGGCAGGCGTCAGAAGCTCGGTCTCGAGCCCCATGTAGCGGTGCTTGGCCCGCTCGGCCCTGAGCATGTCGAAGCGTTCCTGCGTGTCCGCCAGGGTGATGCCGCCGACATGGTGGAGCCCGCAGGACAGCCCCGTCAGCGCCTCGAGCTCGCGGTAGAGGCGGATCGTGTAGCCCTGCAGCGCCGCCATGTTGGTATCGCCGTTCAGCGTGTGGAAGCCGCCCGCGGCATGCCAGGTCGAGCCGCTGGTCAGGTCCGACCGCTCGACCAGCAGAACGTCGGTCCAGCCGAACTTCGTCAGATGGTAGAGCACCGAACAGCCGACGACGCCGCCGCCGATGACGCAGACCCGGACGTGGGATTTCATGCCGCCTGTGCCCTCCCGCTGACCCGCACCGAAGGTCGGCCCCGCAGCCCTCCCGAGCTTGCCCGGGCGCGACACGCCATGTCGCTTCCGCCCGCGGCGGATGACCGCGCCGTGCCGGCCGCGCTGCCGCCGGCCCCCGCGCCGCGCGCCGAACGCGGCGCGCCCGCGGTCCCGGGCGGCGGGCAGCTTCGGCCCCATGTTCGGTCCGGAAATATCCCGGGGGTGC
>CALDYW010000192.1 GCA_937944395.1 uncultured Paracoccaceae bacterium | reverse complement strand
GGGGGTCCGGGGGCAGAGCCCCCGGCGCCGGTCTGGTTCCGCGCCGAGGCCGGGCTGGTGCCGACCGCGGCGGATCCGGCCCGCATCGCCGCCTGGCGGGCCGGGAGCGGCGCGGCCGAGGCCCGGGCGGTGCCCGCCGACCCCGGCTGGCTGCTCGTGCCCTGCGGACTGTCCGGCGGCTGTGTCCGGCTGTCGGTCAACGGCGGCGCGGCGCGCGCCGGCAGCGCCACCGGCGCCCTGCCCGCCGGCAGCGCCACCGGCGCCCTGCCCGCCGGCCCCGCCGCGCTCTACATCGGTTGCCGCGGTCCGCGCCCCGGGCTCACCGGCAAGCCCGGCGGCTTCCGGCTGACCGACGTGCTGCCCTGGCCGGCGGCCGACCCGCCGGCCGACGGCGCCGGGCCCGCCGCTGCCGTCGCCCTGTGGAGGGAGCGCGCTGCCCATGCCGCCTGACCGCGCCGCGCTGGACCGCGGCAACCTCGTCGTCATCTGGATCGACGACATGATCGACGTCTTCACCTGGCGCGAGGCCTTCGGGGTGCGGATCGAGACCCCCCACATCGACCGCCTGATGGCCGAGGGCGTGCGCTTCGCCAATGCCTATGCCACGATCCCGCTCTGCGCGCCCTGCCGGGCCGAGCTGGCGACCGGGCTCTCGCCTTTCCGCACCGGACTCGTGGACCTCAACCGCTTCTGGCGCGATGTGCTGCCGCCGACCGCGCACTGGGCCTTCGACTTCCGCCGCGCGGGCTTCCGCACCTTCACCACCGGCAAGACCGACGCCAACTACCGCCCCGGCCCGCCCGGGGTGCGGCGGCTGCTCTGGCACGAGGAGCCCGAGGCCGCCGACCGCACGCCCTTCCGCAGGATCCGCCGCTACCTCGACCGCGGACCGGGGATCGCCGGCGTGAACGCCCCCGACGACGACGGCAGCCTCGACCATCTGTTCTACGACTGGGCGGTGGCGCAGAACGCGATCGACTACCTCGGCCGCGCCGACCCCGGCCGGCGGCACCTGATCCAGCTCGGCTTCAAGCACCCGCACTACAACCTGGTCTGCCCCGACCGGTTCTACCAGCTCTACGATCCGGCCGCGATCCGCTGGCCGGCGAGCGCGCATCCCGACGACTTCACCGGCCCGCAGCCGGGCATGGCCGTCTATGAACTCGCCTACATCGTCAACGGCCAGTGGACGCCCGAGAAGGCCGGCGACGCGGCCTGGCGGCAGGTGGTGCGGGCCTATTTCGCCGCCTGCTCGCACGTCGATCACGAGATCGGCCGGTTCATGGCGGCGCTGCGCGCGTCGCCCCTCGGCCGCAGCACCACGGTGATCCTGCTCAGCGACAACGGCTTCAACCTCGGCACCCACGACAGTTTCCACAAGATGAGCCAGTGGGACAGCGCCGCGCATGTGCCGCTGGGGATCTGGCACGCCGACCTGCCCGGGGGGCAGGTGGTGGACCTGCCGGTCTCGCTGCACAACCTGCCGCGGACGATCATGGACATCGCCGGGCTGCCGCCGCGGCCCGACTGGGTGTCGGGGCAGTCGCTGCTGCCGCTCGTCGATCCGGCCTTCGGCAGCTACGATCGCAGCGCCTCGCCGCTTACGGCGGTGTTCGGCACGCTGTCGGTGCGCCCCTCGGTTCCCGGGCTCGAGCGCTTCCGCTATTTCCGCTATCCGAACGGCGAGGAGCATGTCTATGACGTCGTCGCCGATCCGGGCGAGACGGTGAACCTCGCCGGCGGCCCGGAGACGCCGGCGCTGCGCCGGGAACTCGTTGCCGCCGCCTGGCGGCTCGGTCTGGACCTGCGCGGCCTGCAGGACCCCGCCCGCGGGCTCTGCGCGATGATGGCTGCCGACGGGACGGTGGCGCTGGAGGGGACCGCGGGCGACAACGACTACTGGGCCTACGGCGAGGCCGCGGGGCGCATCGTCGAGGCGCCCGACGGCGGGCACGACCGGCTGTGGTATCTCGCCGGTCCCGACGGCTTCACCCTGCGCGTGCCCGCGGGAATCGAGGAGGTGCGGATCGGCACCGTGGTGTCGCGCCACGAGACAGACCCGGGCCGCGGCAAGCCCGCCCGCATCGTCGCCCATCCCGCAAGCGCCATCCGGTTCGAGAGTTCCGAGCGGGTGGCGGTGCATGTCACCGGTTCGGACGGCGACGACGTGATGCTGGGCCCGGCCTATGCGGGGGCGACCTTCGAGGGCGGGCGCGGCGACGACCGGCTGATTGCGGGCTCGCGGCGGCGCAACGACGCGCACGCCTTCTACGGCGGGCCGGGCAACGACACGCTCGAGGGCGGATCGGGGCGCGACACGCTCGACGGCGGGCCCGGCGACGACGTGATCCGCGGCGGCGACGGCTTCAACCGGCTGTTCGGCGGCACCGGCAACGACCTGATCATCGACGGCGACCGCTCGTCGAAGATCCACACCGGCCCGGGCCGCAACCGGGTGATCTCGGGCGCGGGCAACGACGAGATCTTCGTCGGCCCGGGCGAGAACGTGATCACCGGCGGGCCCGGGCAGGTGACCTACCGGATCGCCTGGGGCGGGGTGACGCGGATCACCGACTGGGAGCCGGGCGATGTGCTGGACCTGACGGGCTGGCCGGGCCCGCCCGAGCTGGTCGCCGAGGCCGGGGGGCTGGTGCTGTCGCGCGGGTTGTCGGCGGTGCTGCTCGAAGGCGTCGGGGCCGAGGCCGAGGCGGCGGTCCGCGCCGGGCTGCTGGTCGCGGGCGCGGCGGATCGGTCGAGCGGGTAGCGCCCGGCGGGCGGGATCGCGACATCACCCCCCGGGCCGTTCCGGGCGCGGCGGCGCTTGCGCTTCTCTGCGCGCCGGGCCGCGCCCGGGGCGCGGGCACCGGCGCCGGTGATGCCTGCGCGGACCTCCGGCGGATCGCCCCCCGACCGGTCGCGGTGGCGCAGGCCGCGCGGGCGGCTGCGGAAATCGACGGGCACGAGATCGCAGCAGCAGCCGCCGACCCCGCGGCCGGGGGCAAGGCCGGGAGCGGCCGCAGGGCGATGGAGAACCTGCTTGCGGTGAACCCCGACATCAACATCATGCCCGCGGTGGCGAAGGCGCTGTCCGCCCGCGAGGCCGACCTCGCCCGCGCGGCGGCGGTGCTGGCGGCGGCGGTGCTGGCGGCGGCGGTGCTGGTGGCGGCGGCGACACCGGCCGACCGGGTGCTGATCGTCGCGGGCGACCGCCTCCTGCTGGCCGAGGCGCGCCGGCGCGCCCCCGCGCCGCCTTCCGACCTTCGGGTGGCGCCCGAGGAACCCCGGACCGTGCCGGCTGACCGGCCGGTGGCGCGCCGGAGGCGCCACCGGCGCGACCCGGCGGGCGCGCCCGCGCCCGCGCGCCCGGCGACACCCTGCCGGACGCCCGCCGGATCGCCGCCGCAGGCCTGCCTGCCGGCCCTGTGCCGCCGGGATGACGGCGGGACCGGCCCTTGCACGGCCCGACCCTTCTGTCCGGGGCCCGCTCGGGCGGTCCGCTCGGGCGAGGGTGCGGCCGCCCCTCCGCCGATCCGCCCCGCTCGCCGGGAGCCCCCGCTCAGCCGGGCGCCAGCGCCGCCTCGAGCTTGTCGAGCCCCTCGTCGAGCAGAGCCTCGGGAATCGTGAGCGGCGCGAGCAGGCGGATCGTGTTGCCCCAGTAGCCGCAGGTCAGGATGACCAGACCCTCGCGCAGCGCCGCCTGCGCCACCGCCTTCGCCGCCTCGGGGTCGGGCTCGTGGCCGCCGCGCGCCTTGACCAGTTCGAAGGCGACCATCGCGCCCAGCCCGCGCACGTCGCCGATCGGGCGCAGGCGGTTCGACTGCCGGAAGCCGTGCAGGCGGCCGAGCATCCGCTCGCCGATCCGCTCGGCGCGGGCGCAGAGGTCCTCCTCGGCGATCACGTCGAGCACCGCGAGCGCCGCGGCGCAGGCGATCGGATTGCCGGCATAGGTGCCGCCGAGGCCGCCCGGTTCGGCCGCGTCCATCACCTCGGCCCGGCCGATCACGCCCGAGATCGGGAAGCCCCCGCCCAGCGCCTTCGCCACCGGGATCAGGTCGGGTTCGATGCCGTAGTGCTCGATGGCGAAGAGCCGCCCGGTGCGGGCGAAGCCCGACTGCACCTCGTCGGCGACGAGGCAGATGCCGTGGGCGTCGCAAAGCTCGCGCAGCGCCGCCATGAAGGGCACCGGCGCCTGGTAGAAGCCGCCCTCGCCCTGAACCGGTTCGATCACGATCGCCGCCACCTCGGCGGGGGTGACGTCGGCCTTCAGGATGTGGTGGAGCGCGCGCAGCGCGTCCTCCTCGCTGGTGCCGTGGTGCGGGATCGGGAAGGGCGCGTGGAACACGCCGGGCACCTGCGGGGTGCCGCGCGGACGGTAGGGCGCGGCCTTGCCGGTCATCGCCATGGTCAGCTGCGTGCGACCGTGGAAGGCCCCGGTGAAGGTGATGACGGCGGGCCGCCCGGTATGGGCGCGGGCGATCTTCACCGCATTCTCGGTGGCCTCGGCACCGGTGGTGAAGAAGATCGACTTGGCGTGCCGGATGGGCGCCAGCGCGTTCAGCCGCTCGGCGAGTTCCACATAGCCCGGATAGCCGGTGACCTGGAAGGCGACATGGGCGAAGCGCTCGGCCTGGGCCTGGGCGGCGGCCATCACCCGGGGGTGCCGGTGCCCGGTGTTCGTCACCGCGATGCCGCTGGCGAAATCGATGTAGCGGTTCCCCTCGACATCCCAGAGCTCGGCGCCTTCGGCACGGTCAAGGAACACTGGCGCATGGGTGGCAACGCCGCGCGGCACGGCGGCGTGGCGGCGGGCGAGCAGGTCGGCATTGGCGGTCATCTGGGACACTCCGGCTGCGGGTCGGGCGGTCGCGCCCGCCCCTTCGGCCCCTCCCCTAGCGCGGAAGCCCGCGCCGGGCAATCCGGGCCGCCCGCGGGCGGCCGGGGCCAGCCGGCCCCGCCCCGCCGCGACAACCCTTCCGGGGCCGCGCCGCCGAACCTTGCCTTTCGCCGGATGGGCTGCTTGAAAAAGGCGTCGAACGGGCAACGGGAGCCGGACAGATGCCGCAGCGGACGGTTGGGGACGTGATCGCGCGGGCGGTGCTGCGCGAGGGACGGGTCTGGGTCCAAACCACCGCCGAGGCGGTCGCAGACGGCCTGCATGTCGAGCTCGGCGACCTTCCGGTGGCTTTGGTCGAGACCGCGGAGGCGCCGCCGGCCGAGGATGTGGCCTTCGCCGCGCGCTTCCCGCTCGACCCCGGGGCAGTGGAGCGGACGGACGGACTCTTCGACTGCGGCGTCAACGAACTGGTCAACTGGTCGCTGCCGGAAACCGACACGATGCACCTGAAGTTCTCCAACCCGGGCGGCGCCCGGGGCCGGGTGGCGGGGCCGGTGACGGTTCCGGGCGGCAAGCAGGCGCTGACGTTCCGGGCGCTGCTCGCCTGCCACCGGGCGCGGGCGCGGCTGGAACTCAGGCTGGCGCCGGCCGAGGGCGGGGAAGACGTGGTCCGGGCGGTGACCTTCGACCCGACCCGCGTGGGCGGGCTGCGCGCCGATCGCTACCAGAAGGTGACGATCCCGATCCCGCCGGCACCGAAGCCGCGGCTGGCCAGCCTGCACGTCGTCTACGAAGGGCTGACCGACCAGAAAGGGGAGACGGACCCCTTCGTCTTCATCGCCGGGGCCGAGATCGCCGCGCAGCAGGCGACGGCGGCGCTGCCGTCGGCGATCTTGATCGAGGGCCGGGCCGGGGGCGCGGGCGCCTGGTACAAGGCCGAGCTTCCGGTCGATGCCGCGGGACCGGACAGCGAGATCGCGCTCGTCCTTCATGGCGACCGGCTGACCCTGTTCGGCCAGCAGGAGGCCGGGATCCGCCTGCTCGAGGATTACGGCCACACGATGATCCTCGAGAGCCCGGTGGCGCAGGCAGCCGTGCTCTATGTGGACGGCAGGGCCCTGGCAAAGCAGTCGCTCCAATCCGGACGCACGGACATCCGCCTACCCGTCGAGGCGCTGCGCGGCGAGCCTGTGCTTGTGCAGCTGCGCGACCCGAGCGGTTCGCGCATCCTGTTCCAGAGCTGGACCATGGCGCCCCGCATCCTGACCCCGGTCGACGTGCTCCAGCGCGAGGACATCGCCCGTATCCCCGCGCATCTCTTCGTCCAGTCCGCGCACCGCTACGCCGCGCTCCGCGCGCATCTGGCCGATCCCGCCTCGGCTTCGTTCCTCGCCGAGATCCCGCGCTGGATCGACACGCTCGAGGGCGGCTACGACCGCGTGCGCCTGTTCCCGCTCGCCTTCCCGCCGGTCGCCGAACCTGTGGTGTCGGTCGTCATTCCCTGCCACAACAAGGTCGAGGTCACCTTCTCCTGCCTCTGCGCGCTCCGGCTCGCCCACAACCGCACCACGTTCGAGGTGATCCTCGTCGATGACGGCTCGACCGACGACACCGCCCGGATCGAGGACTGGGTGTCGGGCATCACCGTCGTCCGCAATGCGGAGGCGCAGCGCTTCATCCGCGCCTGCAACGCCGGCGCGGCGCAGGCGCGCGGCCGGTTCGTGGTGCTGCTCAACAACGACACCGAGCCGACGGCGGGCTGGCTCGATGCGCTCGTCGATGCCTTCGGCCGGTTCCCGAAGGTCGGCCTCGCGGGCGCCAAGCTCCTCTTCCCCGACGGGCGGCTGCAGGATGCGGGCGGGATCGTCTGGGGATCGGGCAACCCCTGGCAATACGGCTCGAAGCAGAATCCGTGGGATCCGCGCTTCTGCTACGCGCGCCAGGCCGACTACCTGCCCGGCGCGGCGATGATGACCACACGGGCGATCTGGGACGAAGTGGGCGGCCTGTCAGCCTACCTCGAGCCGATGTACTTCGAGGACACCGACTTCGCCTTCAAGGTGCGCGAGGCCGGCTACACGACGTGGTTCGTTCCCTCGTCGGTGGTCTACCACAACGAGGGCACCACCAGCGGCACCGACACCTCGGCCGGCTACAAGCGCTTCCAGGAGGTCAACCGGCCCAAGTTCAAGCGCCGCTGGGCCCGGGCCTTCGCCGGCCACGGAACGGAGGGCCAGAATCCCGACCTCGAGAAGGACCGCGGCATCCTCGGCCGGGTCCTGTTCATCGACTACACCACGCCGCGCCACGACCGGGATGCCGGCGGATATGCCGCGGTGCAGGAAATGCGGCTTGTGCAATCGCTCGGCTACAAGGTCACCTTCCTGCCGGAGAATCTGGCGCATTTCGGATCCGCGACGGAAGAGATCGAGCGTATGGGGGTGGAAATGGCCTATGCCCCCTTCTACCTTAGTGTTGCCGAATTCCTGACCCAGCGCGCGGCCGAATTCGATGCCTTCTACGTCACGCGATATCACGTCGCCGCGAACGTGCTGGGGCGGCTGCGCGAGCTCGCGCCGAAGGCCAAGGTCATCCTGAACACCGCCGACCTGCATTTCCTGCGCACGCTGCGCGCGGGCCTTGCGGCCGGCGATCCGCACAAGCTGGCCGAGGCGCGGCGGATCCGCGACGCCGAGCTTGACGTCATGCGCAAGGTCGATCTGGTGCTGAGCTACAACGACGTCGAGCGCTCGGTGGTCGAGTCGCTCACCGACGCGCCGATCAACATGCGCCGCTGCCCCTGGGTGGTGGACGTGCCGGCCGAGGTGCCGCCGCTGTCGGCGCGCCGCGGCATGAGCTTCCTCGGCAGCTTCCGCCACCATCCGAACCTCGAGGGGCTCGAATGGTTCCTGCGCGAGGTGATGCCGCAGCTGGCTGGCCGACCCGGCGCCCCGGACCTGTCGATCTACGGCTCGTCGATGACCCCCGAGATCCGCAAGAAGCTTGCCGGCCCGCAGGTCAGCGCGGTGGGCTTCGTCGAGGACGCCGCCCTTGCCTACGACCCGCACCGGATCTTCATCGCCCCGCTGCTCGCCGGGGCGGGGATCAAGGGCAAGGTCCTGACCGCGCTGGCCCGCGGCATCCCCTGCGTGCTGAGCCCGGTCGCCGCCGAAGGGATCGGCCTGAGGAACGGGCTCGACTGCCTGATCGCCGAAACCCCCGCCGACTGGGTCCAGGCGATCATGACGCTTGCTGAGGACGATGCGCTCTGGAGCCGCATGGCCGAGGCCGGTCGCGCGTTCATGGCCAGCGAATACTCCTTCGCAGCCGGCCGCAGGATGATGCAAGCCGCCCTGGAGGCGGTTGAGCTCTTCAGTCCGCTGGAATAACCGACCGCCGATGACCGAACGCACCGTGATCCTGCACTATCACCTGTTCAAGAATGCCGGGACATCGGTCGACCGGGTTCTGCAGCGGAACTTTCCGGGTCGATGGGTGACGGCCGAACACCCGTCGCAGCGGGCCGACAACAGCGCGGCGGTCGGGGCATGGATCGCCGCCACCCCCGAGGCGGTCGCCTTCTCGTCGCATACCGCCATCGGTCCGCTCCCCCGTGTCGCAGGCGTGCGCATCCTGCCGCTGCTGTTCCTGCGCGATCCGATCGACCGGATCCTGTCGGCCTACCGGTTCGAGCGCAAGCAGGACGCCGAGACGCTGGGCACGCGGCTCGCGCGCAGCCACGACTTCGAGGGCTATGTCCGGGCGCGCCTCGCGATCCACGGCGACCGGCAGTGCCGGAACTTCCAGACCCACCGTCTGGCCGCCTTCCGGCCCGGCCCGGAACCCGAGATCGACCGCGCCCTGGCCGCGCTGGGAGAGATCGAGCTTGCAGGGATCGTCGAGGATTTCGCCGGCTCCATGCGCCGCATCGCGCAGGCGCTTCTGCCGCTGTTCCCCGCGTTCCGGTTCGACGCGCCCCGGCTGAACCGCTCGGATCCGGAATTGGCGCCGGAAATGTCGCCCGAACTGCGCGCGCTTCTGGCCGAGGCCAACGCCGACGACATGGTGCTGCATCGGGCGCTGACGGCGCGTCTTGCCGCAGAGGCCGAGCCCGCGCCGCCCGCCCCGGCAGCGCCCGCCCCGGCAGCGCCGAGGCCGGCGGCGGATACCGGCAGGCCGCGGCAGGACGCCAGAGAGCTCGCGCGCCGCTTGTCTGCCGCCGCCCTCGATCCGGGCGGCCGGTATTTCCTGCACATCGGCCGGCACAAGAGCGGCACCAGCAGCCTTCAGCGCACGCTGGGGCACAACCGCGCGGCGCTGGCGGCGGCGGGTCTGGTCTATCCGCACGGGGGCCCCCCGCCGCATGCGCATCACGACATCGCCGATCTGTTCGCCCCGCGGATCCTCCAGCACCCCGAACGCATCACCGCGGGACTGGCCAGCCTTGCCCGCGCGGCCGACGAGGCCGCCGGGGCCCGGATGCTCCTGTCGAGCGAGGCCTTCCAGAACGCCAAGCCGGAGCTGGTGGCGCGGGTGTTCCCGCCGGGCCGTACCCGGATCGTGGTCTATCTGCGCGAGCAGCTCGACTACGCGCAGTCGGCCTATTGCCAGGCCGTCCACGGCGGCACCTGCACCGAGAGTTTCGCCGGCTTCCTCGAACGCTTCCAGCCCGACTACCAGCGCTTCCTCGACCGCTGGTCGCAGGCCTACCCGGCCGGGGACATCGCCGTCCGGGTGTATTCGCGCGCCGATCTCGCCGGCGGTGACATCGTGGACGACTTCTGCGCGGTGCTGGGGCTCGACCCGGCGGCGATCGAACGGTTGCCGGACGACGCCAACCCGACCATCGGCGGGGCGGCGCTGGCGGTGAAACTGGCGCTCAACCGCCTTGCCGGCGGAGCCCCCATCGTGCGGCAATTCGGCTATCAGCAGCTCATCGCCTATGCACGCGAACGGCCGGCCGAGATGGTGCGCCCGTGCCTGCCGGCAGGTGCGGGGGCAGCCTACCGTGCCCGGTTCGCCGCGAGCAACCGGGCGGTGGCGCGGGCCTGGTTCGGCCGCGAGGAGCTGTTCCCGACGGTCGCGCCGCTCGAACGTTTCGAGTGCTCCGAGGCCCGAATGCTGCCGCCCGACCCCGAGGCGCTGGCCGCTGTCTGCCGGCATCTGGCCGAGGCACTGGGGCCCGAACGCCTGCGCGCGCTGCGCGCGGCCCTTCCCGCCGACCGCGGGTCCGGCACTGCGGGCGAAGGCGACCCGGTCGAACGCGTCGTGCGCGACTGGCTGGCGGCGGCCTGACCCGGGCGTTCAGGCAATCCCCGCGCGGGCCTCGACAAAGGCACGCAGGAGCTGCGCCTGGCCGTGCTGGATCTTGCGCGCGAAGAAGACCCCGCGCAGCGCGCGCAGCGCCGCGATGTCGCCATCGCCGAGGCGGCGGGGCGCGCCGCGGAAGGCGCGCAGGTTGTCGTTGGCGACGGCCCCCGGCCCGAGCGCCAGGCCGTTCATCACGATCGTGGCGAGGAAGGATTCGTCGGGCTCGAAACAGGTCAGGAAGAACCGCCCGGTGTCGGCGAAGGCCGGACCGTCGAAGAAGGCCACCAGGTCCTCCACGGCCGAGCGGTGCAGCATGAACCAGGCGCGTCCGCAGTAGTGCGGGTGACGCGCGAGGTAGTCGCGGCGGAAGGCCAGTTCCGCGGTGTCGGGTCTTGCCACGGCCATCGGTGCGGCGCGGTCATCCGGTTCGCGGCACATCAGCATCACCCGGTTCGCCGGGTTCGAGACCGGAAACCAGCCCGGATCGCGGAAGGACTCGATCAGGCGGGCATTGCCCTCGAGGAAGAGTCGGCCCAGGCGCGCGCGCCGGATCGGCTGGCCGGGATCCTCGGGGCCCAGCACCCAGGGTTTGCGGACCCTGAAGGCAAACAGATGCGCCCGCACACCTTCCGCCAGCCCCCGCCCGAGATGCGCGATCAGCTCGCCCTGCGAGGCCAGCGGAATGCAGGTTCCGCTGATGTTGACGAAGAACTCCCAGCCCGGCGTCTCGACCGCGCGCCGAAGGGCGGCCATCAGCAGGGCCACCGTCGACGGCCCGGCCCAGCGCACCGGCGGCGACCTCTCGACCCGGAGCATCCGGAACGGCGGCGCCGCCCGCGCCAGTTCGGTGGCGATGCCGGCGCACTCGGAGTCCGTTCCGTCATAGCTCACATGCAGGCTGTTGCCCGGATCGGCGATCATCCGGGCGAGCCAGGGCAGAAAGGCGGCCTCGCCGTGGTGCTGGAGATCGTAGTAGATCACCCCGGCCGCCTCAGCCGTAAAGACCCAGCCGCGCCAGAACCTGACGCGGGCGCGCGGTGCGCCACCGGTCGAGGAACCCCTCCTGCGCCTGCCGTGCGGCGGCTTCGCGTTCCGGACGGCACCGGCCCCGATGGCGGAACATGCCGTCCTGCGAATCGGTTCCGAGCGTTGCCGCCAGCGCCTGCGCCAGATCGGGCCGCTCCGGGCCGGGCAGCAGACCGGCCAGCAGCAGCGCCGGATCGCGGGTCACCTCCTCGTATCGGACGATCTGCAGATCGGCTTCCCTTTCCATCAGATACTCCGCGGCCTTCAGGTTCGCCTCGAACAGCCAGCGCAGCGTCTCGGCGCTGAACCCGAAGGTTTCGGCGCAGGAACGCGCCCAGGCTGCCGGCTCGCGGAACAGCACCACGAAGCGCGCATCCGGGAACAGCCGGTGGACGCGCCGCAGGTGCGGCTGCGCCGAGCCCTGGGCGCGGAACTTGACGGCCAGCCGCGGCGGGTCGCCGAAACGGGCCTCGAGCGCGGCGAGGCATGCGGCATAGAGCCGGTCCGTCGGCGCCGCCCCGAGCCCCAGCGCCTGCACCACGCGCGGCGTGCCGAGATCGAGCAGGACATCGGGTTCGGACACCGAGGCGATCCCGGCGGCGGCGAAGACCTTGGCCACAAGGGTCGATCCGCAGCGGCCGACGGAGAAGACGAAGACCCGCCGCCGCGATCCGGGCAGACCGATCGCTTCGGCATAGTCCGCCGCGGGCGTCAGCCTCAGCGCCTGAGCCTCGTGGAACTGGTCGAGATAGTAGAAGGGCCGCGTCGCCGGGGGAGACCCCGCCGGGACGCCGACCTCGACCACCTGCGCCCCCTCGGGGTCGATCGCATAGGGCGAGAAGGCCAGACCCTCGGCCTCGCCGGGCCGAAGCGGTCGTGTGGTGAAATCGGCCAGCCGCGCCGGTGACACCGCGCCGGCCTTGCGGCGGGCCGCGATGCCGAGGACCGTCGCGGCGCCGCCGGCCGGCCGGGCGCTCAAGGCGCCTCGAGTGCGGTTCCGGGCCGCAGCCCTTCCTCCGACCGACTGCCCAACTGCCTAACCCTTGGCACCCTGGCCGCGCGCATAGCGATCCTCGTAGCGGATGATGTCGTCCTCGCCCAGATAGCTGCCTGTCTGCACCTCGATCAGCACCATGTCCACCTTGCCGGGGTTCTCCATCCGATGCCGGGCGCCGAGCGGAATGTAGACCGACTGGTTCTCGCTGACCAGCCGCTCGGCACCGTCCACGGTGACCCGGGCGGTGCCGGACACGACGATCCAGTGCTCGGCCCGGTGGACGTGGCTCTGCAGGCTGAGCGCGTGGCCGGGATGGACGACGATCCGCTTGACCTGGAACCGCTCGCCCTGCACCAGGGTCTCGAACCAGCCCCACGGCCGGAAGTCGCGCGGAAGGGTCTCGGCCTGGCGCGCACCCTTTCGCTTCAGCGCCGCGACCGCCTCCTTCACCTCCTGGGCGCGGGCGGCGTCGGCGACCAGGACGGCATCGGGCATCGCCACCGCGAGCACGCCGCTCAGCCCGATGCCGACAAGTTCCAGCCCCTCCGATTCCGACCGCAGCAGGCTGTCGCGGCAGCCGATGGCCGTGACCGGCCCGTGGGTGACCACGCCGGCCGCATCGGGGCGCGATTCGCGGTGGACCGACGCCCAGTCGCCGAGGTCGGACCATCCGGCCGCAAAGGGCACCGCCTTGCGGTTGGTCGCATGTTCCATCACCGCAAAGTCGATCGAGATCTCGGGGCAGGCGCCCCAGGGCGCTTCGGCGAGCCTGAGGAACCCGAGGTCGGCGCGCGCGCCGGCAACCGCCTCGCGCACCGGGGCCAGCAGGTCGGGGGCATGGGCCTCGAAAGCGGCGACCATCGTGGCGACCGAGGCCAGGAAGATACCCGCGTTCCAGAGGAACCGGCCCGTCGCCAGCATCTCGGCCGCACGGTCGGCATCGGGTTTCTCGACGAAGCGCAGAAGGTCCACCGGGGCTCCCTGCCCTTCGACGGTATCGGGGGGAACCTCCATCCAGCCGTAGCCGGTTTCGGGCCGGGTCGGCGCGATACCGAAGGTGACGATGGCACCGGCGCGCGCCGCGTCCTCGCCGGCGGCAACCGCCGCGCGGAAGGCCGCCGCATCCGGAACGACCTGGTCGGACGGCAGCACCAGGAGCAGGGCCCCGGGGTCGGAGGCCGCGACGTGAAGCGCCGCGGCCAGGATCGCGGGCGCGGTGTTGCGCGCCGAAGGCTCGATCAGGATGGTGCCGGGGTCGATGCCGACGGCTTGCAGCTGCTCGGTGACGATGAAGCGGAAGTCCGGCCCCGTCACCACGACCGGCGCCGCAAACCCCGGCGCCGCCACCCGCCGCGCAGCCGCCTGGAACAGCGTCTCGTTCCCGATCAGGTTGGTGAACTGCTTGGGATAGCTCTTGCGCGAGAGAGGCCACAGCCGGGTACCCGAGCCGCCGCAGAGAAGCACCGGCGTGATCATCTGCCCCCACCTTCCCGAACCGGCCCGGCGGTCGCGACTATTCCAGACGGTCCTTCCGAACACAAGGTCGGGCGATTCCGGAACCGGCGCCTTGACGCCGCCGCCCGCGCATGCGTTGACGGAAGTCCTGCCGCCGCCTGCCGGAGTTGCCGATGCGGACACTGACCTGCTTCAAGGCCTATGACGTGCGCGGCCGGCTGGGCATCGATCTCGACGCCGGCATCGCCGAACGCATCGGCCGGGCCTTTGCCGGGGCGATGGACGCAACCCGCGTGGTGCTGGGGCGGGACTGCCGGGCCTCGTCGGCCGAGCTGTCGGCGGCGGTGGCGAAGGGGCTGGTGGCAGCGGGGGCCGAAGTGTTCGACCTCGGGCTCTGCGGCACCGAGGAGATGTACTTCGCCACCACCCATCTCGGGGCCGACGGCGGCCTCTGCGTCACCGCCTCGCACAACCCGCTGGACTGGAACGGGATGAAGCTGGTCGGCCGGGGATCGGCGCCGCTCGACCCGGCAACCGACATGGCACGCATCCGCGCGCTGGCGGAGACGGGCGCATTTCCGCCCGACCGGCCGGGCGGGCGCATCCTGCCGGCAGCGGGCACGCGCGCGGCCTATGTGGCCCGCGTCCTGTCCTTCGTCGATCCCGCGCGCCTGCCGCCGCTCACCGTCGTTGTGAACTGCGGCAACGGCGCTGCCGGGCCCACCGTCGATGCGATCGCCGCGGCGCTCGCGGCCGCCGGGGCGCCGACGCGCTTCGTGCGGATGCACCACGAACCCGACGGGCGCTTTCCGAACGGCATCCCGAACCCGCTTCTGCCCGAGAACCGGCCGGCCACGGCCGAAGCGGTGCGCGCCGCCGGGGCCGACCTCGGCATCGCCTTCGATGGCGACTTCGACCGCTGCTTCCTGTTCGATCACGCCGGCCGCTTCGTTCCCGGCGAATATGTCGTCGGCCTGCTGGCCGAGGCGTTCCTGGCGCGCGAGCCGGGCGCCGCGATCGTGCACGATCCGCGCGTGGTCTGGAACACCGAGGACGTGATCGCCCGCGCCGGCGGACGGGCGGTGATGGCGCGCACCGGGCACGCTTTCCTCAAGGCGGCGATGCGCGCCTCCGGCGCCGTCTACGGCGGCGAGATGTCGGCGCACCATTACTTCCGCGACTTCATGGCCTGCGACTCGGGGATGATCCCCTGGCTCATGGTGCTCGACCTGATCGGACGCCGCGGCGAGAGCCTGGCATCGATGCTGGCCGCGCGCATCGCTGCCTTCCCCTCGTCGGGCGAGATCAACTTCCGCCACCCCGATCCGGCCGCCGCCATCGCCGCGGTGGGGGCGGCGCTCGGCCCCGAGGCGCTGGCCGAGGACCGGACCGACGGGCTGAGCCTCGCCTTCGCCCACTGGCGGCTGAACCTGCGTCCCTCGAACACCGAGCCGCTCCTGCGGCTGAACGTCGAGGCGCGCGGCGATGCCGCCCTGGTGGCGGCCGGCTTGGCGCGGGTGCGCGCCCTCGTCGAGGGCACGTCCTGAGGCAGGGCCCTGCGGCCGCCCCCGCGCCGGCCCCTTCCCGTCCGCCCCGGAAGGGCCGGCAAAGGCCGTTGGCCACCCGCCACGGGCGCAAGCGCCATGCCGTCCCCCCCGGCGAGGGGAGGACGCGCGCCCTTCCGGTGCGTCGGCTCTGCGCCCAGGCCACGGCGATGTCGGTGTCGATCTGGTTGTAGCCCCGGGCCGTCCGGTGCTGCAGCCGGAACCGGTTCGGCTTCGGCGGCAGCACCAGCCCGTCCTTCGGCGTCACCTCCAGGCCGCAGGCCCCCAGCACATCGCGCCAGAAATCCGGCGTGAGCAGCGCATCGCCGATATCGGAGACCTCGTGCCCGACCGCCGAGCGGTCGAACCGCACGTCCGGCAGCAGGGCATGCGCGCGTTTCCCGAACAGGGTCGCCGCGTGCAGGCAGCTCGAACTCAGCGACGCGACACCCCTGAGGTTCGGATGCGAGACCGGCCGATAGAAATTCTCCTGCCTGAGCGACGCGTTCGGCAGGCTGGAGAGCACGAACTCGACGGCGTCCGACCGCGGCTCGAGCGGATGCTGCTGGACCCGGACATGGGCTTAGCCGGCGGCGTCCGCCTCGAGGGCGCCGAGGTAGTCCTCGATCCGCGCGAAGCGCCCCTCACGGATCAGCGACTTGTCGTGGCCGGATGCGCGATGCTGCGCTGGATCGCTTCCCTGCGTTCCGCGACAGAGGCACCAGCGGCGGGCGGGCGGCTGATGCGGTCGAGGGCGTTTCCGTCGATCAGTGCATAGGGCCGCCCCTCGGCGAACCCGGCGAACCTGCCCTCGAGCGGTTCGGTGCAGGTCACGGTCACCGCGCAGACGTTACTCAGCGAGGCCCAGAGGCTCTCGAAGCGCACGGCGCTGCCCACGGTCCCTTCCCGGAACGGAACGTCGCAGAGCGCAGCGCGCGTCATGCGCCCCCCTCCGCCGGTTCGCCCGCGACCGGGCTGCACCGGAACCGGACCACGCAGGCGCCGAGCAGCCTGGCGTCGTTCGCGCCCGATCGGCGGAAATCGGTCATCCGGAACTCGACCGGCAGGAGATTCGAGGACTGCACCTGCGCCGCCGTCAGCCTCAGCCTTGCCACGAAGGCCTTCCCGTCCGGCTGCGTCGGCCCGATCACGGCCGCCTGGCCGGCGCTCCGGATCTCGAGGTCGGAAAGCTGCGCCGGATCGACCAGCTGCCCCCAGCTCTCGATCAGCTGATCGACCTTCCCCGGATGCGGAAGGCACACGACCGAAGCCTCGGCCGGCCGCATCCATCGCCAGAAGCTGGACCCCGCAGTCTCCGCAGAGTGCCACCCCTGGGCATCGGCGACGGCTCGACGGTGAACGCGCGGGGCTTGCGGATGATTGTCTCCATGCGCTCGCCATAGGCCGAGATGGCCAGCGGATCCTCGAAGAGCCGCGCGGGATCGCGCTCGAAGCGGTTGTCCAGTTCCAGGCGCAAGAGGTAGATCTGGGCCTGCCGCTCCGCGATGCGGCGGTTGATCTGCTCGCAGACACGGGCCGGCTCCAGCCTGGGGTCGATGGCATCGTCCTTCGCGAAGACCGATGCGATGGAGGCCGGCAGATTGCCCAGCGCCCTGACATCGACTTGCGTGGGCACATGGTGGCGGGTCCGGTCGAGCTGCAGCAGCAGGCCGACCCGTTCGGCCACCCGGGTCACAAGCGCATCGTCCAGACGCGGCGCGTTGACCTTGCCCGGGGTATCGGGGGGCTGGCTGTGGTCGTTCGGCATGGGCCAGGGTGTTCAGGTCATGTCCAGTCCGAGATCCGGCTGCGATTTGGTCAGGTCGTCGATCGCCCGGAGCTGGCCGATCAGGGTCTCCATCCGGTCCAGCGGGATCATGTTGGGGCCGTCGGAGGGGGCATTGTCGGGATCCTGGTGGGTCTCGATGAACAGGGCCGAGACGCCCACGGCCACCGCCGCGCGGGCCAGCACCGGCGCGAACTCGCGCTGGCCGCCGCTCGTCGTGCCCTGGCCGCCCGGTTGCTGCACCGAATGGGTCGCATCGAACACCACCGGATAGCCCGTGCGCGCCATGATCGGCAGGCCGCGGAAGTCGCTGACCAGGGTGTTGTAGCCGAAGGACGTGCCGCGCTCGCAGAGCAGGATCCTCTCGTTCCCGGTCGAGGCGATCTTGCGCGCCACGTTCTGCATGTCCCAGGGCGCGAGGAACTGTCCCTTCTTGACGTTGATCGCGCGGCCGGTTTCCCCGGCGGCCAGCAAGAGATCGGTCTGCCGGCACAGGAATGCGGGGATCTGCAGGATATCGACCACCTCGCCGGCCGGGGCGCATTGCGCGGCCTCGTGCACATCGGTCAGCACCGGGCAACCGAACTCCTCGCGGATGCGGGCAAGGATCTCGAGCCCCCGCTCCATGCCCAGACCGCGCTGCGTGGTGATCGACGAGCGGTTCGCCTTGTCGTAGCTTGCCTTGAAGATCAAGCGCGTGCCGGTCGGCGCACAGGCCTCGGCGAGGCGCTCGGCCATCATCCGGGCATGGTCGAGGCTTTCCAGCTGGCAGGGCCCGGAAATCAGCGCGAAGGGCGCACGCCCGCCGATCTGGATGTCTCCGACGGAAACGGTTCCGGTGACGATCATGCACCCTCCAGGGCAGCTTCGATGCGGGCGAGGTCCGCGGGGTTGTTGAGTTCCCAGAACACGCGCCCGCGCGCATCGACCTCGACGCAGCGCACGGGCGTTCCGTTGTAGAGGAACCGCAGCTGTTCCAGACCCTCCAGCGTCTCGAGCTGGCACACCGGGGTCCGGACGTACCTGCGCAGGGCCTCCGGACGGTAGGCATAGACCCCGACATGGTGGAACACCGGGATCGGGTCCGGCAGCTTGCCCGGGTCGATGAACGGCAGGACTTCCTTGGAGAAGTAGAGCGCGCGCATGGCGTGATCGAACACCGCCGTCGTGCCGCCCACGCGGCCGTTCCGCCGGTCCTCGAGGAAGTTCTCGTAGGTCTGCCGGTCGCAGCGCAGCACCGGCGTCGCCATGCCGATCGCGGGATCCCGGTTCATCGCGTCGATCAGCGCCTCGACGAACCAGGGCGGGGTCAGCGGCGCATCGCCCTGCAGGTTGAGCACCAGGTCGGGCTCCAGGCCCAGGCGCGCCAGCGCGTCGGCGCAGCGCGCGGTGCCGTTCTCGCAGGCCGCATCGGTCATCACCACCTCGGCGCCGAAGCCGCGCGCGGCCTCGGCGATGCGGTCGTCGTCGGTGGCGACATAGACCGCATCGACACCCCTCACCTGCATCGCGGCGTCCCAGGTCATCCGGATCAGCGACCGCGAACTGCCGTCGCGCTGGCGCAGTTGCGCGAGCGGCTTGCCCGGATAGCGCGACGAGGCGTAGCGGGCGGGAATGAAAAGGACGGTGTTCATCGGTCGGGTCGGTTCCCTGTCGAGGTTCGGGATGGCCGGGGCAGGCTGCGGCCTGCCCCGCGTGACCTGAAGCATTCGTCCGCCAGCGAGTAGCCCCTGCGGCCGCAGCGGGAAGCCGGGGCGGGCACGCTCATGCTACGACGTCCCGCCGATACTCGAACAGGTCGAAGTCCTGCCCGTAGAGCTCCTCGATCCGCCGCCGGTTGCCCGGATCGTCCGGCAGCCCGCCGGCGGTGTCGCTGCCGGCCGCATTGCGGCGCAGCCGGCCGATGTCGGCGGGCGGCGCGCGGCCCAGCCGCGCCGCGACCTCGCGTGCGAAGTTCTCGAGCTCCTCGGTCCTGCCGACGAGGTCGGGACAGAAGAGGTCGGGCCGGATATGCGCAGGATGAGCAGCGCCTGCAGGCTCGGCTTCCGCATGTTCCCGCGCTGATCGGCCGATCGGACGCGCTCCGGCGGGTTGCGCAGCACGGCCGGGAGATGGACGCCGCCGAAGATCTCGCGGCGGATCGCGGTCCTGCAGGCCGGCCCCCTGGGCGCATTCGGAAAGGTGATCCGCTCGTCGGACCGGAGGCAGGGGGCGACCGGCCGCGGACTGCCGCAGCGCATTCCGCGCGGCAGCAGGAGCCCGATCGCAGGTGATCGTCCGCCACACCACCCCCTGGCTCGCACGCGGCTCGGGCGCGGCGCCGTTGCTGGCGCGGCTGATGCAGAGATGGCTTTCGTTCCTCGCAAGGAGCGTGCGCTGCAGGGTCGCGGATGCGGACCCCGGATAGCCCTTGGGAGAGCCGATGTGAAGTATGGTCCTGCGATTTCGTCGGGGCGCATCTTCTGTTCGCTCCGGTCGTCGGCCGGGTGATCCTCGGCGCGGCGGGGTGCCTGCACCCCCGCCAAATCCCGCACCGCGCGGCCGCATTCCAGCCGGTCGATGATCTTCTCGATCCCGCGCGGCGCACCGGCTCGTGCGTCGAAAGGCTTTCCTCGGCCGTCAGACGTCGCGCGCGGCGCAGGCAGGCGGGGCGGTCATCGGCCGGCCCCCGGCCCGCACAGGACGGCATCCCCGCGACGGTCGCATCGATCCCGCGCATCAGCGCCTCGAAGCCTTCGGGGGCGGCGATCGCATCGACGCGATCCATGCCGTCGAATGCCTCGGCAATCGGCAGCGGGTCGGCGGAAATCTCGCAGAGGTGCGCCGCTTCGCCGGGCACCGGGAGCCCCGGGCGCCTCGCGTCGCGCACGTCGGGATGGACACGACAGATCACCCGGGCGTCCGGAGGCGCCTGCCGGGCCGGGCGCAAGAGGCCGTTGCCGCCGAAGGCTCCGGGCGCACCGGAGCGGACGGCGGCGGCGTCCCCGGCCTGTCCGATCACCAGAACGCG
>CALDYW010000191.1 GCA_937944395.1 uncultured Paracoccaceae bacterium | reverse complement strand
GCCCCCCGCTCCGCCCCCTGCGCCGACCCCCCGCGCCGACCCCTGCGCCGCGCCAGCGCGCCCTGCCGCCGCGCCGTGCCCCCGCGCCGTGCCCGCCGGATCATGCCCCCGGTTCCGCCCCGGACGGCCGCGGCCGGACTGCGACACGGGGTCCCGCGGGTGTTGCCGCCGCGGGCGGACGCCTATCTGCCGTCCAGTATCGCCGCCCGGAACCGCCCGTCGCACCCCGACGGCGGCGGAGCGGCTCCGGAAAGGCCGTGGGAAATGGACACGCTTCTGCTCTCGCGCATCCAGTTCGGCGCGAACATCTCGTTCCACATCCTGTTCCCGACGATCACCGTCGCGCTCGGCTGGGTGCTGCTGTTCTTCAAGTTGCGCTACAACGCCACCGGCGAGGAGCGCTGGATGGCGGCCTACCGCTTCTGGGTGAAGGTCTTCGCGCTGTCCTTCGCGCTGGGCGTGGTCTCGGGCATCACCATGTCGTTCCAGTTCGGCACCAACTGGCCGGGCTTCATGGAGCGGGTGGGCAACATCGCCGGACCGCTGCTGGCCTACGAGGTGCTGACCGCCTTCTTCCTCGAGGCCGCTTTCCTGGGGATCATGCTGTTCGGCTTCCGCCGGGTTCCGGGCTGGCTGCACACGCTGGCGACCTTCCTCGTCGCCTTCGGCACGACGATGAGCGCCTTCTGGATCCTCGTGCTGAACTCGTGGATGCACACGCCGGCCGGGTTCGAGCTGCGCGACGGCGTGGCGCATGCGACCGACTGGTGGGCGATCGTCTTCAACCCCTCGATGCCCTACCGGCTGGCGCACATGCTGCTGGCCTCGGGCCTGACGGTGGCCTTCCTGATCGCCGGGCTCTCGGCCTTCCGCTGGCTGCGGAGCGACCGGTCGGAGGAGGTGCGCACGACGCTTCGCGTCGGCGCCGTCATGGGCGCGGTCCTGATCCCGCTGCAGATCCTCATGGGCGACCTGCACGGGCACAACACGCTGCATCACCAGCCTGCGAAGGTGGCGGCGATGGAAGGGAACTGGCAGACCGGGCCGAACGTGCCGCTGCTGCTGTTCGCCGTCCCCGATGCGCAGGCGCGCATGAACCACTTCGAGATCGGCATCCCGAACGGGGCGAGCCTGATCCTGAAGTGGAGCCCCGAGGGCGTCGTGCCGGGCCTCGACGACTTCGTGGCCGAGGACGGGACCGTGCTGCACCCGCCGCCGTTCGCGCTGTTCTGGAGCTTCCGCGTCATGGTGGGCATGGGCCTTCTGATGCTGGCGCTGTCCTGGTCGGCGGTCTGGCTGATGCGGCGCGGGCGCGGCGTCGAGGGGCTGCCGCGGCCCTGGCTCTGGGCGTTCTCGGGCATGGCCTTCTCGGGCTGGATCGCCACGCTTGCCGGCTGGTACACGACCGAGATCGGCCGCCAGCCCTGGCTGGTGCAGGGAGTGCTGACCACCGCCGAGGCGGTGGCGCCGGTGCCGGCGCCGATGGTGCTGACGACGCTGGTTGCCTATCTCGCGGTCTATGTCGCGCTGATCCTGGCCTATGTCGGCGTGCTTACCTACCTCGCGGCCAGGGCGGCGCGCGGCGAGCGGCCGGGCGACCGGCCGCGCTGGGGCGCGGCCGAGGTGCACGTGCTGCAGCCGGGGGAGTGAGACGATGCTGACGCTGTTCGGCGACCCGGCGGTGTGGCTGCCCTTCACCTTCGCCGCGCTGATGGGGCTGTCGATCCTGATCTACGTCGTGCTCGACGGGTTCGACCTCGGCGTGGGGCTGCTGTTCCCCTTCGCCGAGGCCGCCGAGCGCGACCGCATGGTGGCCTCGATCGGGCCGTTCTGGGATGCCAACGAGACCTGGCTGGTGATGGCGATCGGGATCCTGCTGGTCGCCTTCCCGGCGGCGCACGGGGCGATCCTGACCGCGCTCTACCTGCCCGTGGCGGTGATGCTGATCGGGCTGATCCTGCGCGGGGTGGCCTTCGAGTTCCGCGCCAAGGCGCCGCGGGACCACAAGCGGGCCTGGGACCTCGCCTTCTTCGCGGGGTCGGCGATGACCGCGCTGGCGCAGGGCTTCATGCTGGGGCTCTACATCATGGGCCTCGAGGCGACGCCGGCGCATCTGGGCTTCGCCGTGCTCACCGCGGTATTCCTGGCCGTGGGCTACAGCTTCATCGGCGCGGCCTGGCTGATCGGCAAGACCGAGGGTGTGCTGCAGCTCAAGGCGGTGGACTGGGCCCGCGGCGGCATCTGGGGGGTGGTGCTGGGGATGGCGGCGATCTCGGCCGCCTCGCCGCTCGTCAGCGGGCGCATCTGGAACAAGTGGTTCGGCTGGCCGGAAACGCTGTGGCTCGCGCCGCTGCCGGTGCTGTCGGCGCTGCTGCTGGGCCTGCTCTGGCGGACCCTGCGGCGCCTGCCGTTGCCGGGCGACCGCGGCGCCTGGGCGCCCTTCGCGCTTGGCACCGGCCTGTTCGCGCTGGCCTTCCTCGGCCTCGCCTATTCCTTCTACCCCTTCGTCGTGCCCGAGCGGATGACGATCTACGAGGCGGCGAGCGCGCCCGAGAGCCTGATCATCGTCCTCGCCGGCGTCTGCGTGGTCCTGCCGGTGATCGTCGCCTATTCGGCGCTGGCCTATGTCGTCTTCCGCGGCAAGGCGGGCGAACTGCGCTACGACTGAGGCGCGATCCGCGCCGGCAGCACGGCCGGGGACGGCGGGAACAGCCGGACGGGGCGCCGTCGGGCGGCGCCGGTCTTGCCGATGCGGCGCCGCGCGGCCGAACGTCGGCCCCGGCTGCCGCGCATGCCGGTTGCGCTGTCACTTCCGCTTGACAGGCCGCGGGCGCGGCGCGCAGAAATGGCCCGCTTCGGTCCGGGCGGTGCGCCGTCCGGATAATAGGGAACGACGGTGCGGGGGCCTCGCCCCCCTAGTCCGTGGCTGCCCCCGCAACTGTAGGCGGCGAGCGGCCTCCGCGTGATGCCACTGGGCGACTGCCCGGGAAGGCCGGAGGACCGCGACGACCCGCGAGCCAGGAGACCTGCCGGAGTGATCACCCTGACCGGACGCGGGGGGCGTTCCGGCCAACGGGCTTTCCCGGAGTGGTGACGCGAGAGCTGGTCTGCGGCATGGCCTCCGCCCTGCCGCCGGCCGTCACCCTTGGCCCCGCGCGGGACGCAGCCGGCCCGCGCCCCGGAACGGAACGACCACCGATGCGACCGACCAATTCCGCCGCCGCCCTTCTGGCCGCGACCCTCGCCGTCCTGCCGGCCGATGCCGCCCGCGCCCAGGACGTCTTCGAACTGCCCGAGATCGTGGTCTCGGGCGGGTTGACCGCGATTCTCGCCACCTCCTTCGGCCGCGCCTTCAGCGTTCTGACGGAGGCGCAGATCGCCCGCCTCGGCACCGCCCATGTCGCCGATCTCCTGCGCGCCCTGCCGGGCGTGTCGGTCAGCCAGTCGGGGGGCGCCGGCGGGCCGACGCAGGTGCGCCTGCGCGGTGCGGAGGGCAACCATACCGTGGTGCTGATCGACGGCGTCCGCGTCGCCGCGCCCGAGACCGGCGAATACGACTTCGGCGGGCTTCTGGCCGCCGATATCGCGCGCATCGAGGTGCTGCGCGGTCCGCAATCGGCGCTGTTCGGCGCCAACGCGATCGGCGGCGTGATCCTGATCACCACCAGGGCCGCCGCCGCCGGGGGTGGCGGCGGCGCGGTCCGCGCCGAGGTCGGTGCCGACGGCACGCTCGCCGGCGAGATCGCGCTCGGCCACCGCGCCGAGCGGCTGGCGCTGGGGCTGTCGGTCGCGCGGCGGTCGGTCGGCGGCTTCGACATCTCGGGCGATCCGGGCGGCCGGGCCGACGGCGACGAGAACCTGACCCTGAACCTCGGCGCGCGCTACGAGCTTGCGCCGGGCGTCAGTCTCGGCGCGACGCTGCGGATGACCGACCGCACCTCGGACTACGACGCGTTCAACTTCGGTGCCGCCACGCCCGAGGGCCTGGTCACCGACGCGCCCTATGCGCGCGAGCGGCGCGAGGTGTTCGGCTCGGTGTTCCTGCTGGCCGAGCACTGGGGCGGCCGGGCCGAGACCGAGCTGCGCCTGAGCTTCGGGCGCATGGACGACCGCAACACCTTCGCCGGCGCGGCGATCACCGACACCACCGGGCGGCGCCAGGCGGCGCGGCTGCGCAGCACGTTCGCGCTCGATGCCGGCACGCTCGCCGAGGCCGGGCACACGCTGACGCTGGCGCTCGAGGCGGAGAAGGAGGGGTTCGGGGCCAACGATCCCGCCCTCGTCTGGGATCCCTCGCAGCTCGACGAGCAGACGCGCACCAACCTTGCCGCCGTCGCCGAATACCGCGGCGAGCTGATGCCCGGCCTCGACCTGCAGATCGGGCTCCGCCACGATGCCAACGACCGCTTCGCCGACGCCACCACCTGGTCGGCCGGGCTGAGCTGGCGGCTGCCCAACGGGACGACCCGGCTGCACCTCTCGGCCGGGACGGGCGTGCAGAACCCCACCCTCTACGAACAGTTCGGCTTCATCCCCGGCCAGTTCCGGGGCAACCCGAACCTGCGCCCCGAGCGCAGCTTCGGCTGGGACATCGGGATCGAGCAGGCCGTCCTCGGCGGGCGCGGCACGATCGACGTGACCTGGTTCCAGGACCGGCTGACCGACGAGATCCTGACGCTGTTCCCGCCGCCCGACTTCATCGGAACCCCGGTCAACGACGACGGGACGAGCCGGCGCAGGGGCGTCGAGGTCGCGGCCGGCCTCGCGCTGACCGAGGCGCTGCGGCTGGGCCTGAGCTACACCTACACCGATGCGCGCGACCCCGACGGTCGGCGCGAGGTGCGCCGGCCGATGCACCAGGCGCGCCTCGCGCTCGACTGGGCGCTGCCGGGCGGGCGCACCGATCTCGGGCTTGTGGTCGAACATGCCGCCGGGCGGCGCGATATCGACTTCACCGCCCCCTCGTTCGGCGCCCGCCGGATCGACATGCCCGCCTACACGCTGGTGGGGCTCAGCGCCGCGCACCGCCTGTCGGACCGGGTGGAGCTGACGGCGCGCGTGAGCAACCTGTTCGATGTGCGCTACGAGGAGGTTCAGGGCTATGCGGCCGAGGGGCTGAACGCCTTCCTCGGGGTGCGCACGACATGGTGAGGGCCGCGGCCTTGGCGCTGGTCGTGACCGCGCTCGCCCCAAAGGCGGCGGCGGACGCAGCCGGGGGGGCGCCCGGTCCGGCGGCGCCGGGAGCGGTTCCCGGGCGGGTGGTCTCGCTCAACCTCTGCACCGACCAGATCGCCATGCTGATCGCCGCGCCCGGGCAGCTTGTGGCGGTCAGCTACCTGGCGGCCGATCCGCGCGCCTCGGCGATGGCGGCCGAGGCGCGCGCCTACCGGCTGACGCGCGGGCGCGCCGAGGAGGTGTTCCTGATGCGGCCCGACCTGGTGCTGGCCGGCACCTTCACCACCCCCGCCACGGTGGACCTGCTGCGCCGCCTCGGCCTTCGGGTCGAGACCTTCCCGCCGGTGGACGGCCTGGCCGAGATCGGCGCGCAGATCCGCGCGATCGGCGCCGCGATGGGTCGGGCGGAGGCGGCCGAGGCGCTGGCGGAGGGGGTCGAGGCCGGGCTCGCGGCGCTGTCCGCGGCGGTGCGGGACGGCGCGGTGCGGCCCCGCGCCGCGCTCTACGCCGCGAACGGATGGACCGGGGGAGAGGCGTCGCTGTCGGGCGAGATCCTTGCCGCCGCGGGCTTCGCCAACGCCGCCGCCGAGGCCGGCCTCGAGGGCGGCGGGTTCCTGCCGCTCGAGCTCCTGATCCGGCTCGCGCCCGACCTCGTGATCCCCTCGGCGCGCTATCCCGGCGCCAGCCGGGCCGAGGAGCTGCTGTCGCATCCCGCGCTCGGGCGCCTGCCGCTGTCGCCGGTCGCCACCGATGCCGACTGGGTCTGCGGCACGCCGGCGGTGCTGCGGGCGCTGGCCGGGCTGATCGCGGTGCGCGACTCGCTGGGCGCGGCGCCGGCAGACGGCACGGCCGGGGCGGCGCCGGTGCCGCCCGCGCCGGGGCTTGCACCAGGGCTTGCGCCGGGGTGAGGGGCGCGGGGTCCGCTGCGGCGCCGGCGGCGCTGGTGCTGCTGACGGCGGTGACGCTGGCCGGCTTCGCGGCCTCGCTCCTGGTCGGCCCCGCCGGGCTCGGCCTCGGCGAATCGCTGCGGGCGCTGGTCGCGGGGGGGCCGCCCGGCGACGCGGTGACGCTGATCATGCGCGAGGTGCGGCTGCCGCGGGCGCTGCTCGGCCTCATGATCGGGGCCGGCCTCGGGCTGGCCGGTGCGGCGCTGCAGGGGTTCCTGCGCAACCCTCTGGCCGAGCCGGGACTGATCGGCACCTCGGCCGCGGCCGCCCTCGGCGCGGTCATCGCGCTGCAGACCGGGCTTGCGGCGCTGCACCCGGCGGCGCTTCCGGCGCTGGCGCTGGCCGGGGCGGCGGTGTCGGTCGGGCTGATCCTGGGGCTGGCCGGACCACGCGGGGGCGCCTTCGCGCTGATCCTCGCGGGGATCGCGGTCTCGGCGCTGGCCGGGGCGCTGACCGCGCTGGTGCTGAACCTCTCGCCCAATCCCTTCGCGGCGGCCGAGATCGTGTTCTGGACGATGGGGTCGCTCGCCGACCGCTCGTGGCTGCACGTCGCGCTGGCGGCGCCGATGATCCTGGCCGGCGGCGCCGTGCTGACGGCGCAGGCGCGGGCGCTCGACGCGCTGACGCTGGGCGAGGACGCGGCGGCGGCGCTGGGGGTGAACCTGCCGCGGCTGCGGCTGGTGCTGGTGCTGGCCACGGCCGCGGTGGTCGGCGGCGCGACGGCGGTGGCCGGCGCGATCGGCTTCGTCGGGCTGGTGGTTCCGCACCTGCTGCGCGGGATCGCCGGCGGGCGGCCCGGCGCGCTGCTGCCGCTCGCCGCGCTCGGGGGGGCGGCACTTCTGCTGTTCGCCGACGTCGCGGTGCGGCTGATCGCGCCCGACCGCGACCTGAAGCTCGGGGTGCTGACGGCGCTGCTCGGTGCACCGTTCTTCCTGCATCTGATCTGGCGGATGCGCGGGGGCCGGGCATGACGCTGCTGGCGCTTCGGGGGCTGACGGTGCGGCGCGGCGCGGCCGAGATCCTGTCGGGAATCGACCTGGCCGTCGGCCCGGGCGAGGTGGTGGGGCTGATCGGCCCGAACGGCGCGGGCAAGACCACGCTGATGCGGGCGGCGCTGGGGCTAATGCCCTTCGCCGGGCACTCGAACCTGGCCGGGCTCGCGCCGCGGGCGCGGGCGCGGGCGGCGGCCTTCCTGCCGCAGGCGCGCGAGATCGCCTGGCCGGTGCCGGTCGAGTCGCTGGTGATGCTGGGGCGTCTGCCGCATCTCGGTCCGGCCGCGCCGCCGGGGCCGGACGACCGCGCCGCGGTGGACCGTGCCATCGCGCGCATGGGCCTTGGCGCGCTGCGCCACCGCCGGGCGACCGAACTCTCGGGGGGAGAGGCCGCGCGCGCGCTGATCGCCCGCGTCCTGGCGC
>CALDYW010000190.1 GCA_937944395.1 uncultured Paracoccaceae bacterium | reverse complement strand
CGAGGGTCTCGGCGCGGCGGCGGCGGGGCAGGGGCCCGCGCTTCTCCTTCCCGCGCCGGGTGCGCACGACCTCGCCCGGCGCGACTGGACCGACCCGGTCCCCGATGCGGTGGAGACCGATCCGGCGGCCTTCGCGTCGCTCGGCATCGCCGAGGCCGCGGAGGCGGCGCTCAGGCCCGATGTGGGGCTGGACGGCGGCGCGACGATGTGGATCGAACCCACCCGGGCGCTGGTGGCGGTGGACGTGAACACCGGCGCCGACACCACGCCCGCGGCCGCGCTGAAGGCGAACCTGTCCGCCGTGCGCGAGCTGCCGCGGCAGCTGCGCCTGCGCGGCCTCGGCGGCCAGGTGGTGATCGACCCCGCGCCGCTGGCGCGCAAGGACCGCGGCGGCTGGGAACAGGCGCTGAAGGCCGCCTTCCGCGCCGATCCGGTCGAGACCGCCGCGCTCGGCTTCACGCCGCTCGGGCACTACGAACTCCGGCGCCGCCGCGAACGGCTGCCGCTTGCGGAGGCCCTGTCGGAATGACCTGCCCGATCTGCGGCAAGCCCGCGACCGAACGCTACCGCCCGTTCTGCTCGCGCCGCTGTGCGGACGTGGACCTCGGGCGCTGGCTGACCGGCGCCTATGCGATACCGGCGGGCGCGGAGGGCGAGACCGATTCGCCTCCACCCCCCGACCTCCCTCCGACGCAGACCGACCGCAAGGACTAGCGCGGGCAGGATCGCGGGACACAGCACCTTGCGCAGTTTCGGAAACAAATGAAGTTTTCGACGGGAACTATTGATATTGAATAAAAATCTGGCATGATGCGGGTCATCGCCGGCGGGGCGAGACGGCGGACGGCCGCGCATGCCCGAGGGACAAGAGGCAGAGCATGAAAATCCTGATCCTAACCGCGGGGTTGACGCTGGCCGCCTGCAGTGCGGCAGCCGGCCCGATCGAACGCGCCTGCCTGCAGTCGGGGCGGCAGGCGGCGACGCCGGCGCTGTGCGGCTGCATCCAGCGGGCCGCCGACCAGACGCTGAGCCGGTCGGACCAGGCGCGCGCGGCGACGTTCTTCCGCGATCCGCACCGGGCGCAGGAAGTCCGCCAGTCGAAGCGCGCCGACGACAACGAGTTCTGGCGCCGCTACCGCGCCTTCGGTGCGGCGGCCGAGTCGACCTGTTCCTGAAGGCATGCCGCCGCGCGTGGTGATCCTGACCGGCGCGGGGATCTCGGCGGAAAGCGGCCTCGGCACCTTCCGCGACGCCGGCGGCCTCTGGGCGGACTGGCCGCTCGCGGACGTGGCGACCCCGGAGGGATTCGCCCGCAATCCTGCGCTTGTGCATGAGTTCTACAATGCACGGCGCCGGAACGTGCTGGACTCGCATCCGAACGCAGCGCATGAGGCGCTGGCGATGTGGGAAATGGACAGGGCGGGCGAGATCCTGATTGTCACCCAGAACATCGACGACCTGCACGAGCGCGCCGGCAGCCGGGCGGTGATCCACATGCACGGCGAGGTCCTCGGCGCCCTCTGCGCCGCCTGCGGGGCGCGCTGGCCCGCACCCGAGCGCATGGACCCGGCCGACCCCTGCCCGGCCTGCCGGGCGCCGGCCACCCGGCCCGATGTGGTCTGGTTCGGCGAGATGCCCTACCGGATGGACGCGATCGAGGCCGCGCTGTCCGGCTGCGAGCTTTTCGCCGCCATCGGCACCTCGGGACAGGTCTGGCCCGCGGCCGGATTCGTGGAACGCGCGCGCGCCGCCGGGGCGCGCTGCGTCGAACTGAACCTCGAGCCCTCCGCAGTGGCGCACCGGTTCCACGAGGTCCGGCTCGGACCCGCCACCCGCATCGTTCCGGACTGGGCCGCGGCCGAGCGCGGCCGGCCGCCTCAGCCCGCGGCGGGATAGCCGCGCGCGCCCAGCGCCGCGCGGATCTCGTCCAGAACGGCCGGGTCGTCGATGGTGGCCGGCATTCGGAAGGGCTGTCCGTCGGCGATCTTCGCCATCGTTCCGCGCAGGATCTTGCCCGAACGGGTCTTCGGCAGGCGGTCCACCACCAGCGCCAGCCGGAAGGCCGCGACCGGGCCGATGCGCTCGCGCACCAGCGCCACCGCCTCGCGCTCGACCGCGTCGTGCGGCCGGTCGCAGCCGCGGTTCAGGCAGAGGAAGCCCATCGGCACCTGCCCCTTCACCGGATCGGCGACGCCGATCACCGCGCATTCGGCGACGTCCGGGTGGCTGGCCAGAACCTCTTCCATCGCCCCGGTCGACAACCGGTGCCCGGCGACGTTGATCACGTCGTCGGTGCGCGCCATAATGTAGAGGTATCCGTCCTCGTCCTTCATGCCGGCATCCCCGGTCTCGTACCAGCCCGGAAAATGGCCGAGGTAGGACTTCACGAACCGCGCCTCGGCGTTCCACAGGGTCGTCAGCGTGCCGGGCGGCAGGGGCAGGCGGATGGCGAGGGCGCCGAGCGTTCCCGGGGGTACCGGATGGCCGCCCTCGTCCAGCACCTGCACGTCGTAGCCCGGCATGGCGACCGAGGGCGAGCCCTGCTTCACCGGCAGCCGCTCCACGCCCAGCGGGTTCGCGGCGATCGCCCAGCCGGTCTCGGTCTGCCACCAGTGGTCGATCACCGGAACGCCGAGCTGCCGCTCGGCCCAGGCGACCGTGTCGGGGTCGGCGCGTTCGCCGGCAAGAAACAGGGCGCGGAAGCCGGAAAGATCGTGCCGCCGGATCAGCTTGCCCTCGGGATCCTCGCGGCGGATGGCGCGGAAGGCGGTCGGTGCGGTGAACAGGCTGCGCACCCCGTGTTCGGCGATCACCCGCCAGTAGGTGCCGGCGTCGGGGGTGCCGACCGGCTTGCCCTCGAAGACGATCGTGGTGTTGCCGTGCACGAGCGGGCCGTAGCAGATGTAGCTGTGGCCGACGACCCAGCCGACGTCCGAGGCGGCCCAGAACACTTCGCCGGGCTCGACCGCATAGATGTTGCGCAGGGTCCAGTGCAGCGCCACCAGATGCCCCGCCGTCGGCCGCACCACGCCCTTGGGCTGCCCCGTGGTGCCCGAGGTATAGAGGATATAGGCGGGATGATCGCCGCGCACCGGCAGGCAGGGCGCGGGCGCCGCCCCGGCCTGGAACGCCTCCCACTCGTGATCGCGCCCCGCGACCAGCGCGGCCTCGGCCTCGGGGCGCTGCAGGATCACGCAGAAATCCGGCCGGTGCGCGGCCTCGGCCAGGGCGGCGTCGAGCAGGGGCTTGTAGGGCACGATCCGCCCCGGCTCGATCCCGCAGGAGGCGGAGATCACCGCCTTCGGCGTCGCGTCGTCGATCCGCACCGCGAGCTCATGCGCGGCGAAGCCGCCGAACACCACCGAATGGATCGCCCCGATCCGCGCGCAGGCGAGCATCGCCACCAGCGCCTCGGGCACCATCGGCATGTAGAGGATCACCCGGTCGCCGCTGCCGACGCCCGCGCGCACGAGCGCCCCGGCCAGCCGTGCCACCCGGTCGCGGAGCTCGGCAAAGCTCAGCCGCGCGATCCGTCCCGTCAACGGGCTGTCGTGGATGATCGCCACCTGCCCGCCGCGCCCGGCCTCGACATGCCGGTCCACCGCGTTCCAGCAGGCGTTGAGCTCGCCGTCGCGGAACCATTCGTAGATCGGCGCGCGTTCCGTCCAGAGCGCCTTCGAGGGCGGCCGCGTCCAGTCGATGGCCCGGGCCGCTTCCATCCAGAACCCCTCCGGGTCCGCCAGCGAGCGGCGGTAGATCTCGGCGTAGGACATTGCGGACCCTCCCCTTCGCGCCGCAGTAAGGCACCGGGCGGAAAGCTGCGCAAGCGTCCGCGGCGGCAGCCGCCTGAGGGCGCCTCGCTGCTGCGGCGGCGTTTCCGACCCGGGGAACCTGTGGTAGCCTCGCGCCGCGAGGCTGCGCAGGAATCGCGCCATGGCGAATTCAACCGGGACCGCCGGCAACGATGCGATCATGCCGCGTCATGCCGGCGGCCGGGCTTCGCCGATCCCGGCGGCACGCCGGGCGCTTGGGCCGATGTTGCTGCAAGCGTGGGCCGGACCGATCTGCCGCATGGCGGCGGCGGCCGCGCCGACCCGCGCCGGTCGCGGCGCAGAGCGCATCCGGCGGGCGCAAGGCCGTATGCGGCGGCGCGCGCCCCCGGAGATCACCGGAACATCGGACCGAGCGGCTGAGGAGCATTGAGAGGACATGCCGGGTTTCTATGGAACAAGCGGAAACGACACGATCATTCCTGGGTTCCTCAGCGACGGGGTGACCACCGACGAATACTACGGCGGAACGCCGAGCTTCCTCGATGACGTGATCGTGGGCGACGCGGGCGACGATTCGCTCGCAGGCGGGGGCGGCAACGACACGATCTATGCCGGGGCCGGCACGGATACGGCCTTCGGCGGCGACGGCGACGACCGTCTCGTCGGATCCTCGGCCCCGGCGGGCGAGCCGGTGGGCGACCTCTTCTACGGCGGCGCCGGCAACGACACGGTCTTCGCCTATTCCGGCAGCAACACGATCGACGGTGGCTCCGGCGACGACCTGCTCTACGGCGGAAATGACAGCGACCTGATCTTCGGCGGTGCCGGAAACGATATCGTCGATGCAAGGAACGGCAACGACACGATCCGGGGCGGGCTCGGCAACGACAGCATCCTCGCCAGAGGGGGCGACGATTCGGTCGAGGGCGAGGGCGGGGCCGATACCGTCTGGGGCGAAGACGGCGATGACCTCATCTACGGCGGGACGGGCAACGACTTCCTCGACGGCGGCGCCGGCCGCGACAACCTCTTCGGCGGGGAGGGCGATGACGACCTCTTCGGCTTCAACGGCAACGACACGCTCGACGGCGGGGCCGGGCACGACACGCTGAACGGCGCGATGGGCAACGACCTCGTCTTCGGCGGCGACGGCAACGACCTGATCGACGAACAGCTGTTCCTGACGACCGGCAACGACACGCTCGACGGCGGGGCCGGCAACGACACGCTCGGCGGCTGGTCCGGCTCGGACATGATCTTCGGCGGCGCCGGCAACGACCTGGTGAACGGCGGCAACGACAACGACTCGCTCGACGGCGGGGCGGGGAACGATTCGCTCTACGGCGGGACCGGCGCCGATACCCTGATCGGCGGCGGCGGCGCCGACAGCGGTTTCGGCGGCGCCGGCAACGACGTGATCGCGGGCGACGCCGGCAACGACACGCTCGACGGCGACTACGGCAACGACAGCGTCTACGGCGGCGCCGGCAACGACTGGCTCTTTGGCTTCAACGGGCGCGATGTGATCGACGGCGGCCTCGGCGTCGACACGCTGAACGGCGGCAACGATGCCGACACGATCTACGGCGGCGGGGGCGACGACGTGATCACCGAACGGCCGACCCTGTCGAACGGCAACGACTGGTTCGAGGGCGGCGCCGGCAACGATCTGCTCGAAGGCTGGATCGGCGACGACACGCTCAACGGCGATACGGGGGACGACACGCTCGTCGGCGGTGTGGGCAACGATCTCGCCTTCGGCGCCGAGGGCGACGATGTGCTCTACGGCGAGGGCGGCAACGACAGCCTCTACGGCGGGGCGCGCTACGACCGGCTCGAGGGCGGGCTGGGCCATGACGTGCTCGACGGCGGCGACCACCTCGACACCCTCTACGGCGGTGCGGGCGACGACACGGTCTTCGGCGCCGAGGGCGACGACTATCTGGCCGGCGAATCGGGCAGTGACGTCCTGGCGGGCGACGGCGGCAACGACTCGATCTATGGTGGCGCGGGCGTCGACCATCTGTACGGCGGGGTGGGCGACGACCTGCTGTTCGGGGGAAGCGACGTCGATTATTTCTACTACCTCCCCGGCCACGGATCCGACACCGTGTTCTTCCAGAACAACGTCGACTGGCTCGTGCTCGACCAGAACATCTGGGGCGGCGGGCTGACGGCGGCGCAGGTCGTCTCGACCTTCGGCACGTATTACGACGACGGCCTTGGCAACATCGGAACGCGCTTCGATTTCGGCTCGGGGCAGAGGATCGTCGTCATCGGGGTGACGCCCTCGGAAATCGCGGACGATATCGCCTTCATCGCCTGAGCCGGCGCGCCGGCGGCCCCGGGAGCGCCTCCCCGGGGCCGTCGCGGCCTCAGCCGTAATGCGCGACCGGCGTGCCGGCGATGGCCGCGACGTTGAGCAGCCCGCGCGCGGTGATCGAGGGGGTGACGATGTGGGCGCGGTTGCCCATGCCCATCAGGATCGGCCCCACCTCGAGCCCGTTCGCCTTCATTTTCAGGATGTTGCGCACTCCCGAGGCGGCGTCGGTATTGGGCAGGACGAGGATGTTGGCCGCCCCCTCGAGCCGGCTGCCGGGAAAGATCCGCGCGCGCAGCCCGGGGTCGAGGGCCGAGTCGATGTGCATCTCGCCCTCGAACTCGAAATCGACCTCGCGCGCCTCGAGCAGGCGCATGGCGGCGCGCATCTTCTGCCCCGAGGGCGTGTCGAGGTTGCCGAACTGGCTGTGCGAACACAGCGCGACCCTGGGCGTCACCCCGAAGCGGCGGGCATGGCGGGCGGCGCCGATCGCGACCTCGGCGACCTCCTCGGGCGTCGGGTCGGGATGCACCTGGGTATCGGCCACGAACAGCGGCCCGTCCTCGAGGATCATCAGGCTGAGCGCGCCGATCGGCCGCAGCCCGCCGCGCGCCAGCACCTGGGTGACGTAGTTGAGGTGCCACAGATACTGCCCGAAGGTGCCGCAGATCAGGCTGTCGGCCTCGCCGCGATGGACCATCACCGCGGCGATGGCGGTGGTGTTCGTGCGCAGGATCGCGCGCGCGATGTCGGGTGTCACGCCCCGCCGCGCCATGAGCTCGTGGTAGGTGCCCCAGTAGGCGCGATAGCGCGGGTCGTTCTCGGGGTTGACCAGGTCGAAGTCGCGCCCGGGGCGGATCGGCAGCCCGGCGCGCTCGCAGCGCGCTGCCACCACCTCGGGCCGGCCGATCAGGATCGGCTTGTCGGTGGTCTCCTCCATCATCGCGTGCGCCGCGCGCAGCACGCGCTCGTCCTCGCCCTCGGCGAAGACGATGCGCCGTTCGGCGGTGGCGGCGGCCTCGAACACGGGCCGCATGATCAGCGCCGAGCGGAACACCGAGCTGTCGAGGTGCCGCCGGTAGGCCTCGAGGTCGGCGATGGGCCGGGTGGCGACGCCGGTCTCCATCGCGGCCTTCGCCACGGCGGTTGCCACGATGCCGATCAGCCGCGGATCGAAGGGCTTGGGGATGAGATAGTCGGGCCCGAAGGCCAGCCGCTCGCCGGAATAGGCCGCCGCCGCCTCGGCCGAGGTGGTGGCGCGGGCGAGCGCGGCGATCCCCTCGATGCAGGCCAGCTGCATCGCGTCGTTGATCTCGGTCGCGCCGACGTCGAGGGCGCCGCGGAAAATGAAGGGGAAGCACAGGACGTTGTTCACCTGGTTCGGATAGTCCGACCGGCCGGTGGCGATGATCGCGTCCGGCACCGCTGCGCGCACCGCCTCGGGCAGGATCTCGGGGGTCGGGTTCGCGAGAGCGAAGACGATCGGCCGTGGCGCCATGCGGCGCACCATGTCGGGGGTCAGCACGCCGGCGGCCGAGAGCCCGAGGAAGAGGTCGGCCCCGGCGATGACCTCGGCGAGCGCCCGGGGCCCGCCGGGTTGTGCGAACTCGGCCTTCTGCGGGGTCATGTCGGCCGTGCGGCCCTCGTGGACAAGGCCCGCGAGGTCGCACAGCCAGATGTTCTCGCGCCGGACGCCGAGTTTCACGAGCATGTTCAGGCAGGCGATGCCGGCCGCGCCGCCGCCCGTGGAGACGACCTTCAGATCCGCGAAGCGCCTGCCGGTCACCAGCAGCGCGTTGGTCGCGGCGGCGCCCACCACGATGGCGGTGCCGTGCTGGTCGTCGTGGAAGACCGGAATCCGCATCCGCTGGCGGCAGATCCGCTCGACGATGAAGCAGTCGGGGGCGCGGATGTCCTCGAGGTTGATGGCGCCGAAGCTCGGCTCGAGCGCGCAGACGATCGCCGCAAGGCGTTCGGGGTCGGGTTCGTCGATCTCGAGGTCGAAGCAGTCGATGTTGGCGAACTTCTTGAACAGGACGGCCTTGCCCTCCATCACCGGCTTCGCGGCCAGCGGCCCGATCGGCCCGAGGCCGAGGACCGCGGTGCCGTTCGAGACGACGGCTACCAGATTGCCGCGTGCGGTGTAGCGGGCGGCGGCGGCCGGGTCGGCGCCGATCTCGTGGCAGGCCTCGGCGACCCCGGGGGAATAGGCGCGCGCAAGGTCGCGCCCGTTCGCGAGCGGCTTGGTGGCGCGGATTTCGAGCTTCCCGGGGCGGGGCAGGGCGTGGTAGTCGAGCGCCGCCTGGCGGGCGGCATCCTGGCGTGCGTCGTCCATCCTCGACCCCGCTTCCTGCCCGCGGGCCGCGGGCCGCGGGCGGGTTGAACCATGATCGGATGATCGCCGCAAGGGTTCAGGAGACGGTTGCAGCGGGCCGGCCCCGGCACCAGGCTGGGGCCGCGCAGCAGAAGGGGGGCAGGCCATGCAGAACATCCGGGCCGAGGCGTATCTGGTCACCCGCGACCTCGCGGCCGACCTCGGCTTCTTCGGCCGGCTCGGCTTCCGGCTCGACCGGATCTGGCCGGCCGACAACCCCCGGGTTGCGCAGCTCTCGGGGCTGGGGCTCAGGCTGCGGCTCGAGGCCGGCGAGGGGCCGGCGGGCACGCTGGGGATTCTCGCCGACGATCCGGTGCTGATCGCGGGCGGCGCGACCGAACTGGTCGCCCCCGGCGGGGCGCGGGTGACGATCGGCCCGCTCGATCCGCCGGTGGTGCAGCCGCCGACGTCGCATGCCTTCGTCGTCCGGCGCCTTGCCGACGGGCCGGCCTGGGTGGTCGGGCGGGCCGGCATGCACTACCGCGACCTCGTGCCGGGGCGGCTGGGCGGGGCGATGATCGCCAGCCACATCCGCATCCCCGACGGCGGGCCGGTGCCCGACATGGTGCACTTCCACAAGGTCGGCTTCCAGCTGATCTTCTGCATCCGCGGCTGGGTCGATGTGGTCTACGAGGACCAGGGGCCGCCGATCCGCCTGTTCCCGGGCGACTGCTTCATCCAGCCGCCCGAGATCCGGCACCGGGTGCTCGAAGCCTCGGACGGGCTCGAGGTGATCGAGATCGGCGTTCCGGCCGAACATGTGACGGTGATCGACCACGACCTCGCCCTGCCCACGCCCCACCGGCGCCCCGGGCGGGAATGGAACGGGCAGCGCTTCGTCCATTCGGTCGCGTCGCGGGGCCTCTGGACGCCGCACCGCCTGCCCGGGTTCGAGGCCCGCGACACCGGCATCGCGACCGCGACGAAGGGTGTGGCTGCCGTGCAGGTGGTAAGAAAAGGACAGGGAACGCCGCAATTCGTGGTGCATGATGCCGATATCCTGTTCGGATTCGTCAAGAGCGGCTCGGCGCAGCTCGAGGCGGAGGGGCAGCCCGGACAGCCGCTCTCGGCCGGGGACGCCTTCGTGATCCCGCCGGGACTGGCGAGCCGACTGGCCGCGGCGAGCGCCGACTTCGAACTCGTCGAGGTTGCGCTTCCGGGCGACTTCGCGACCCGCGTGCCCGACCCTGCCGGCGCGGCGCCCGGCCCCGCTGCGGCCGGCTGAGCCCGCGCACCCGCCCCTTGCGCCGCCGCGCCGCCCGCGCAAGAGTCGCCGCACTGGCGGGGGGGGAGGCAGCCGATGGACCTGGTCGAGACGGCACGCGCGGTGCGCGGGAATGCCCATGCCCCCTATTCCGGCTTCAAGGTGGGGGCGGCGCTGCGCGCGGCCTCGGGGCGCGTCTATGCCGGCGTCAACGTCGAGAACGCCGCCTATCCCGAGGGCACCTGCGCCGAGGCCGGGGCGATCGCGGCCATGGTCGCGGGCGGCGACACCCGGATCGCCGCGATCGCGGTGATCGCCGACTGCCCCGACCCGGTTCCGCCCTGCGGCGGCTGCCGCCAGAAGATCGCCGAGTTCGCCGACGGCGCCACGCCGGTCACCATGGCGACGGTGGCGGGCGCCTCGGTCACCCGGCGGCTCGACGAGCTCCTTCCGGGCGCCTTCGTGGCGTCGCACATGCCGCGCTGATGGCGGCGGTGACCGACGCGCGCGCCATCATCGCGCGGCTGCGCGACGGGCAGGTGCCCTCGGCCGCCGAGCTCGAGTGGTTCGCCCGCGGCCTCGCCTCGGGCGAGGTGAGCGACGCCCAGGCCGGGGCCTTCGCCATGGCGGTCTGCCTCAGGGGCCTCGGCGAGGCCGGGCGCGTCGCCCTCACCCGGGCGATGCGCGACTCCGGGCGCACGCTGGCCTGGAACCTGCCCGGCCCGGTGATCGACAAGCATTCCACCGGCGGGGTGGGCGACTGCACCTCGCTTCTGCTCGCCCCGGCGCTGGCCGCCTGCGGCGCCTATGTGCCGATGATCTCGGGCCGCGGGCTCGGGCATACGGGGGGCACGCTCGACAAGCTCGAGGCGATCCCGGGCTATACGACGCAGGTATCGGCCGAGCGCCTGCAGGCGCTGGTGGCCGAGATCGGCTGCGCCATCGTCGGCGCCTCGGCCGAGGTCGCGCCGGCCGACCGGCGGCTCTATGCCATTCGCGACGTCACCGGAACGGTGGAGTCGGTCGATCTGATCACCGCCTCGATCCTGTCGAAGAAGCTGGCCGCCGGGCTCGAGGCGCTGGTGCTCGACGTCAAGACCGGGTCCGGCGCCTTCCTCGCCACCATGGACGACGCCCGCAGGCTCGCCCGCGCCCTGGTTTCCGCCGCCCAGGGCGCGGGCTGCATGACCCGCGCCCTGATCACCGACATGGACGAACCGCTGATCGCCGCCGCGGGAAACGCCCTCGAGGTGATCGAGGTGATGGAGACCCTGACCGGCACCGCGGTGACGACCCGGCTGTGGGATCTGACCGTGGCGCTCGGCGGCGAGGCGCTCGCGCTCGGCGGACTCGCGGCCGATGCCGCCGACGGCGAGGCGCGCATCGCCCGCGCGCTCGAATCCGGCCGGGCCGCCGAGATCTTCGGCGAGATGGTGGCGGCGCTGGGCGGCCCGGCGGACTTCGTGGAACGCTGGCCCGACCGCCTGCCCTCGGCGCCGGTGGTGACCGAGGTCGGCGCCGAGACCCAGGGCATCGTCACCGCCATCGACACCCGCGCGGTGGGCGAGATCGTCGTCGCCCTCGGTGGCGGCAGACGGCGCGAGAGCGACCGGATCAACCCCTCGGTCGGGCTCTCCGAGATCGCCGCGGTCGGCGAGGAAGTGGCACCCGACCTGCCGCTCGCCCGCGTCCACGCCGCAACCTCGGCGGACGCGTCCCGGGCCGCCCGGGCGCTGCGCAAGGCCTTCCGCATCGGTCCCGAGGCGCCCGCGGAGCGGCCCCTGATCTTCGAACGGGTCGGCTGATGCCGCGCGGCTTCCTGATCGTCCTCGACAGTGTCGGGGCGGGCGGGGCGCCGGATGCCGCCGCCTACGGCGATGCGGGGGCGAACACGCTGGGGCATATCGCCGAGGCCTGTGCGGCGGGCCGCGCCGAGGATGGCCGCACGGGGCCGCTGCGGATGCCCGTGCTCGACGGCCTGGGGCTCGGCGCGGCGGTGCGGCTGGCCTCGGGTGCGGCCATGCCCGGGTTCCTCGCCGAACCGCGGGGGCTCTGGGGCGCGGCCGAAGAGGCCTCGCGGGGCAAGGACACGCCCTCGGGACACTGGGAACTCGCCGGCGTGCCGGTTCCCTGGGACTGGTACCGGTTCCCGCAGACCGATCCGGCCTTTCCCGAGGACCTGCTGGCCGAGGTGCGGCGGCTGGCCGGAACCGGGGGAACCCTCGGCAACGTCCATGCCTCGGGCACCGCGATCATCGACCGGCTGGGGGCCGAGCATCTGCGCACCGGCTGGCCGATCTGCTACACCTCGGCCGACAGCGTGTTCCAGATCGCCGCGCACGAGGAGGCCTTCGGGCTCGGACGGCTTCTTGCGCTGTGCGAGGCGCTGGCCCCGCGGCTCCATGCGATGCGGGTGGGCCGGGTCATCGCCCGGCCCTTCACCGGCACGCCCGGCGCCTTCCGCCGCACGCCGAACCGGCGCGACTTCGGCCTGCCGCCGCCGGCGCCCACGCTCCTCGACATCGCCGCCGCGGCCGGGCGGGCAACCCACGGCATCGGCAAGATCGGCGACATCTTCGCCGGACGCGGCCTGTCGGCGCTGCACAAGGGTGCAAGCGATCTTGACCTTCTCGAACATCTGGTGGCCCTCGCAGCCGAAGCTGAGGAGGGTTCCCTGACCTTTGCCAACTTCGTCGAGTTCGACAGCCTCTACGGCCACCGCCGCGACCCGGCCGGCTACGCCCGTGCGCTGGAATGGTTCGACGCCGCGCTGCCCCGCGTCCTCGGCCGTCTGCGCAAGGGCGATCTGGCGATCTTCACCGCCGACCACGGCAACGACCCGACCTGGCCCGGCACCGACCACACGCGCGAGCGCGTGCCGGTGGTGGGCTGGGGGGCGGCGGCCGCGATCGGGCTGGTCGGCTTCGCCGATGTGGGCGCGACCCTTGCCGCGCATCTGGGGCTGCCCGCACCGGGTGCCGGGCGGAGCCTGCTGTGACGCCCAAGGTCGAACTTCACCTGCACCTCGAGGGCGCGGCGCCGCCCGCCTTCGTGCGGGGCCTCGCGCGCGAGAAGTCGATCGACATCTCGGGGATCTTCGATGCGCGGGGCGACTATGCCTTCACCGACTTCCGGCATTTCCTCGCGGTCTATGAAGCCGCGACCTCGGTGCTGACGACGCCGGCCGACTACGCCCGGCTGACGCGGGCGGTGCTCGAGGAAAGTGCCGCCGCGGGCATCGTCTATTCGGAATGCTTCCTGTCGCCCGACTTCTGCGGCGGCGGCGACCTCGCCGCCTGGGTGGACTACCTGTCGGCGATCCGCGAGGCGGCCGAGGCGGTCGCGCGCGCGGGCGGCCCGGTCCTGCGCGGCATCGTCACCTGCATCCGCCATTTCGGCGTCGCCCGCGCGAAGGCCGCCGCCCGCTGCGCCGCCGAGACCGCGGGCGACTGGCTGACGGGGTTCGGCATCGCCGGGGACGAAGCCGCCGGCCGTCTGCACGACTTCGCCTGGGCCTTCGACTGCGCCCGCGAAGCGGGGCTGGGGCTGACCGCCCATGCCGGGGAATGGCAGGGCCCCGCCGAGGTGCGCGAGGCGCTGAAGCTCGGGGTCAGCCGGATCGGCCACGGGGTGCGCGCGATCGAGGATCCGGCCCTCGTCGAGCACCTGGCCGAGCGCGGAACCGTGCTCGAGGTCTGCCCGGGGTCCAACATCGCGCTCGGCCTCTATCCCGACTGGCGCGCCCACCCGATCGGGCCGCTCCGCGCGCGCGGCGTCAAGGTGACGGTCTCGACCGACGACCCGCCGTTCTTCCGCACGACGCTGGTGCGCGAGTACCAGCGCCTCGCCGAGGCCTTCGACTGGGACGAGGGCGTCTTTTCCGAACTGAACCGCACGGCACTGGCCGCCGCCTTCTGCGACCGTGCGACCCGCGACCGTGTCGCCGCAAGACTGGAGGCCCGATGACGCCGCCCCTGCACCCCCGTCTGACCGTGGTCGATCACCCGCTGGTCCAGCACAAGCTGACGATCATGCGCGAGAAGGATACCTCGACCAGGTCGTTCCGCCAGCTTCTGCGCGAGATCAGCCTGCTTCTGGCCTACGAGGTCACCCGCGAGCTGCCCATGACCACGAAGCGGATCGAGACGCCGCTGTGCGAGATGGACGCACCGATGATCGAGGGCAAGAAGCTCGCGCTGGTGTCGATCCTGCGTGCGGGCAACGGGCTTCTGGACGGGATCCTCGAGCTGGTGCCGGCGGCGCGGGTGGGCTTCATCGGCCTCTACCGCGACCCCCAGACGCTGCGACCCGTGCAATACTACTGCAAGGTGCCGACGCAGCTTGAGGACCGGATCTCGATCGTCGTCGATCCGATGCTCGCCACCGGCAACTCCTCGGCGGCGGCGGTCGATCTCCTGAAGGAGCGCGGCGCGACGGCGATTCGCTTCCTGTGCCTGCTGGCCGCTCCCGAGGGATTGAAGCGCATGGCCGAGGCCCATCCGGACGTGCCGGTCGTCACAGCGGCTGTGGACAGTCATCTGAACGACCATGGATATATTGTTCCGGGACTAGGGGATGCGGGCGATCGCATGTACGGCACAAAATAGGCGATTCCGGTCTTTCCTGCATTGTGAGTCTCGGCTAACCTTGCCCCCATATCTTGTGGGGGCAAGAGATGATCAGGCTGCTGCTCGGTGCGGCTGCGGTTTCCGCGGCCCTGATTCACGCATCCTTCGCCGAGGCCCAGACGGTGCGCGAGATCCGCGCCCCGGCCGAGCTTCCGCCCGCCGGCTACACCGGTCGCCAGTATGTGGACAGCCGCGGCTGCCTGTTCTTCCGCGCCGAGGCGAACGGGCGGGTCAGCTGGGTGCCGCGGGTCGGCGACGACCGCAGGGTGCTGTGCAACTATCAGCCGACCTTCGCCGCGCAGCGCGGCGGCGAG
>CALDYW010000189.1 GCA_937944395.1 uncultured Paracoccaceae bacterium | reverse complement strand
CCCGGCCGCAACCCCCGCCGGGCCACCTCACCCCCGTGGCCTCTGCCGCAACGTTGCGCCCGCAACGGGCATCGGCGCTGCGCCACCCGAAAGGCCCCGCGCCGATGCCCGGCGCTCACGCCTCCGGCGCGCGCACTCCTCGCCCCGCGATTCCCGTCGCCGCCCGATGAGCGAGAGGGGGCAGGTCAGTCAGGGCACCGTCGCAGACCCATCCTGCGTCGAGCGCGCGACCTGCCGAAGGCGGGTGGCCCTGCCAAGGGCCTTTGCGGCGAACGGACGCCCTGATCGGGGCCCCTGGCCGGATCCGCCATCCGGCTGCGACGATCCGCCCGGGTTTCGGACAGAGGGTCAGCCCGATCCGTCGGGATCGACATAGACGCCCTGTTCCTTCAGCGCGTCGATGACTTCCTTCGGCATGTAGGTCTCGTCGTGCCGGGCGAGGATCTCGGTCGCGACGAACACGCCGTCGATCCAGCGGCCGGTGCCGACCATCCCCTCGCCCTCGCCGAAGAGGTCGGGCAGAACCCCGGTATAGGCCACCGGCACCGAGGCGCCGCCATCGGTCACGCGGAAGGTGATGGTCTCGCCCTGCCCGCGCACCAGCGTGCCCTCCTCGACCAGGCCGCCGAGGCGGAACACCTCGGCGGGCCCCGGCGGATCGGCAACGAGTTGCGTCGGCGAGCGGAAGAAGTTGATCCCGTCGCGCATCGCATAGCCGATGAGCGCCGTCGAAAGCACCAGTGCCACGGCGGCAAGCGCGATCACCTGCACCCTGCGCCGCTTCTTCAGCCCCTTCATCTCCGCCTCACGGGAACAGTCACAGGACCACTCACGGGACCACTCACGGGAACATCGGCGCAAGCATCAGCCCCGCCGTTTCGGGCTGCCCGAGCATCAGGTTGGCGTTCTGGATCGCCTGCCCGGACGAGCCCTTGGTCAGGTTGTCGATGACGCTGACCACGACCGCCCGGCCCGGCAGCCGGTCGCCCGCCACGCCGAGGTGGCAGAAATTCGACCCCCGCACGTCGCGCGTGGACGGCAGCCGGCCGAACGGCAGCACCCGCAGGAAGGGTTCGCCGGCATAGGCGCCCGCGAGGGTGCGGTGGATCTCGGCGGGGTCGCCATCCACATGGACCGTGGCCAGGATGCCCCGGTTCATCGGAAGGAGGTGCGGGGTGAAGCGCACCCGCACCGGACGGCCGGCGACCTTCGAGAACTCCTGGTCGAACTCGCCGAGGTGCCGGTGCGTGCCGCCGTAGCCGTAGGCCTGGGTGCCCTCGGACAGCTCCGCATGGAGCAGGTTCTCCTTCAGCGCCCGTCCGGCGCCCGAGACCCCGGCCTTGAGGTCGATCACGATGGTATCGGGATCGATCACCCCGGCCGCCAGCAGCGGGCGCAGCGCATACTGCCCGGCCGCGGCGTTGCAGCCCGTGCCGGCAACCAGCCGCGCCGCGGCGATCTCGGCGCGGTAGAACTCGGTCAGGCCATAGACCGCCTCGGCCTGCAGCTCGGGCGCGGCGTGCGGCTTGCCGTACCAGCGTTCGTAGTCGGCGGGATCGGACAGGCGGAAATCGGCCGACAGATCCACGATCCTGAGGTCGCGCGGCAGCGCCGCCACCACCTCTTGCGTGGTGCCGTGCGGCAAGGCGCAGAAACACAGCCCGATGTCGCCGAAGCGGATATCCTCGATCCGCACCAGCGCCGGCAGGTCGAGATGGCCGAGGAAGGGGAACACCTCGGCCATGGCCTGGCCCGCCTTGCGGTCGGCCGAGAGCGCGGCGATCCTCAGCCCCGGATGGGTCGCGATCAGCCGCACCAGCTCGGCGCCGGTATAGCCCGAGGCTCCGAGGACGGCGACGGGATGGGTCATGGCGGGCGGCGGCCTCCGGCTTGGCCCTGCCTATGTGGCGGGGGCGGCGCGGGAAGGCAAGGCGCAGCCGATGCCGCGACCGGCCCCGGCCACCCCGCGCCCGCCCGCAGCACCGGCCGGCAGGGCGTTGGATCGAGGCATCTTTCCCTTCGCGCGGCCGGCATCACGGCGCGCTCACGCCGCCTCGAACGGCACCGACCGGCGCAGGAACAGCGTGGCCTTCGCCCCCACGGTCTTCGGATCGCCCGTGGTCAGGAAGCGGGACGCGGTTCCGCCCCCCAGGAACTCCGGCCGGCGGCCGAGGTAGTCGGCCAGGCTTTCGGCGACGATCTCGGGCTGGGAGAACACGCGCACGCCGGGCCCCAGTGCATCGGCGAAGACCGCCGCCATCAGCGGATAGTGCGTGCAGCCCAGCACCGCCGCCTCGGGCCGCGGCATCCGCCGCAAGAGCGCCTCGACATGGCTGCGCACCAGCGCCTCGGCCAGGACCATGTCGCCCTGCTCGATCGCGTCCACCACCCCGCCGCAGGGCTGCGCCTCGACATCGACGCCGATCGCGCGGAACGCCAGTTCCCTCTGGAAGGCGCGGCTGGCCACCGTTGCCGGCGTCGCGAACAGCGCCACATGCTTGACCGCCACCTCGCGCGGGGGCGAGTTGTCGCCCCAGCGCCGTTCGGTCAGCGCCTCGATCAGCGGCACGAAGACGCCGAGCACGCGCCGGTCGGGCGGAACCCAGGTTTCCTGCATCCGCCGGAGCGCCGCGGCCGAGGCGGTGTTGCAGGCCAGCACCACGAGGTCGCAGCCCTCGGCCCAGAGCCGCTCGACCCCGGCGCAGGTGAGGCGGAAGATCTCGTCGGCATCGCGCACGCCATAGGGCGCATGGGCGTTGTCGCCGAGATAGACGAAGGGCACCTCCGGCAGCCGCCGTGCCAGCGCCTCGAGAACGGTCAGCCCGCCCAGCCCCGAATCGAACACCCCGACGGCCATGCTGCGCCCCCTGCCCCGCCGCGCCGGCCGGGCCGGCCGCGGTCGCGCGGCGCCCCCGGGTCAGGCGCGATACTTCGCCTCGAACTCGTAGCCGTAGTCGTAGGACCGGAGCGGGCGCGGCGACAAGTCGTAGGTGGCTCGGCGCAGGAAGTCCATCAGCCGCCGCGGGTCGGACCGGAGTTCGGCGATGCGGGCGGGGTTGACCGGCTCGCCCACCACCACCTGCACCGGCTCGCCCACGCGCGCACGGAACTCCTTGATCAGGAGCGCCAGCCGCAGCGTCTGGTGCAGGTGGCTCGCAAGCTGGAACAGCCGCGAATTGTGTCCCGCGAAGAAGATCGGCACGACGGTCGCATTCGACCGGGCGATCATCTTGGCGGTGAAGTGGCGCCAGCCGGGATCCATCGGCTCGCCGAACGGGGTGGCCGAGGTCGAGACCGTGCCGCCGGGAAACACCCCGATCGCGCCGCCCCGGGCGAGGTAGTCGAGCGCGGCCTTGCGCGTCTCGAGGTTCATCTGCACCGCCTCGCGCGTCTCGGCGAAGGCGATCGGCAGGATGATGCGGTTCAGTTCCTCCGCCCGGCGGAACACGCTGTTTGCAAGGATGCGAAAGTCGCCGCGGACCTTCGACAGGATGTGCCCCATCATCAGCCCGTCGAGGATGCCGTAGGGGTGATTGGCGATCAGGATCAGGGCGCCGTTCGCCGGGATGCTGCTCAGGCTGCCGCCGACGATCTGCAGGCTGAGGCCGTAGCGTTCGATCATCACCTCCCAGAAGTCGCGGCCGCGGGCCAGCTCCCGCTCGTAGCCGTCGGCGCGGCGGATCAGGCCGAGCCGCCCGGTCGCGTTCTCGAGCACGCGGATCACCGCGCGCCCCCCCTTGGTGACGGCCGAAGAGGCATAGCTGATGTCGCGCGCGACCTGGCGTTTCTCCATCCGCGACCCCGTGCCCCCGACGATTCCGCGCAACCGGTCTGACCCGGCACGATGCCGCGACAGTGTGACCGTTCCTTGACAGGGTCTCTCGCTCATTCCGCCGCCTGCGGCAAGCGCGTCCCGCCGGCGCGGATCTCGGCCATCAGCGCCGTGCGACGCACCGCCGCGGCCGCGGCCGCCGCCGCCTTGACCGGCCCGAACCCGCGGATCGACAGCGGCAGCTCGGCACGGGCCGCGATCGCCGCGCGCGTGGCATCGGACAGCCGCGGCAGCGCCTCGGCCATGTCGGCCTCGAACTCGGCGATCAGCCGGCGCTCCATCCGCCGCTCGGCGGTGTGGCCGAAAGGGTCGAACAGGGTGCCGCGCAGCCCCTTCAGCGCCGCCAGCGGGCCGAACAGGCGCGCGATCCGGGGGCCGAAGCGGATCTTCGCCGGCCGCCCGTCGGGGCCCTTCCGCGCAAGCAGCGGCGGGGCGAGGTGATACGACAGGCGAAGGTCGCCCTCGAAACTCGCCGCAACCTGTGCCGCGCTGCCCGTCAGCAGCCGGGCCACCTCGTATTCGTCCTTGACGGCCAGAAGCTTGTGGTAACCGCGCGCGACCCTGAGGCGCAGATCGGGGTCGGGCACGGCATCCACGAGGCGACGGAAGCGCCGGGCAAGGCGCGGCGACTGATAGGCGACAAGGTGGTCCGCCAGCGCCGCGATCTCGGCCTCGGGATTTCGCGGCAGCGGCGGCGAGGCCGCCGCGACGATCCGCGCCGCGCCCTCCGGGTCGGATGCCTCCCGGCGGCCGAGCGCGAAGGCAAGCCGGTTGCCCTCGGCTGCGGCACCGTTCAGCGCGATCGCACGGTCGATCGCTTCGGCCGACAGCGGCACGAGGCCCCGCTGCCAGGCCGCACCGAGAACGATCATGTTGGCGAAGATCGTGTCGCCCAGGGCCGCACCGGCCAGTTCCGTCGCATCGAAGGCAAGCAGCCGCGGGCCGAGCCGGCGGTCGAGCGCCGCGCGCAGCTCGGCGCCCGGCAGGCGGAAGCCCGGGTCGCGGGCGAAGGTGCCGGTCATCGTCTCGTGGGTGTTGACCACCGCCCCGGTCCGACCCGCGCGCACGAGCGCGAGCGTCGCCGGCCCCGCCGTCACCACCAGATCGCCCCCGATCACCGCATCGGCCTCGCCCGCCGCGATCCGTATGGCGGCGATGTCGGCGGGGTCGCGGGCGATGCGGCAATGGATCTGCACGGCACCGCCCTTCTGGGCGAGGCCCGCCATCTCGATCATGCCGACCCCGAGCCCGTCGAGATGCGCCGCCTGCGCCAGGATCGCCCCCACCGTCACCACCCCGGTGCCGCCGATGCCGGTCGCCACCAGGTTCCAGGTGCCCACGATCGGCGGCAGCGCCGGCGCGGGCAGGTCGGACAGGTCGGACGGGTCGGACAGGTCGGACGGGTCGCAACCCGTGGCCTTGCGGCGGCGCGGCCGCCCGCCCGCAATGCTGACGAACGCGGGGCAGAAGCCCTTCAGGCAGGAGCCGTCGAGGTTGCAGGCCGAGGGGTCGATGGCGCGCTTGCGACCGAGCGGAGTGTCGAGCGGCACCAGGGCGACGCAGTTCGACTGCACGCCGCAGTCGCCGCAGCCCTCGCAGACCTCCGGGTTGATCCACAGCCGCTCGCCGGGGTCGGGCAAGGCGCCGCGCTTGCGGCGGCGGCGCTTCTCGGCGGCACAGGTCTGGACGTAGAGGATGACGCTGACGCCCGGCAGGTCGCGAAACCGGCGCTGGAGCGCGTCGAGGCCGTCGCGCGCGTGCCGCTCGATCCCGGGCGGGAAGCCCGCCCAGTCGGGCTCCTCCTGCGGGTCATAGACCACCGCGAGATGCCGGACCCCCGCCGCCATCACCTCGGCGGAGACCCGCCCGGGCGAGAGGTCGCCGTCGTTCCGCTGTCCGCCGGTCATGGCCACGGCGTCGTTGAAGAGGATCTTGTAGGTCATCGTGACCCCGGCCGCGACCGCGGCGCGGATCGCCATCAGCCCGGAGTGGTTGTAGGTGCCGTCGCCGATGTTCTGGAACACGTGCCCGCGGGTCGAGAACGGTGCCTCGCCGATCCAGTTCGCCCCCTCGCCGCCCATGTGGGTGAAACCCAGCGTCTCGCGGTCCATCCACTGCACCATGTAGTGGCAGCCGATGCCGGCATAGGCGCGGCTGCCTTCGGGCACGCGGGTCGAGCTGTTGTGCGGGCATCCGGCGCAGAAGTAGGGCAGCCGCGCCGCCCGCTCGGGCTCGTTGCCGCCCTCGGCCGCCGCCTCGAGCCGGGCGAGCGCATCGGCCAGGCGTTCGGTCGCGCGCCCCTCCTCGCGCAGGATCGCGCCCAGCCGGCGCGCGACCGTCACCGGATCGAGCGCACCGTGGACCGGAAAGAGCTCCTCCCCGCCCGGGCCGCGCTGCCGGCCCCAGACGCGGCGGCCGCGGCGGTCGTCGAACAGCGCCTCCCGGATCTGCCCCTCGATCAGCTTGCGTTTCTCCTCGACCACCACGATCAGCCCGAGCCCCTCGGCCCAGTCGCGCAACGAGGCGACATCGAGCGGCCAGGTCTGGGCCACCTTGTAGGTGGTGATCCCCAGCCGTTCGGCATCCGCCCCGTCGATCCCGAGCAGCGTCAGCGCCTGCACGAGGTCGAGCCAGCTCTTGCCGGCGGCGACCAGCCCGATCGTCGCGCCGGGCCGGCCCCAGATCCGCCGGTCGATCCGGTTCGCGCGGGCGAAGGCCTCGGCCGCGGGAAGCCTGTGGTCGAACAGCCGCGCCTCCTGCGCCGCCGGCGTGTCGTGCAGCCGGATGCCGAGCCCGCCCGGCGGCAGGGCGAGCGACGGCGCGACAAGCCGGACCCGGTGCGGATCGCCCGCAACCACCGCCGTCGCCTCGATGGTGTCCTTGACCGCCTTCATCCCCACCCAGAGCCCGGCGAAGCGGCTGAGCGCGAAGGCATAGTGGCCGAGGTCGAGGATTTCCTGCACGCCCGCCGGACTGACCACCGGGATGCCGGCATCGACCAGCGCAAGGTCCGACTGGTGCAGCGTGGTCGAGGATTCGCCCGTGTGGTCGTCGCCCGCAACCATCACCACCCCGCCGCGCGGATCGGTGCCGGCCCGGTTGGCATGGCGCAGCGCGTCGCCCGAGCGGTCCACCCCCGGGCCCTTTCCGTACCAGAGCGCGAAGACCCCGTGGTAGCGTCCCTCGCCGCGCAGCCCGGCCATCTGCGTGCCCCAGCAGGCTGTTGCCGCCAGATCCTCGTTGAGCGCGGGCTGGAAGCGGATGTCGGCGGCATCCAGAAGGGCGCCTGCAAGCGTCATCTGCCGGTCCACCGCGCCGAGGGGTGAGCCGCGGTAGCCGGTGACATAGCCCGCGGTGACGAGGCCCGCGGCGCGGTCGCGCGCCTTCTGCGCCAGCATCAACCGCACCAGCGCCTGCGTGCCGGTCAGCAGCACGCGGTCCTGCGCCAGGTCTAGGCGGTCCATCGGCGAGGCCTCGGCCCGGATCATCGCGCTTCTCCCCCTGGGCGCGATCAGTCTAGCACGGAATCCCGTCAAGATCGCTGACCGGGTTCTGCCGGCAACCCATATCTCCGTTTGCCCGGGCGGGGGGCGAATGGGTAAGGTCCGCGCGGCCGGGCAGTTCGCGGCGGAACGGAAGCAGCGACGATGGACTGGGACAAGCTTCGCATCTTTCACGCCGTCGCCGAGGCCGGCAGCCTGACCCATGCCGGCGAGCAGCTGCAGCTCAGCCAGTCCGCGGTGAGCCGGCAGATCCGCGCGCTGGAGGAGTCGCTCAACACCACGCTGTTCCACCGTCATGCGCGCGGGCTGATCCTGACCCAGCAGGGGGAGCTTCTGTTCGACGCGACGACCGTGATGGCCAAGCGGCTCGAGACTGCGACCGCACGGATCCGCGACAGCGAGGAAGAGGTCTTCGGCGAACTGCGCGTGACCACCACCACCGGCTTCGGCTCGCTGTGGCTGGCGCCGCGGCTGCCGGCGCTCTTCGCGAAATACCCCAACCTGAAGATCGACCTGATCCTCGACGAGCGGGTGCTGGACCTGCCGATGCGCGAGGCCGATGTGGCGATCCGGATGAAGGAGCCGAGCCAGGCCGACCTGATCCGCAAGCGGCTGATGGGGGTGCACATGCGGCTCTATGCCAGCCCCGACTACCTGGCCCAGCGCGGCGCCCCGCGGCGGATCGAGGAGATCTCGAAACACCGTCTGATCTGCCAGAACGTCGGCTCGACGCAGGTCTCGGCCGGAGCGCTGCTCGTGCGCGAGCTGATGAGCTACGAGATCCCGTCCCTGCTGACCGTCAACAACTACTTCGGCGTGCTTCAGGCGGTGCTGGCGGGGCTCGGGATCGGCGTGCTGCCCGACTACGTGATCGAGGACTTCCCGACCATCGTGCGCGTCCTGCCGGAGGTCGAATCGAACGAGATCCCGGTGTTTCTGGCCTATCCCGAGGAACTGCGGCAATCCAAGCGCGTGGCGGCGTTCCGCGAATTCGTCACCGAGGAGGTGATCGCCCGTCGCCAGCGACAGCGCGAGACGCACGCAACCCGTGGTTGAACCCGGGCGTGAGGCTTGCATGCAACGCATGCCGGCCATGATCCCGGGCGATCGCCTTTTTCCTTGAAGCCTGCGGCCGTTGCCCCTACTTCTCGCGCGTGACCGGCACGGCGCGGCCGCGTCGGTCTCAACCTCCCTGTTGGACTTTGGCCGAGCTCAGTCTCGGCCCCTTTTTTTTGGCCGGGTGCGGCAGCGCTCCCGCGGCGTCCGGCAGTTCCGCAGGACGTAACAAAAGGTCGTCACCGGAGACGCAGAGGCGCTGCCGGCGCGCGCGCCGGCGCCCTGCCCCGCCGCAACGAGGGGCGCAACGAGCGGCGCACCGAGGGGCGCACCGAGGGGCGGTCTGCCGCCGGCGTCGGGCAAGCCGCCGGGAACGTCGCGGTGGCGGTTCGGGGGCCCTTCCCGCCCGGCCCCCGCTTCTCTATCACGGCCGCAGAGTCACCGGACACACCGCGATGCACGAACCCGAGATCACCGAGGCGCTGGTCGCCGCCCACGGGCTGACCGCCGAGGAATATGCGCGGATCCTGCGCATCGTCGGACGCACCCCGAGCTTCACCGAACTCGGCATCTTCTCGGCGATGTGGAACGAGCACTGTTCCTACAAGTCGTCGAAGAAGTGGCTGAGGACGCTGCACACCACCGGCCCGCAGGTGATCCAGGGCCCGGGCGAGAATGCGGGCGTGGTGGACATCGGCGAGGGGCTGGCCGTCGTCTTCAAGATGGAAAGCCACAACCACCCCAGTTTCATCGAACCCTACCAGGGCGCGGCAACCGGCGTGGGCGGCATCCTGCGCGACGTCTTCACCATGGGCGCGCGGCCGGTGGCGGCGATGAACGCGCTGAGCTTCGGCACCCCCGACCATCCCCGCACCGCGCACCTGGTCAAGGGCGTGGTCGAGGGGATCGGCGGCTACGCCAACGCCTTCGGCGTGCCCACCGTCGGCGGCGAGGTGCGTTTCCACCCCAGCTACAACGGCAACTGCCTGGTCAACGCCTTCGCCGCCGGCATCGCGCGAACCGACGCGATCTTCTATTCGGCGGCCTCGGGCGTGGGCATGCCGGTGGTCTATCTCGGCGCCCGCACCGGGCGCGACGGCGTGGGCGGGGCGACCATGGCCTCGGCCGAGTTCGGCGCGGACAGCGCGGACAAGCGCCCCACCGTGCAGGTGGGCGACCCGTTCACCGAGAAGCGGCTGCTCGAGGCCTGTCTGGAGCTGATGGAGTCGGGCGCGGTGATCGCGATCCAGGACATGGGCGCGGCCGGCCTCACCTGCTCGGCGGTCGAGATGGGCGACAAGGGCGGCCTCGGCATCCGGCTCAACCTCGACGCCGTGCCGGTGCGCGAGCCGGACATGAGCGCCTACGAGATGATGCTGTCGGAAAGCCAGGAGCGGATGCTGATGGTCCTGCGGCCCGAGAAGGAGGCCGAGGCCAGGGCGATCTTCGAGAAATGGGATCTCGACTTCGCGGTGATCGGCCAGACCATCGCCGAGGACCGGTTCCTCGTCCTGCACGGCAACCGGACGGTGGCCGACCTGCCGTTGCGGGCGCTTGCGGGCGAGGCGCCGGAATACGACCGCCCCTGGGTCGCCCCGCCGCCCCCGCGCCCGCTCGGAGCGCTGCCCGACCTCGGCCCGATCGACGCGCTGAAGGCGCTGATCGGCAGCCCGAACCACGCGCACAAGGCCTGGGTCTGGGAGCAGTACGACAGCCAGGTGATGGCCGATACCGTGGTGGGGCCGGGGCGCGGCGCCGGGGTGGTGCGGATCCACGGCACCGACCGGATGCTGGCCTTCACCTGCGACGTGACGCCGCGTTACGTGCGCGCCGACCCGCTCGAGGGCGGCAGGCAGGCCGTGGCCGAGGCCTGGCGGAACCTGGTGGCGAAGGGGGCGATGCCGCTCGCCGCGACCGACAACCTGAATTTCGGCAACCCCGAGCGGCCCGAGATCATGGGGCAGTTCGTGCTGGCCCTCCGCGGCATCGGCGAGGCCTGCCGGGCGCTCGACTTCCCCATCGTCTCGGGCAATGTCAGCCTCTACAACGAGACCGAAGGGCGCGCGATCGACCCGACACCCACGATCGGCGGGGTCGGCCTGATCGCGCGACCCGGGGATCTGATCGACGGGCGCCCCGAAGCGGGCATGGCGCTGCTGGTCATCGGCGAGACCCGGGGCCACCTCGGCCAGTCGGCGCTTCTCTGGGAGGCCTGCGGCCGCGCCGAAGGTGCGCCGCCGCCCGTGGATCTGGCCGCCGAGCGGCGCAACGGGATGTTCCTGCTGGCCAACCGGGCGCTTGTCGCGGCCGCGACCGACCTGTCCGACGGCGGCCTCGCCCTTGCCGCCTTCGAGATGGCCGAGGCCGAGGGCCTGGGGCTGACGCTCGATCCGGCCGACCTCGCGGTGCTCTTCGGCGAGGATCAGGGGCGCTATCTCGTTGCCTGCGGCTTCGACCAGGCCGAGGCACTGGGCGTCGCCGCCCGGGCCGCGGACGTGCCGCTGACCGCCGTCGGGCGGCTGACCGGCGACGGGCGGGTGCGGATCGGCCGGTCGGTCGCAGAAATGGCCGGGCTGTCGGCCCTCTACCGAAACGCCTTCGCCTCGGTGCTCGGGCTCTGAGGCAACCGGCAGTCCCCTTGCAGAGCGCCGGGTGCGCCTCTACCTTCACCTGCGAGCGAAGGGGGGTCGCCGATGCCCATGCGCGCCGAGGAGATCGAGAGCCTGCTGCGGGAGAGCTTCCCGCAGGCGCGAATCACGATCACCGACCTCGCCGGCGACGGCAACCATTATGCCGCCGAGGTCATCGACGAAAGCTTCCGCGGCCTGAACCGGGTGCAGCAGCAGCGCGCCGTCTATGCCGCGCTCCGGGGCCGGATGGACGGACCGAACGGCGAGCTGCACGCGCTTGCGCTGACCACGAAGGCGCCCGACTGATGCTGGCGGCACTGATCCTGCTTGCGATCGTCGGCGTCGCGGTGGTGCTGGTGGCAGGTCACGCGCGGCGCGACGACGACGACGACGACGGGCCGGGCGGCGCGCGGCGGGTGCCGGTGCGCATCGTCTCCGGCGACAGGAGCAGGGCAAGAGGGCCGGGATGAGCGACGTGATGGACCGTATCCGCCAGACGGTGGAGGGCAACGACGTGGTGCTGTTCATGAAGGGCACCAAGGCGATGCCCCAGTGCGGATTCTCCAGCCGCGTGGTGGGGGTTCTGAATTACATGGGCGTCGAGTTCCTCGACGTGGACGTGCTCGCCGACCCCGACATCCGCCAGGGGATCAAGGACTTTTCCGACTGGCCGACGATCCCCCAGCTCTACGTCAAGGGCGAGTTCGTGGGCGGCTGCGACATCGTCACCGAGATGACGCTGTCGGGCGAACTGGACCAGCTCTTCGACCGGACGGGCGTCGCCTACTCCCGCGAGGCCGCCGACAGGATCCGGGCGGCCAACGCCTGACGGCGGCGCCGCACCGGGCAGCGCGTCGAGGACCGGCAGGGCGGCTGCGGCGCGCATCGCCGCGTCCCCCGCGGGGCGGGCGGCCGTCCCCGCGCCGAGCGCGGCCGGAACCGCCGCGAGCGCGCCGGACGGTCGCTCGGCATCCGCGCGGGTCCGGAACGGCAGGCCGGTGCGCTCCCGCGCGGCCTCGGGATCGAGCGCGGGCATGGGGAACCCCGCGCCGTCCTGCGCGACCCGGAGCAGGCAGGGCCGCCCGCCGGCCCGGGGATGGAAGCCTGCCGGCCAGTGCATGTGCGGACCGGGGCCCGGCGCCACCAGATCGGTGCCGCCGGCGCCGTGCGGGAGCGCAGGGCCGAAAGGTGCAGACCGAAGGCCACGGTCGGGCCCTCTCCCGGGATGGCGGCCGGTCTCGGGCCGGAACGGTCGCGGGGTTGCCGAAGGCCGGTTGACGCCGAACCCGCCGGTCGCCCGCCCTCTCGGCCGCCTGGGGTCGGCCCGGCCGCGATGTCGGCGAAGGTGGCCTCGATCCCCTCCGCCGCCCTTGGGTCCCGTGTAGCCAGGCGGGTGACGAGGGAGTCGCGGCGCAGGCCGGGCTTGCTCATTTTCCGGGCCTCGATCCCCTCCGCCGCCTCGACCCCCTCGGCCCGGAAGCCGGCGACGATGCCAGCCAGCGCCGACAGGTCGAGCGGCGCCACTTCGTCGCCGCGGTCGGTCATCCGGCCCGACAGTTCGCGGCGCCGTTCGCGGCGCAGACGGCGCGGCTCGACGGGCGGCGGCTTCGCACGGAACAGGGTGAAGAAATCTGGCCGGTCGCCGCGCGCGATCTTCACCGCGTCGCGGAACCCTTCCGTGATGATCAGCCCGACCTTCACGCTTCACGCCCTTGCGCTCGGTCAGCGCGTCGGTCGCCACCGTGGTGCCGCGGGCGCGGAAGTCCACGGCGGCGGCCTCGATCCCGGCCGTGTCGAGCAGCGCCCGCACGCCCTCCTGCTCGAAATCGGGCGGAGTCGTGTCGGCCCCGGCGGTGCGGAGCGGCGTGCGCCCGTCGGGAAGGGTCGCGCAGGCGACCGGCCCGGTGAAGGTGCCGCCGACGTCGGAGGCCATGCGCAGGGTCATGTCCGGGCTCCCGGGGGCATCGTTCGGAACAGCAGGAGGTCGGCTCGTCGAGCAGCAAGAGCCGCGCCTTGCAGGCCAGGGCGCGGGCGATCGCCACCCGCTGGCGCTGCCCGCCCGAAACGGCCGCCGGGGCGCAAGCGGCGCGCGCGGGGGCGGAACCCAAACCGGCCTCGAGCGCCGCGACGCGCGCGGCGCGTCCGGACCGCGGCCCGATGCGGTGGACGCCGAGCGCCAGCCGCAGCGAGGCGCCGACCGACCCGCGCGGATCGAGCGCCGGAATCGGGTTCTGCGGCCCGAGCCGGATCGCCCGGCGGTGGCCGGGTCGCGCTGCGCTGCTCGAGCCGGCGACCTGCGGGCAGCGGCCGGCCCCCGAACAGGACCGCGCCCGCATCCGGCGGGTAGAGCCCGAGCAACCGGCTGGCCGGCGTCGATTTGCCCGACCCGCTCTCGCCGACCATTGCCGGGCACGCACCCGGCTCGACCCCGAGGCTCACCCCGCAGGGCGCCTGCACGCGGTGTCCGCCGCTCGTGAAGCTCCGCGACAGGTTGCGACCCTCGAGGTTCACGGCGCCCCCGTGGGGGACGGCCGGGGCCGCGACGGCGGGGTCGCGCTCGACGATCTCGGGCAGGCTCACCCCTCGGCCGCCATCGCGCCGAGGTCGGGGGTCGGCGGCTGCCCGCCGCGGCCGGGGAACGACCGCGACGGGACGATCAGGATCACGCAGCCCGCATCCAGCGTCATCTTGCTGACGATCGCCGGCAGGCCGCCGGGCAGGATCTCGCGGAACAGGATGTGCGGCTTCGAGGCGCCGATCACCCCGGCCGCCAGCACCTATCCCCCGACCGTCTGGCCGCGGGCGACGGGGTACCCAAGCCGCGTGCACCACGGCCGGCACATCGCGGTGACACCCGGCATGCCGTTGGCCAGCGTCGGCGTCGGAACGCCCATGATCGACATCGCGGGCACCCGCCCGGGGGGATCGACAGGAAGACGTCGCTCGGCCGCATCAGCGCATGTTCCCAGCGCCCGCCGCGGAAACCCGCCGCGAGCCCCGGGCACCGGGCCGACCGCCAGCGCGATCGCGAGGCCCCCGGCGCCGCGCGCGTGCAAGGCGCGGAAGGCACGGATCACGCGCGCGACCAGGTCGCGCCCCGCGACATCGGGCCCGAAGCGGTGCCCGGCCGGGGGGGCGGGCGGTCGAAGCCGGTGAAGTCCGCCACCGCGCCGCGGTGGTCGGGAAACGGGCGATCAGGTCGGCAAGGGCGGCCGCGCACCGCACGAGCACGACCCGAACCACGCCGCCCAGGGTCGGCGGGTCGGCAGCGGGACGCGCGAGCGCGCGCCGCATGCCCGCCCCCCCGGGGGGCGCCGGGCGGATCCGCGGGTGGATGAGCCCCCTCCGGAGATCGACGAGGATGGTCCCCAGGGTGAAGGGCGCTGCGATCGCCAGCACGGTGCCGACGATTGTGTTGAGGTCCTTGCGCAGGATCACCTGCACCCCGTAACGCGCGCGCCCCTGCCAGCCCGACCCCGCCCGGACCGGAAAGGCCCCGCCCGGCATTGCGGCGACGTCGGGCCCGATGCGGGTGAGCGGGGGGATACGCGAGGGCTTGCAGGCCTCGCGCCGCGCGCAGCGCCGCAACCTGGTCGGCGGTGGCGCTGGGGCCCGGTGCGGCCCGCGCAGGGTCGCCGGGAAGCACCCGGGCGATGGGGAAGATCAGGATCGGGACGCCGCAGGGCACGATCAGCGCCGGGCCTGCCCGGTGCAGGATCCGTCCCGCAAGGCGCATGGCAGGGGGTCCGGAACGGGACCGCCGGGGCAGACCTGCCCGCCGACCGGGGGCGGATCGGTCGGCCACCCCCCGCTCCTCAAAAGTGGCCGCGGTCCGGGCGCGTTCCGGCAGCCTGTCCACCTCGGCCGCGTTGAGGTCTTCCGCCGACGGCCGGGGTCCCGCCGCGCCCGAAAGATGCATCGGCCACAGCAGCGTGTCGCGATCGCCGGTGACGGCGGTCTCGAACACCTGGCCGAGGTGCGGCGTGCTCTCGGACGAGGTCCCGCGCCCGGTGCAGAGCATCCGCGGCACCGCCCCGATCTCGCTGCAAAAACCCAGTCCGCCGAAGGTCTGCTGCCTCGGCAGCGCGACGCGCCTCTCGGTCGCCCCCCGGCGATCCAGCCGATTTCCGGCCTGTCGTCGGCCGGGTCACGGGCGCAGTTCGCCGATTGCGCGCGCGCCGCCTGCAGGTCGCGGATCAGCGCCCACGCGCGCGCCGTCGCCCCCGGCATCCCCACCGGGATCGCGATCGCGGCGGCATGGTCGAAGGCCGGGGTCGAAGGCCGGGGCCGGCGCCGGTCGGCCGTTGACCTCGTCGAGCGGCGGCTTTTGCGTGTCGAGCTTGGCGTGGAACGCGCCCGTGCCCGAGTCCTGCAGACCCTGCGCCCCGCCGGCCGCCGTCGCCGCCATCACCTCGGGCGGCAGCCACCGCGAGGTGATCGGGCGGCCGCCACCGCGCGGTGATGTCGTGCGCGCCCTTGGCCAGAAGC
>CALDYW010000188.1 GCA_937944395.1 uncultured Paracoccaceae bacterium | reverse complement strand
GCCGCCCCGGCCCCCCCCGCCCCGTCCTCGACGGCGGGCATCGGCTCGGCGCTGATCCGACCTCTCCGGGCGATGTCGGCGGCCCCGGGCGCTGCCACGGCGATCGCGCGGAAGCGGCAGCCCGTCGCCGAGGACCAGCGGCAGCAGGCGCCGTCGGCGGTTCCGCCCGGGCGGCTCGACGCCATTGCGACGGCGCCCGAGACAGACCGCGCCGAGGCGGCGCGTCCGGCCCGGGACCCGCCGGCGCACCGGCGTCTCCGACCCCTGCGGGAGCATGGGTAACTTGACCGTTTCCGTCACGAACGGCTTGAAACCGGCCGCCCTTGCCCCGATATTTCCGCCAAGCTTCGGCGGGCCCCCGCCGGCGGAACACCGGAATCTGGACGGAGGCAGAGATGGCAGAATATCAGACGATGCGCGGCGTGGCCGCCGGCGTGCGCACCGCCGCGATCGACGAGGGCCTCAGGGCCCATATGAACAAGGTTTACGGGACCATGTCGGTGGGGATGCTCGTCACCGCCGGCGTGGCCTGGGCGGTCGGCTCGGCGCCCGCGCTGCTCGCGATCTTCCGCGACCCGGTGACGCTCAGCCCGAACATCCTTGGCTGGATCGTGATGTTCGCGCCGCTGATCTTCGTCTTCGCCTTCGGGGCGATGATCAACCGGGTCTCGGCGGCCGGCGCGCAGGCGCTGTTCTACGTCTTCGCCGCGCTGATGGGCCTGTCGATCAGCTGGATCTTCGCGGCCTTCACCGACATCTCGATCGCGCAGACCTTCCTCGTGACCGCGATCGCCTTCGCGGGCCTCTCGCTCTGGGGCTACACCACGAAGAAGGACATCTCGGCCTGGGGGTCGTTCCTGATCATGGGCCTGATCGGGCTGATCGTGGCCTCGATCATCAACATCTTCCTCGGCTCGCCCGCGATCATGTTCGCGGTGTCGATCATCGGCCTGCTGATCTTCGCGGGGCTGACCGCCTACGACACCCAGCGGATCAAGACCGACTACATCCAGCACGCCGCGGCGATGGATGAGGAGTGGCTGGGCAAGTCGGCGATCATGGGGGCGCTGAACCTCTACCTGAACTTCATCAACATCTTCATGTTCCTGCTGCAGTTCCTCGGCAACCGCGAGTGACCGGCAGCGGGGCCTGAGCGGGTCCCGGACGGGCCGCTTCCCGGCAGGGGGGCGGCCCGTTCCGTTCCGGCCGGGACGAGGACAAGCGGCGCCGCGGGTCTGCGGTCAGGGCGCGCGGCGCATCGCCAGCACCGGGAAGGCGATGCCGGGGGCAAGCGTCACGACAAGCGGCGCAAGCGGCGCGAAGCCCTGGGCGCGGTAGAACGGCTCGGCGCCGCGGGCCGCCAGCGTGTCGAGCCCGACGGCGCCCGCGGCGGCGGCCTCGGCGGCGATGCGCGCCAGAAGGCGCGCGCCGATGCCGCGGCGCTGGAACCGGTGATCGACGAGCAGCGCCCGCACTTCGGCGCCGCCGGCCCCGCGCGGCGACCATCCGCCGGCTCCCACCAGCCGCCCCCCGGCGGTTTCGGCCACCAGGTAGCGGCCCGAGGCGATCAGCGCGGGATTCGCACGCGCAAGCCGAGGCACCGCGGTGACCATGACCGAGGGCGGGTAATGCGGCCGGAGCAGCCGCGGATAGCTCTCGGCGAAGAGCGCATCGAGCGCGGAAAGGTCGGCCCGCGAGGCCGGGCGCAAGTCGAGGGCAAGGGTTCCCATGCGGCGAGACTAGCGCCCGCGCCCGGAAAGGACAGCCCGCCTGCGGTCGGCGGATCCGGCATCGCCCGGCGCGCGGCCGGCCGCGGCGCGGCCTCCGCGCGCGTTCCGGGGAAACCCTGCGCGAACCGGTTCAGCCCCGGCGCGCCGCGTCGATGGCGGCGGCCTCGATCTTCCGCAGGGTCGAAGTCACGGCGACGGCTCGGGCGGATTCGTCGCCGCCGGCCGTCGGCGCCCCGGTCAGCATCGGCGGGGTGAACTGCCAGCCCATGTCCCGGCGATCCTCGCGCCATCCGCAGGCGCGTTCCGGCCCCCGTTCCCGGCGATCGCGTTCGGGTTCCGGTCGGTCTAGTCCCGGTCGCCGGGCGCGATCGGGAACGGGAACGCCATTGTCTGCCGGAAGGCCGAACCGCCGTTCGGGCCGCGGCAGGGGCTTCGGCAGCCGGCGAAGGCGACCGTGAGGACATCGCCCGCCCTGCCGCCCGGAAAACCGGCCGGGGCACGGAACACCGCGGCCGCCGCGCGGTCGCGAAAGACCGCGACGCAGAGCGGCGCGCCCCGTCCGGCCTTGGGGTCGTGCCGCGGGCGGATCGCGATCTTCGCGCTCGTGGTCGCGCGCCTCGCGGGGCGGCCACCGGCCACGGCCGGGCCGGCCTGTCAGAAGAGGCGCCTGCGGCCGGCGATGCAAGCGCGGATGACCGCCCGGCGCGGACCGGCGCGGCGCGGATGACCGTCCGGCGCGGACGGGCGCGGCGCGGACGACCGCCCGGTGCGGACCGGCGCGGCGCCTGCCCTGTCCGGGCCGTCCGAGCGGGGGCGCCGCCCCCGACCGCCGCCGGCCGCCCCCCCGGGGCTCCCGTCCGGCCGGCGGGGCGGCCGTGCCGGGCACACTCCCTGCCGCGGACCCGGGGCGCGCATCCTCGCGACCGTGCGCCACCCGGATGCCGTGGCACCGCCACCGCGGTGGCTGCCGCCCGCTCCGCGCCGGCCGGCGCCGGCAGACATGCGGCCGGTCGCGGAGGCTTCCCGCCGGCCGCGCAGGGCCTTGCGGCCGAAGGCCACCCGATGCGGCGGACGGCTACTTGATCTTGCCTTCCTTGTACTCGACGTGCTTGCGCACCACCGGATCGTACTTCTTGATCGAGAACTTCTCGGTCATCGTCCGGGCGTTCTTCTTGGTGACGTAGAAGTGCCCGGTGCCCGCCGTCGAGTTCAGCCGGATCTTGATCGTCGTCGGCTTGGCCATGGCACCCGCTCCGCTTCGGCGGCCCGGGGCCGCCGGTCAATCGTGGAAGCCCGCCTTCTACACGCCGCGACGCGGGTGTCAACCGCAGCGCGCGCGGCGCGCCCGGTTCAGGGCGGGTCGAGCGTGACCACGACCTTGCCTGTCGCCGCCCGCCGGCGCAGAAGGTCGAGCGCGGCGGGCGCCTCGGCGAAGGGCAGCACATGGCTGACATGCGGCCGCACCAGCCCCTCGCGCCACCAGTCGAGCAGCGTGGCCAGGCTGTCGCGCAGGGCGGCGGGGGCGAAGCGCAGGTAGCCGCCCCAGTAGAAGCCGATCACATCGAGGTTCTTCACCAGAAGGTGGTTGGCCCGGATCTCGGGCACCTCGCCCGAGGCAAAGCCGATCACCAGCGCCCGGGCCTCGGGGCGGGCCGCCCGGAGGGCCTGCGCGAAGGCCGCCCCGCCCACCGGATCGTAGATCACGTCGGCCCCGCCGAGCGCCCGGACCGCGCCGGCGAGGTCGGCGGCCTCGCCGTCGATCAGGTGATGCGCGCCGGCGGCTTCGGCCACCGCCAGGCGCCCGGTCCCGCGCGCCACCGCGATCACCCGCGCCCCCAGCCGCCGGCCGATCTCGACCGCGGTCAGCCCGACGCCGCCGGCCGCGCCGAGGACCAGCAGCGTCTCGCCCGCCGCGAGGCGGGCGCGGCGCGCGAGCGCAAGGTGGCTGGTGCCGTAGGCGACCTGGAAGGCGGCCGCCGTCTCGAAGGGCATCCCCTCGGGAAGCCGCACCGCCCGGTCGGCCGGGAAGACACCGAAGGGCGCGAGCCCGCCCGAGCCGGCAAAGACCGCCACCCGGTCGCCCGGGGCGAATCCGCGCGTGCCGGGACCGAGGGCGGCGACCGTGCCGGCCAGTTCCATGCCGAGTGCGAAGGGCGGGGCAGGGCGTTCCTGGTAGCGCCCCTCGATCATCAGAAGGTCGGCGAAGTTCAGTCCGCAGCAGGCGATGCGCACCCCGATCTCGCCCGGTCCGGGCACCGGCTCGGGCCGGTCGAAGAATGCCGCCCCGGCGCCTTCGCCCGCAATTCCATAGACCTGCATGCCACCGCCCCCGCCGTCCGCCCCCGCCGTCCGCGCCCGCCGCCGCCCGCCGTCGCCCGCCGTCGCCCGCCGCCGAGGCTAGCCTGGGCGGAGATCCCCGGCCAGAGGCAACCTGCCGAAAGGGTCAACTATGAAAATTCCCGCCTAGCGTGTATCACCGCCCGCACCAGTGTGAGACCGGGCCCGCGGCAGGCGGCGCCGCTGCCGGAGCGACCGGGGGGCGCAACCTGACGGACAAACATAACCCGGCGAGTCAGGAGTAGATCGAATCATGCCGCATGAAGTGGATGTCCATGTCGGGAAGCGGGTGCGCCATCGCCGGTGGCTGATCGGGATGACGCAGCAGCAGCTGGCCGAGAGCGTGGGCATCAAGTTCCAGCAGATCCAGAAGTACGAGACCGGGATGAACCGGATCAGCGCCTCGCGGCTGTGGGACATCGCCGGCGCGCTCGGCGTTCCGGTCAGCTATTTCTTCGAGGGGCTCGCCGGCACCTCGAACGAAGATCCGCGCCAGGGCGACCTGATGGCCGACAAGGAGGCGCTCGAGCTCGTCCGGTCCTACTACGCCATTCCCGAACAGCAACGCCGGCGCCTTTTCGACCTCGCGCGGGTCTTGAGCGACGCGGCCTGAGCCTGCTATCTCCGGCCGGACACGCCGCCAAACCCCGGCAGAGATCCGCGACGCCCCGCATGACCGATCCCTCGCCCGACGAGCGGCGCCAGCTCTTCACCGTGGCCGCAGAAATGGCCGAAGCCGCGCGCGCTGCGACACTGCGGTATTTCCGCACGCCCGGACTGGCCGCCGACAGCAAGGAGGCGACCCACTTCGACCCGGTGACCGCCGCCGACCGCGCCTCGGAACAGGCGATGCTGGCGGTGCTGTCCCGCCGCCGGCCGCAGGATGCGATCCACGGCGAGGAGTTCGGCCGTCGCGAGGGCACCTCGGGGCTGACCTGGGTGCTCGATCCGATCGATGGCACGCGCGCCTACCTGTCCGGCGCTCCGACCTGGGGCGTGCTGATCGGGCTGCGCGACGCGCGACGCGCGCTGCTCGGGCTGATCGACCAGCCCTATATCGGCGAGCGGTTCTCGGGCGGCTGGGGGCAGGCCCGGCTCGAGGGGCCGGCCGGCAGCCGGCCGATCCGGACCCGCGGCACCCGGCCGCTGAGCGAGGCGATCCTGTTCTCGACCTCCCCCGAGGTCGGCACCGAGGCCGAGGCGCTGGCGTTCCGCCGCCTGGCGGCACGGGTGCGGCTGACCCGCTACGGGATGGACTGCTACGCCTATGCGCTGGTCGCGGCCGGCCAGATCGACCTCGTGGTGGAAGCCGGCCTCGAGGCCTACGACATCGTCGCGCCGATCGCGGTGATCGAGGCCGCGGGGGGCATCGTGACCGACTGGGAGGGGCGGCCCGCGCTGGGCGGCGGGCGCGTGCTGGCGGCCGCCAACGCCGAGATCCACGCCGCCGCGCTCGAGGTCCTCGCCGGCGTGCCCTGATCCCGGGGAGGCGCCTGCGGCAGCGGCGGCGCGGGGGCGCTGCCCCCGCACCCCCGGGATATTTCCGGACCGGACAGGGAAGCGGCCGCAGGCTGCGGACAGGCGGTGCCGGGACGGGGCGGCGGGTCCGCGGGCCGGGGAGGGCCGGGGATCGCGGCCCGCGTCCGCCGCGTCAGCGCCGCCGCTCGCCGGCGATCCAGACCGCGGCGATGGCGCGGTCGTCGCCCATCATGATCGTGGGAAACAGCGCCTCCCAGATGTCGCCCGCCCGCGCCGCGCGCTGGGCGATCGCCGGCGTCGAGGCAAGGTCGAGGGCGACGAGGTCGGCCTCGATCCCCGGGGCGAGGCGGCCGATCCGGGTTTCGGCGCCGAGGGACCGGGCCGCGCCTGCGGTGGCGAGCCACCAGAGTTCGGCCGGGTGCAGCGCGCGGCCGCGGAGCTGGCCGACCTCGTAGGCGGCCGCCATCGTGCGCAGCATGGAGAAGGACGACCCGCCGCCGGTGTCGGTGCCGAGCCCGACGGGGATGCCGAGCGCGGCGAGCCCGGCGACATCGCAGAGCCCCGAGCCGATGAAGAGGTTCGAGGTCGGGCAATGGGCGACGGCGGCGCCGGTTTCGGCCAGCCGCGCACGCTCGCGCGGGGTCAGGTGGATCGCATGTCCGAACACCGCCCCGGGCCCGACCAGCCCCGCCGCCTCGTAGGCGTCGAGGTAGTCGCGCGCCGCGGGGAAGAGGCGCGCCACCCAGGCGAGTTCCTCGGTCTGCTCGGAAAGGTGGCTCTGCACCAGGCAGTCGGGGTGCTCGGCCCAGAGCGTCCCGAGGGCGGCGAGCTGCGCGGGCGTCGAGGTGGGCGCGAAGCGCGGGGTGATCGCGTAGCCGAGCCGCCCGCGCCCGTGCCAGGCGGCGATCAGCCGCTTCGATTCGGCGTAAGCCGCGTCGGCGCTGTCGGTCAGGCCCGCGGGGGCGTTGCGGTCCATGCAGGTCTTGCCGGCCCAGGCGCGCAGGCCGCGCCTGGCGGCGGCGGCGAAGAAGGCCTCGACGCTGGTGGCGTGGACGGTGCCGTAGGTCGCCATCGAGGTGATGCCGTTGGCGAGCGCGAGGTCGAGGTAGAGCGCGGCCGTGCCCGCGGCCCGGCCCTCGTCGGCGAAGCCCAGCTCCTCGGGGAAGGTGTAGGTCTGCAGCCAGTCGATCAGCCGCCGGCCCCAGGAGGCGACGATGCCGGTCTGGGCGTAGTGGACATGCGCGTCGATGAAACCCGGCGAGATCAGCCGGTCGCCCATGTCCTCGACGACTGCGCCCGGATGCGCGGCGCGGAGGGCCCGGGCGGGCCCGACGGCGCGGATCGTGCCGCCCTCGACCAGCACCGCGCCGCGGGTCTCGTGCCGGGCCGCGCCGGCGGGATCGCCCGCGAAGGGATCGCGGTCGAAGGCCAGGATCTGCCCGAGGATCAGCCGTTCCGCCATCGCCACCCGCCCTGTCCTGGGGTCCGTCCCGACCCTAGGCGAGGCGCCGGGCGGGCTCAACCGTCCGGCGGGCGGGCCGGTTGCGCGGTTGCGCCCCGCGCGTCAGGCACTAAGGTCCGCGCCAGGATCAGGGAGGCGGCGATGACCGACGAGGGGACGGGCGGCGAGCCGCGCGACGACGACGGCTTCGGGCTCACGGCCGAGACGGTGGCGGCGGTGCTGGCGGCGGTGGATGCCGGCGATGCCGCCGCTCTGGAGGGATTGCTCGCCCCCCTGCACCCGGCCGACATCGCCGACCTTCTGGAACAGGTCAGCCCCGCCGAGCGGCGCCGGCTGCTCGCCCTCGGCGCGCGCGAGATCGACGGCGAGGTGCTGTCGGAACTCGACGAGACCGTGCGCGAGGAGGTGATCGCCGCGCTGCCGCGCGAACAGCTTGCCGAGGCGGTGCGCGAGCTCGACTCGGACGATGTCGTCGACCTGATCGAGGATCTCGAGCCGCCGCAGCAGCAGATCATCCTCGGTGCGCTCGGGGAGGCCGACCGCGCCGCCGTGGAGCAGTCGCTGACCTATCCCGAGCATTCGGCCGGGCGGCTGATGCAGCGCGAGGTGGTGACCGCGCCCGAGCACTGGACGGTCGGCGAGGCGATCGACTTCCTGCGCAGCGAGGAGCACCTGCCCGACCAGTTCTACCATGTGGTCCTCGTCGATCCGAAGCACCGCCCGGTGGGCTATGTCACGCTGGGTCGGATCCTCGCCTCGAAGCGCGACGTGCCGCTCAGGGCGATCACCGAGGACAGTTTCCGTCCGATCCGCGTGACCGACCCCGAGGACGATGTGGCCTATGCCTTCAACCAGTATCACCTGATCTCGGCGCCGGTGGTCGATGCCGACGACCGGCTGGTGGGGGTGATCACCATCGACGATGCGATGGCCGTGCTCGACGAGGAGCACGAGGAGGACATCCTGCGCCTCGCCGGGGTCGGCGACGAAACGAGCATGACCGACAACGCGCTGACGACCGCGAAGGGGCGGCTGCCCTGGCTGGTGGTGAACCTCGGCACCGCCTCGCTGTCGGCAGTGGTGATCGCGCAGTTCGAGGCGACGATCGCGGCGATCGTGACCCTGGCGGCGCTGATGCCCATCGTCGCCTCGACGGGCGGCATCGCCGGCACCCAGTCGCTCGCGGTGGCGGTGCGCGGTCTAGCGACGCGGCGGATCAGCCGGTCGAACGCGCTGCGCGTGGTCGGGCGCGAGTTCGGGGCGGGGCTGATCAACGGCGCGGTGCTGGCCCTCGTGCTCGGGACGGCCGGGGCAGTGATCTTCTCCGACCTGAAGCTCGGGCTGGTGCTCGGGGCGGCGATGATCGTCAACCAGATCGTCGCGGCGCTGGGCGGCGTGCTGGTGCCGCTGGCGCTCGACCGGCTGGGATTCGACCCGGCCCTGGCCTCGGGCACCTTCGTGACCACGCTGACCGACGTGATGGGCTTCTTCGCCTTCCTCGGCTTTGCGACGCTTCTGCTGATATGACCCCGGCCGAGGACAAGCGCGCGCTGCGCCGCGCCGCCGAGGCGCGCCGGGCCGAGGTCTGCGCGGCGCTGGGGGCCGGGGCTCCCGCGGCGCGGCTGGTTCCGCTGCTCGCGCCGCATGCCGGGCGGCGGCTGTCGGCCTATGTCGCCATGCGCGGCGAGGCCGACCCGATGCCCGCGCTCCTCGCCCATCGCGGCCCGGTCTGCCTGCCGGTCGTGGCCGGGCGCGGCCTGCCGCTGGGCTTCCGCGAATGGGCGCCGGGGGCGCCGCTGGTCGAGGGTGCCTACCGGGCGCTGATCCCCGCCGAGGGTGCCGAGGTGACCCCCGAGGTGCTGATCGTGCCGATGCTGGCCTTCGACCGTCGCGGCTTCCGGCTGGGCTACGGCGGGGGGTTCTACGACCGCACGCTGGCCGCGCTGCGCGCCGCAAACCCGGCCACGCTGGCGATCGGTCTGGCCTTTGCCGCGCAGGAGGTGCCGGCGCTGCCCGTCGAGCCGACCGATGCCGCGCTCGATCTGATCGTGACCGAGGCCGGCGTCATCCGCCCCGGGGGCGCCCGGTGAGCGCCGAGCCGCAGAGCAGCAGGAAGAAGCCGAGCGGCATCGGGACGAACCGGCCCGGGGCGGTGACGGGCGCCGGCAGGACGGCGCCCGCGAGCCCGGGGTCGGGTTGAGCCCCGCCCGGGGCATGCCGGGGCATGCCGGGGGCCGCCGCCGCCGCGGCCCGCCCGCCGCCGCCGCCGCTCCGGCGGCCTGCCCGTCGCCCCGCTGCTGCCGCTTGCGCCCGGCATCGGCCGGCCCTAGGCAGGGGCGCATGCGCATTCTCTTCCTCGGCGACGTGATGGGGCGGCCCGGCCGGTCGGCGGTGATCGCCCGGTTGCCGGCGCTCAGGGGCGAATGGCGCCTCGACTTCGTGGTGGTCAATGCCGAGAACGCGACCGGCGGGGCCGGGCTTTCGGGCGAGCACGCCCGCGCGCTGCTTGCCGCCGGGGCCGACTGCCTGACCCTCGGCGACCATGCCTTCGACCAGAAGGACACGGCCCAGCTGCTCGAGGCCGAGCCGCGGGTGTTGCGGCCGCTGAACTATGCCCGCGCCGCCCCCGGCCACGGCGCGCGGCTCTATCCGCTTGCCGACGGGCGCCGGGTGCTGGTGGCGCAGGTGCTGGGGCGGGTGTTCATGCGCCAGCCCTTCGACGACCCGTTCTCGGCGCTGGATGCGGTCCTGCGGGCGCATCCCCTGGGCGGGCTCGCGCAGGCGGCGGTGATCGACCTGCATGCCGAGGCGACGAGCGAGAAGATGGCGCTGGGTCTGTTCTGCGACGGCCGGGTGAGCCTCGCCGTGGGCACCCATACCCATGTGCCGACCGCCGACACCATGATCCTGCCCGGCGGGACCGCCTACCAGTCGGACGCCGGCATGTGCGGCGACTATCAGTCGGTGATCGGGATGGACCCGGCCGAGCCGATGCGCCGCTTCGTCACCGGCATGTCGAAGGAGCGGTTCACCCCGGCCGCGGGCGAGGTGACCCTGGCGGGACTTCTCGTCGAGACCGACGACCGCAGCGGGCGGGCGCTGCGCGCGGTGCCGGTGCGGCTGGGCGGGCGACTGGCCGAATGCGGACCGTGAGGGGAAATCTCGGCCTCGTCCTCTTGCTTGTGGTGCTCGGGGCGGCCTGGGGGCTGGCCTCGCCGCTGACCAAGGTCGCGGTCTCGTCGGGGCACGGGGCCTTCGGGCTGATCTTCTGGCAACTCGTGATCGGCGTGCTGCTTCTCGGCCCGATCCTGGCGCTGCGCCGGCGGCGGCTGCCTCTCGGGGCGCGTCCGCTCGGGCTCTACCTGATGATCGCGGCATTCGGCACGCTGATCCCGAACGGGGCCTCCTACACCGCGGCCGCGCATCTGCCGGCGGGGATTCTCGCGATCGTGGTGGCGCTGGCCGCGATCTTCGCCTTCCCGATGGCGGTGGCGGCGGGAATCGACCGCTTCGGCTGGCTCCGCCTCGGGGGGCTCGGGCTCGGCCTCGCCGGCGTCGCCCTGATCTCGCTGCCCGGGTCCGCCCTTCCGGACCCCGCGATGGCGGCCTGGCTGCCGCTCGCGCTCATCATGCCGCTCGCCTATGCGCTCGAGGGCACGCTGGTGGCGAAGTGGGGCACGTTCGGGCTCGACCCCGTCCAGGTGCTGACCGGCGCATCGCTGGTCGGTGCGCTGGCCGCGCTTCCGCTGGCGCTGGCCACCGGCCAGTGGATCGACCCCACGGCAGGGATCGGCCGGCCCGAGGCGGCGCTGATCGTCTCGTCCTGTCTGCACGCGGCGGCCTATGTCGCCTATGTCTGGCTGATCGCCCGCGCCGGCGCCGTGTTCGCCGCCCAGGTCGGCTACCTGGTCACCGGCTTCGGCGTGCTGTGGTCGATCGCGCTTCTGTCCGAACGCTATTCCGGTTGGGTCTGGCTGGCCCTGCTCACGATGATGGGCGGCCTCTTCCTGGTCTCGCCGCGCCGCCGCGACCCCCTTGCCGCGACCGGAGACGGCGATCATGATGGCCGACGGCCGGAACCCGCCGAACGAGGATCTGCATGATCGACCTGCCGCTCGGCGAGACCGGAACCGCGGTTCTTGCCCTGCTCGTCGTCCTCGCCATGCTGGTGCTTTTCGTGCGCGAGGTGTTCCGGCCCGAGGTGACCGCGATCGCCGGGGCGGCGGCGATGCTGGCGCTGGGTCTGGTGCCTTACGACGACGCGCGCAGGGCGCTGTCCTCGCCCGCGCCCTGGGCCATCCTCGCGCTGTTTCTGATGATGGGCGCGCTGGTGCGCACCGGCGTGCTCGACTGGCTGACGCGGCAGGCCAGCGGGCTGGCCGACCGCAACGCCACGGTCACGCTGGCCGGCGTGTTCCTGTTCACCGCCGCCTTCTCGGCCTTCCTGAACAACACGCCGGTCGTGGTGGTGATGATCCCGGTCCTGATCCAGATGGCCAAGAAGATCGGCGTCGCGCCCTCGAAACTCCTGATCCCGCTCAGCTATGCCGCGATCCTCGGCGGCACCTGCACGATGATCGGCACCTCGACGAACCTTCTCGTGGACGGCGTGGCGCGCGCCCAGGGCCTTGCCCCCTTCGGCCTGTTCGAGATCCTGCCCCTCGGCGCGATCCAGGTGGTGATCGGGCTTGGCTATCTCGCGCTGTTCGGCCGCTACCTGCTGCCCGACCGGCAGTCGATGGGGGTGATGCTGTCGGATCGCCGGAAGCTCAAGTACTTCACCGAGGTCGCGGTGCCGGAGGGTTCGGCGCTGATCGGCCGCAAGGCGACCGAGGTCGAACTGTTCCGGCGCGAGGGCGTGCGGCTGATCGACGTGCTGCGCGGCGACGCCTCGCTGCGCCGCGACATCGACTCGGTGGTGCTCGAGGCCGGCGACCGGGTGGTGCTGCGCAGCGAGATGGCCGAACTCCTGGGCCTGCAGCAGTCGCGCGACGTGAAGATGGTGGACAAGCTGTCCTCGGTGCGCACCGAGACGGTCGAGGTGCTGATCACCCCGGGCTGCCGGATGATCGGCCGCTCGCTCGGCTCGATGCGGCTCAGGCGCCGCTACGGCGTCTATCCGCTCGCCGTGCACCGCCGCAACCAGAACATCGGCCGCCAGCTCGACGACGTCGTGGTGGTCGTGGGCGATACGCTTCTGCTCGAGGGGGCGCCCGAGGACATCGCACGGCTGGCTGCCGACATGGATCTCGTGGACATCACCCGCCCCACGGTCAAGCCCTATCGCCGCCGTCACGCCCCTGTCGCCGCGCTGACCATGGTGGGCATCGTCGCTTGCGCCGGCCTCGGGGTCGCGCCGATCCTCACCTGCGCTGTGGTCGGCGCCGCGGTCGTCCTGCTCACCCGCTGCATCGACAGCGACGAGGCGCTGTCCTTCATCGACGGGCCGTTGCTGGCGCTGATCTTCTCGATGCTGGTGGTCGGCGCGGCCCTCGACCATTCCGGGGCGGCGCGGCTTCTGGTCAGCTGGGTCGAGCCGGCGCTGGCCCATCTGCCCCACGCACTGGTGATCCTTGCCGTCTATGTCATCGCCTCGACCCTGACCGAGATCGTCACCAACAACGCCGTCGCGCTCATCATGACGCCAATCGCGATCGAGCTCGGCCTGGCGCTCGGGATGGATCCGCGGCCGCTTGTGGTGGCGGTGATGTTCGCCGCCTCGGCCGCCTTCTCCACGCCCGTGGGCTACCAGACCAATACGCTGGTCTATGGCCCGGGCGGCTACAGGTTCTCCGATTTCCTTCGGGTCGGGATCCCGCTGAACGTGATGCTCGCGATCAGTGCGGCCGTGTTCATCCCGCTGATCTGGCCGACCGGGGCCGCGGCGCCATGAGGCGGGTCGGGCTGATCCTGCCGCTGATGCTCGTCGGCTGTGCCGCGCCGCCCCCGCCCGCGCCGGTGGCGGCGCGGCTCTCGGCCTCGCAACTGGCGGTCGAGCTTTCCGACGGGCGCACCTGCCGTGCCGCCCGGCCCGAGGCGGCCGAAGCCGCCGGTCCGTGGTCGGCCGGTCTGGCCGGCTGCCCCCCGGGCTGGCAGGCCGCCGTGGCGCCCGACCCCGCCATCAACCCGGTCCGCGCCCTGGTCGAGACGGTGCTGAGCGCGCTCGCGCTCGAGGGCGTGCTCGCCCCGCGCGCCTCGGTTACCGTGACCCGGCCCGACGGGCGCGATGTCCGCTTCGTCTCGCCGCCCTGAGGCGGGCGGCTCGGGGCCCGTTCGGAACCGCCGAAGGGCACGGGCGGGGCCTCGGGCCGGCGCCGCGCCGCGCGGCCGTGACCGCTGGTGCGAAAGGGCACCGGACGGACGGTCAGACCTTGGTCTCGGGCAGGGTCGGCGTCACCGGGCGGCGCCGCGCCACCGCCTCGCGCCAGGTCAGCACCATGACCGAGCCCATGATGATGCCGCCGCCCAGGATCACCCAGCCATCCGCCGGTTCGCCGAAGACCAGGGCGCCGAGGAGCACCGCCCAGACCAGCTGCAGGAAGGTCACCGGCTGGGTCACCGTCACCGGCGCCGCGGCGAAGGCCAGCGTCATGGTGTAGTGCCCGGCTGTCGCGAAGGCCGCGAGCAGGAACAGCCAGCCGAGTTCGGCCGGGCTCGGCGCGACCCAGACCGCGAGCGCGAAGGGCGCAAGCCCGACCGTCACCGCCAGCGACAGCGCGGCGACCACCGCCGAGGCGGGCATCTCCGCCGACAGCACCTTGGCGATCAGGTAGGATCCGGCGAACAGGACCGCGGTGCCGAGCATCGCCAGATGTCCCGGCGAGATCTCGCGAAACCCCGGGCGCAGGATCACCAGCGCCCCCGCCAGCGCCGCCGCGATCGCCAGCAGCCGGCGCGCCCGGAGCCGCTCGCCCAGAAACAGCGCCGCGCCGAGCGTGACATAGACCGGATTGAGGTAGTTCATCGCCGTCACCTCGGCCAGCGGGATCTGCGTCATCGCGAAGAACCAGCAGATCACCCCGCCGGTATGCACGACCCCGCGCAGGGCGAACAGCCCCGCCTCGCGCCGCCCGATCTGCACCCGGGCGAGCGCGCCGAGCATCGGCAGGACGAGGACCAGCCCCAGGGCGAAGCGCAGGAAGGCCGACTGCACCGGCGGCACGGCATCGCCGAGGTGCTTCACGATCGCGGTGACCGCGACGAAGCAGAGGCCGGTCGCCAGCATCCAGAGGACGCCGGCAAGCGGGCGGGCCGGAGCGGAGGAGGCAGGGAGATCGGCCGGCATCGGCGCCGCATCATCGCGATACTTGCGCGATCGGCAAGGCCGCAGCGGCCGGCGGCGGGGCCCGCCGGTTCAGAGCGCCGCCATCACCGCCTCGGTCGTCTCGACATTGGCGGTGACGGTCTGCACGTCGTCGTCCTCCTCGAGCTTCTCGATCAGCGCCATCAGCTTCTGCGCGCCCTCGAGGTCGAGCTCGGTGGTGGTCTTCGGACGCCACACCAGCCTCGCGCTCGTGCTCTCGCCGAGGCTGGCCTCGAGTGCGGCCGACACCGGCCCGAGGTCGCCGTCGGCGCAGGTGATCCAGTGGCCGTCGGCGTCGGTCTCCACATCCTCGGCGCCGGCCTCGATCGCCGCCATCAGCACGGTCTCGGCATCTCCGGCCGAGGCGGGATAGAGGATCTCGCCCTTGCGCTCGAACATGAAGGCAACCGATCCGGTCTCGCCGAGGTTGCCGCCGTACTTCGCGAAGGTGGACCTGAGGTTCGACGCGGTCCGGTTGCGGTTGTCGGTCATCGCCTCGACGATGATCGCCACACCGCCGGGCCCGTAGCCCTCGTAGCGGATCTCCTCGTAGGCCTCGGCCTCGCCGCCCTGCGCCTTGCGGATCGCGCGCTCGATGTTCTCCTTCGGCATCGAGTTCGCCTTGGCCTCCTTCACCGCCAGGCGCAGGCGCGGGTTCTTCTCGGGGTCGGGGTCGCCCATCTTGGCCGCGACCGTGATCTCCTTCGACAGCTTCGAGAACAGCTTGGACCGCACGGCATCCTGCTTGCCCTTGCGGTGCTGGATGTTCGCCCACTTGGAATGACCCGCCATCGCGCGCGCCTGCCTCCTGCCGTTCCGACCGCCCGCTCTATAGTCGCTGCCCTCGCCGCGGGGCAAGCCCGTGCCGGCGCCGCCTGCCCGACCGCCGTCGGCCGCCCCGCAGCGTCCGCCCGGCCGTTCGCGCCGCCGCGGCCCTGCCGGCCGCGGTGCCTGCCTCCGGCGCTCGGGCTGCCGGATCGGCCGGCCGGCTGCCTTTCCGGCCGCGAAGCAGCCTCGGGGGGGAGTTGCCGCCGCAGCCGGGGGCGGGGGGCAGACAGCCGCCCCGCGCCGGGGGAACCGGCCGCCCGGCGGGGGGAACCGGCCGCCCCGCGGGAGCGGGGCAGAACCCGCGCGCGGCGCGCGCGGCGCGCCCGGCGCGGGCAGGCCCCGTCGGCCCCCCGCGGCGCGGGCTTCAGAGCAGGCCGCGCGCGGCGAGGTTGCGCATCAGCTCGGCGGTGCCGAAGGTCCATTCCGGCACCTCGGTGCACAGCCGCACGGTGTTGACCAGCGCGCCGAGGCCCGGGGCCGCGATGGTCACCACGTCTCCCGGGTGGTGGGTGAACCCCCGGCCGGCACCTTCGCGGTCGTCGACGGGTGCGAACATCGTGCCGAGGTAGAGCACGAGGCCATCGGGATACTGGTGGTGGCGCCCGATGGTCTGCGCCACCAGGTCGGCCGGGTCGCGGCTGATCTCTTCCATCGACGACCGGCCGGTCAGGCGGAAGCCGTCGGTTCCCTCGACGGTCAGCGCAACCTCGAGCCGGCGCACCGTATCGAGCGTGAAGCGGTCGTCGAACAGCCGCAGGAACGGGCCGATCGCGGCCGAGGCGTTGTTGTCCTTCGCCTTGCCGAGCAGCAGCGCCGAACGCCCCTCGATGTCGCGCAGGTTGACGTCGTTGCCGAGCGTCGCGCCGAGGATCCGCCCCCGCGAGCAGACCGCCAGAACCGCCTCGGGCTCGGGGTTCGACCAGCGCGAGGCCGGATGCAGTCCGACCGCCGCGCCCCAGCCGACCGCGCTCATCGGCTGGGCCTTGGTGAAGACCTCGGCATCGGGGCCGATGCCCACCTCGAGATAGGGGCTCCACAACCCTTCGGCGATCAGCACCCGCTTCGCCTCGGCCGCCGCCGCCGAGCCTGGCACCAGATCGCGCAGCTCCGATCCGATCGCCTCGCCGATGCGCGCGCGCAGGTCGGCGGCGCGGGCCGGATCGCCGCCGGCGCGCTCCTCGATCACCCGTTCGACCATCGAGCCGGCGAAGGTGACGCCGCAGGCCTTGACCGCCTGCAGGTCGCAGGGCGCGAGCAGCCGCGTGCGGTCCGCGCCCTCGGCCTCGCGGCTGGCCGCGACGAGGTCGGCCAGCGGCCCGAGCGCCTCGCCCGGCGCCGCGGCGACATAGGCCGCGGGGTCGGGCAGTTCCAGCACGTCGCGGACGGTCGGCGCGGCGCGCGCGGTGATGTCGATCACCCGCCCCGCCCGCAGCGTGACCACCGCCGGGCCGATGCCCTGCCGCCAGACCCGGCCCAGCCAGAGCCCGTCGGCGTCAAGTTCCAGTTCCATCGCCGTCGCCTTCCCCGATCGCGCCGCAAGGCTAGGGCAGCGGCGCGCGGGCGCAAGCGGAAACGGCCCGATGCCCCGCTTGCGCGCGGCACGCCGCGCGGCGGCTGGCCGGCAGTCGGCCGCGACCGGCCGGAGCGAGGGAAGATGCGCGCGCCGGTGCCGGTGCGGCAGGGCGATGACCTCGGGGACGGGCGCGACGCCCCCCTGCGCGCCGCCGGCCGCGAGCCGGGGTCGCGGCGCGACACCGACCTCGAGCGGCGGTTCGGCCGCGGTGCGCGACGGCCGGCGACGGGCCGCCTGCCGGCGCCTTCGGTCGCTGTCGCCCCCGGTCGCCCCCGGTCGTGACATGTAACTTTCGTTTGCCTCGCCATCGATGTCCGGGCTAAGTGACCGCGGGAGCCGCGGAATGCGCACCAAGGCGCAGGTCCATCGCAGGTGACCGAACGCCTGTGCGCGGCCGTCCGGCATTGCGCCCGACCAACCTGGAGGGGAAGAACATGACCACACTCGCAAGACTCGCCTCGACGCTCTCGGTCGCGGCGCTCGTCGTGCTGCCGCAGGCCGCTGCCGCGCAGGGCCTGGACGAGATCATCGCCGGCGCGCAGGCCGAGGGAATGCTGACCACGATCGCGCTGCCGCACGACTGGTGCGGCTACGGCGGGGTGATCGCCGGCTTCAAGGAGAAGTATCCCTTCCTGACGGTGAACGAGCTCAACCCCGACGCCTCTTCGGCCGAGGAGCTCGAGGCGATCCGCGCCAACAAGGACAACACGGGCCCGCAGGCGCCCGACGTGATCGACGTGGGCTTCGCCTTCGGCCCGGCGGCCAAGGACGAGGGCCTGCTGCAGCCCCACAAGGTCGCCACCTGGGACGGCATCCCCGACGAGGTGAAGGATCCCGACGGCTACTGGTACGGCGACTACTACGGGGTGATGTCCTTCGTGGTGAACACCGACCTCGTCGAGAACGTGCCGCAGGACTGGTCGGATCTGCTCAAGCCCGAATACGCCAACTCGGTGGCGCTGGCGGGCGATCCGCGCGGGTCGAACCAGGCGATCCTCGGGGTGCTCGCGGCCGGAATGGCGACCGGGGCCGAACCGGGTGCCGAGGCGGCGCAGGCGGGCCTCGAGTTCTTCAAGGCGCTGAACGAGGCCGGCAACTTCGTGCCCGTGATCGGCAAGGCCGGGACGCTGGCGCAGGGTGCGACGCCCATCGTCATCGCCTGGGACTACAACGGCCTGTCCTGGCGCGATGCGCTGGCGGGCAACCCGCCGCTCGAGGTGGTGGTGCCGGCCTCGGGCGTGCTGGCGGGCGTCTATGTGCAGGCGATCTCGGCCTATGCGCCGCAGCCGAACGCCGCCAAGCTGTGGATGGAATACCTCTACAGCGACGAGGGGCAGCTCGGCTGGCTCAAGGGCTACTGCCATCCGATCCGCTTCAACCAGATGGTCGCGCAGGGGATCGTGCCGCAGGAACTGCTTGACGCGCTGCCGCCGGCCGAAGCCTACGAGAAGGCCGTGTTCCCGACGCTCGACCAGCTCGGCGCCAACCGCGAGGTGGTGACGACCGGCTGGGATGCCGTCGTCGGCGCCAACGTCCAGTAACGCCACGCTCACGCCCCCGTCCCCCCTCTCGCGGGGGGCGGGGGGTCTGCCCTGCGATGACCGCCATCGCCGAATCCCCCGCGCCCAGGGTGCGCGCGGCACGGCGCCCGAGCCTCGTATGGCTCGGGGTGGTGCCGTTCCTTGCCTTCGCCTTCCTGTTCCTGCTCTGGCCGACGCTCTACATCGTCGTTGCGGCCTTCCGCACCCCGCAGGGCGACTGGACGCTGGCCAACGTGCTCGGGCTCTTCCAGAAATCGATCCTCGACGCCTACTGGATCTCGATCCGGATCTCGCTGGCCTCGGCGGCGCTCGGCTGCCTGATCGGGCTTCTGGTCGCCTGGGCGGTGGTCCTCGGCGGGCTGCCGGCCTGGCTGCGCGGGCCGGTGATGACCTTCTCGGGCGTGGCCTCGAACTTCGCCGGTGTGCCGCTGGCCTTCGCCTTCCTGGCCACGCTCGGCCGGGTCGGGCTGGTCACCATCCTGCTGCGCGACTGGTTCGGCATCAACATCTACGCGATGGGCTTCAACATCCTGTCGTTCTGGGGGCTGACCCTCGTCTATCTGTTCTTCCAGATCCCGCTGATGATCCTGATCATCACGCCCGCGCTCGACGGGCTGAAGCGGGAATGGCGCGAGGCCGCCGCGATCCTCGGCGCGAGCGGCGCGCAGTACTGGCGCCTGGTGGCGCTGCCGATCCTGTTCCCCTCGCTGCTCGGCTGCTTCGCGCTGCTCTTCGCCAATTCCTTCGGCGCCGTCGCCACCGCCTTTGCCCTCACCGGCTCGTCGCTGTCGATCGTGCCGATCCTGCTGTTCGCCCAGATCCGCGGCGACGTGCTGAACGACCCGCACCTCGGCTATGCCCTGGCCTTCGGCATGATCGTCGTCACCGCCCTTGCCAACGGGCTTTACGTCTGGCTCAGGCTGCGCGCCGAGAGGTGGCTGAAGTGACCCGCGCCTTCGCCTGGATCGCGTTCGCCCTGGGCGCGATCTACTTCTTCCTGCCGCTGATCGGCACCGTCGAGTTCTCGCTGCGGATGCTGCGCGGACAGTATTCCTTCGAGGCCTACCGCCGGGTGCTGGCCGATCCGCGCTTTCTCGACACGCTCGGCTACTCGGTGGCCATGGCCGTCGCCACCATCGTGTTCGGCGTTCTCCTGGTGGTGCCGACGGCGTTCTGGGTGCGGCTGAAGATGCCCCGCATCCGGCCCCTGATCGAGTTCATCACGCTGCTGCCGCTGGTGATCCCGGCGATCGTGATCGTGTTCGGCTACATCCGGCTGTTCAACACCTCGTCGATCCTGCCGCTCACCGGCTCGGCCATGGGCACCAACGTCCTGCTGATGTTCGGCTATGCCACGCTGGCCTTGCCCTACATGTACCGCGCCGTCGATACCGGCCTGCGCGCGATCGACGTGCGCACGCTGACCGAGGCGGCGCAGAGCCTCGGCGCGGGCTGGGTCACCATCCTCGCCCGGCTGATCCTGCCCAACGTCCTGGTGGCGGTGCTGTCGGGGGCGTTCCTGACCTTCGCCATCGTGATCGGGGAATTCACCATGGCCGCCCTGCTGAACCGGCCCGCCTTCGGGCCCTACATGCAGCTTCTGGGCGCGAACCGCGCCTACGAGCCTGCGGCGCTGGCGGTGATCGCCTTCGCCATCACATGGGCCTGCATGGGGCTGATGCAGCTCGTCACCCGGTTCCAGAAGCACACCCGAGCGCAACGCTGATGCCCTTCCTCGAAATCGCCCGCCTCGAGAAGTCCTTCGGCGCCCTGCGCGTGGTGAGGGACTTCAACCTCGCCATCGAGAAGGGCGAGTTCGTCTCGCTGCTCGGGCCCTCGGGCTGCGGCAAGACCACCGTGCTGCGGATGGTGGCGGGGTTCGAGGCGCCCGATTCGGGCACGATCCGCATCGACGGGCAGGACGTGCTCGGGCTCCGGCCGAACCAGCGCAGCATCGGCATGGTGTTCCAGGCCTATGCGCTGTTCCCGAACCTGACGGTGGCGCAGAATGTGGGCTTCGGGCTGAAGGTCAAGGGCACCGGGCGCGCCGAGATGGACGCGCGCGTGGACGAGATGCTGCGGCTGATCGGCCTGCCCGACCTCGGGCAACGCTACCCCTTCCAGCTCTCCGGCGGCCAGCAGCAGCGTGTGGCGCTGGCGCGCGCGCTCGCGCCCAAGCCGCAGGTGCTGCTGCTCGACGAGCCGCTGTCGGCGCTCGACGCCAAGGTGCGGGTCAGCCTGCGCAACGAGATCCGCGCGATCCAGCGCGACCTCGGGATCACCACGCTCTTCGTCACCCACGACCAGGAGGAGGCGCTGTCGATGTCCGACCGCGTCGTGGTGATGAACGGCGGCCTCGCCGAGCAGGTCGGCGATCCCCACGAGATCTACAACCGCCCCGCCACCCGCTTCGTGGCGCAGTTCGTCGGCACGCTGAACGTGCTCGAGGCCGAGGTGACCGACCCCGCCGCGGGGCGCGTGCGGCTGGCCGGCCAGGAGATCGCGCTCGGCCGGCCGCTGCCCCCGGGACGCGCGAGCCTGGCGCTGCGGCCCGAGGTGGTGTCGCTCGGCCCGGCGCCGGGGCGCGACCTGAGGCTTGCGGGTCGGATCGCCGAGGTGCACTTCCTCGGCTCGGTGATCCGCATGCGCGTCGCGGTCGGCTCCGACCATGTGTCGCTCGACGCCTTCAACCGCCCCGACGCACCGCCGCCCGCAGTGGGCGAGGCGGTCGAGCTGTCGGTCTCGCCCCGCGATCTCCTTGTGCTCGAGGGCTGACCGGAAAGGGCCCCGGCGGCGCGTGGCGGGCGGCCGGGCGCTTCCCTTCCCGGCGCCGCCGCGCTATGGCCGGCCCATGGTTTCCGTTCTCGACCGCATCCGCGCCTACAAGCTCGAGGATCTCGCGCGCCGCCGTGCCGCGCGCCCGCTCGCCCTGCTCGAACAGGCCGCGCGCGCCGCGCCGCCGCCACGCGGCTTTTTCGCCCGGCTGGCCGCGGCGGCGCAGGCCGGACGCTGGGGCCTGATCGCCGAGATCAAGCGCGCCTCGCCTTCGAAGGGGCTGATCCGGCCCGATTTCGACCCGCCGGCACTGGCCCGGGCCTATGCCGCGGGCGGGGCCACCTGCCTGTCGGTGCTGACGGACGGGCCCTCGTTCGGGGGCGACGACGGGCATCTGGTGGCGGCGCGGGCTGCGGTGGAGCTGCCGGTGCTGCGCAAGGATTTCCTCTACGATCCCTGGCAGGTGGCCGAGGCCCGCGCGCTCGGCGCCGATGCGATCCTGATCATCCTCGCCGCCGTTTCGGATGCCCAGGCGGCCGAGCTCGAGGCGGCGGCACGGGACTGGGGGATGGACGCGCTGATCGAAGTGCACGATGCTCGGGAACTCGACCGCGCGCTTGCGCTCGCCTCACCGCTCGTCGGCATCAACAATCGCGATCTCAGAACCTTCGTGACCGATCTTCAGACCACGCGCGAACTTGCGCCGAAGCTGCCGCCCGACCGGCTGGCGGTCTCCGAGAGCGGGCTCTTCACGCCGGCAGACCTCGCCGACATGGCCGCGCACGGCGCCCGCGCCTTCCTGATCGGCGAGAGCCTGATGCGGCAGGCGGACGTGGCCGCCGCCACCCGCGCGATCCTGACCTGTCCCGTCCCTGCGGGGGACCGCTGATGGCCGGGCTTTCCCACATCGACGCCGAGGGCCGCGCGGCCATGGTGGACGTGTCCGACAAGCCCGCCACTGCGCGCCGCGCGGTCGCCGGGGGATATGTCAGGATGCCGCGGGAAACCCTCGATCTCGTTCTGGAGAATCGCGCCGCAAAGGGCGACGTGCTCGGCGTCGCCCGGCTCGCGGGGATCATGGCCGCCAAGCGCACGGCGGACCTGATCCCGCTCTGCCATCCGCTGGCGCTGTCGCAGGTCGCGGTCGAGATCGCGCCCGACCCGGATCTGCCCGGCGTCCGGCTCGAGGCCAGCGTGCGGACGAGCGGGCCGACCGGGGTGGAGATGGAGGCGCTGACCGCCGTTTCGGTCGCGGCGCTGACCATCTACGACATGCTGAAGGCCGCCGGCCAGGGCATGGAGATCGGCGGGATCCGGCTGATCCTGAAGGAGGGCGGCCGGTCGGGGCGCTACGAGGCGCCGCGGTGATCCCGGTGGCCGAGGCGCTGGCGCGGGTGCTGGCGCTGGCGCGCCCGCTGCCCGCCGAACCCGTCGCCCTGCGCGCCGCCGCCGGGCGGGTTCTGGCCGAGGATGTCGTCGCCTCGCGCGACCAGCCGCCCTTCGCGGCCGCGGCGATGGACGGCTATGCCGTCCGCTCGGCCGACGCGGTCCCCGGTGCGCTGCTGCGGGTCGTCGGCCAGGCCGCGGCCGGCGCCGGCTGGCCCGGACGGGTCGGCCCGGGAGAGGCGGTGCGCATCTTCACCGGCGCGCCGGTGCCCGAGGGCGCCGACCGGGTGGTGATCCAGGAGGATGCGACGCCCGAAGCCGGGGGCATCCGCCTCGGCGCGGCCCTGTCCGGGGGCGGTCACATCCGCCCGGCGGGGTCGGACTTCGCGGCCGGCGCGCGGCTCGCCGCGCCGCGGCGGCTCAGGGCGGCCGATCTCGCGCTGCTCGCGGCGATGAACTGCGCCGCCCCCCGCGTGGCGCGGCGGCCGGAGGTGGCGCTCGTCTGCACCGGCGACGAGCTGGTGCTGCCCGGCGAGGATCCCGGGCCCGAGCAGATCCTGGCCTCGAACGCCTTCGGCCTGATCCCGATGATCGAGGCCGAGGGCGGCACCGCCCGCCTGCTGCCGATCGCGCCCGACCGGCCGGAGGCGCTGGCCTCGGTGCTGGACCTCGCGCGCGGCGCCGACGTGATCGTGACGATCGGCGGCGCCTCGGTCGGCGACCACGATCTGGTGGCCCGCGTCGCCGGCGGTCGGGGCCTCGATCTGGCCTTCCACAAGGTGGCGCTCCGGCCCGGCAAGCCATTGATGTCGGGCCGCCTCGGCGAGGCGGTGCTGCTCGGCCTGCCGGGCACTCCGGTCTCGGCGCGGGTCTGCGGGCAGCTGTTCCTGCTGCCGCTCCTGCGCGCGCTGCAGGGCCTGCCCGACCCGGCGCCGCGCCCGCTGGCCGGCATCCTCGGAACCGACCTCGGCGCGAACGGACCGCGCACGCACTACATGCGGGCCCGCCTCGAGGAGGGGCGCATCATCCCCTTCGCCGATCAGGACTCGGCGTGCCTGTCGATCCTGTCGGCGGCCGATGCGCTGCTGATCCGGGCACCGGACGAGGGGCCCCGGCGCGCGGGTGACATCGTCCCCTATCTGCCGATCTGACGGATGCGTTGACACAAATGGGGAACGGGCGTAGAACACGGTCGTAACGCCGGGGCGGTGGAGGCGCCATGCTTACGCGCAAGCAGCTGGAACTCCTGGAGTTCATCCACGCGCGCCTGTCGGCCGAGGGGGTTCCGCCCTCGTTTGACGAGATGAAGGACGCGCTCGACCTCAGGTCGAAGTCGGGGATCCACCGGCTGATCACCGCGCTCGAGGAACGCGGCTTCATCCGCCGCCTGCCGCACCGGGCGCGCGCGCTCGAGGTCGTCCGGCTTCCCGAGGCGATGGACCGGGCGGCGCAGGTGCCGCGGGTGGTTGGCGGCGACCGGCCCGAGCAGCCGGCGGCGGCAGGGCCGGCCGAGGCACGGCCGATCAAGGCACGGCCGGTCAAAGCACGGCCGGTCGAGGCGGCGGCGATCGAGGTGCCGGTGATGGGCCGCATCGCTGCCGGCACGCCGATCGAGGCGATCGCCGAGGTCAGCCACACGGTCGCGGTGCCGGGCGCGATGCTTTCGCCCAGCGCGCAGCATTATGCGCTCGAGGTGCGGGGCGACTCGATGATCGAGATCGGCATCAACGACGGCGATGTCGTGGTGATCCGCGACCAGAACACCGCCGAGAACGGCGACATCGTCGTGGCGCTGGTGGACGGGCAGGAGGCCACGCTGAAGCGGTTCCGCCGCCGCGGCGACATGATCGTGCTCGAAGCCGCGAATGCCGCCTACGAGACGCGGGTGTTGCCGGCCGACCGGGTGAAGGTCCAGGGCCGGCTGGTCGGGCTGATCCGGAGCTACTGAGGGCGCCGCGTCGG
>CALDYW010000187.1 GCA_937944395.1 uncultured Paracoccaceae bacterium | reverse complement strand
GGCGGTGCTGCGCGGCGGCGGGTCGGCCGGCGCGCCCGCCGCCGCCGCCGCCGCCGCCCCGGAAACGGCGCTGGCCCGCTTCGCCCGCTTCGACGACGTGCTCGCCCTGATCCGCGCGAACCGCGATGTGAAACTCCTCGTCGAGGTGGAGGAGTTCCTGCGCCTTGCGCGCTATGCCCCCGGCCGGATCGAGTTCGAACCGGCGCCGGGGGCGCCGGCCGACCTGGCGTCGCGGCTGACGGCACGGCTGCAGGCCTGGACCGGGGCGCGCTGGGCGGTGGCGGTGGTGCCCGACGGCGGCGCACCCGCGATCGCCGAGGCGCGCGCCGCGGCCGATGCCGAACTGACGGCGCGGGCGATGGCGCACCCGCTGGTGCAGAAGGTGTTCGCCGCCTTCCCGCAGGCGCGGATCACCGCTGTCCGGACCCCCGAGGCGCAGGCCGCCGCCGCCGCCGAAGCCGCGCTGCCCGAGGCCGAGGGCGACGATGCCTGGGATCCGTTCGACGATGGCTGAGCAGTCCCGCGCGGCTGGACAAGGGCGGCCCCGGGATGCCAAGGCAGGGCCCGACCGGCAGGATCACGGGAGAAGGACGAACCGATGCTGAAGGGTCTCGGCAACCTCGGCGACATGGCGAAGATGATGAAGGCCGCGCAGGAGATGCAGACGCGGATGACCGCGCTGCAGGAGGAACTTGCGCGCATCACCGTGACCGGCGAGAGCGGCGCCGGCATGGTGCGGGCCACCGCGACCGCCAGGGGCGAGCTCACCGCGCTGTCGATCGATCCCTCGATCTTCAACGCCGACGACCGCGAGGTGGTCGAGGATCTGGTCCTGGCCGCGATCAGGGACGCGCAGGCGAAGGCCGCCGCCCGCACCCAGGAGGAGATGGGCAAGCTCGCCGCCGCGATGGGCCTGCCGGCCGACATGAAGCTGCCGTTCTGAGGCGCGCGTGGCTGCCGACGGGCAGGAGATCGAGGCACTGGTCGCGCTGATGGCGCGGTTGCCGGGGCTCGGGCCGCGCTCGGCCCGGCGCGCGGTCCTGCACCTGCTGAAGAAGCGCCGCCAGCTGATGGAGCCCCTCGCCGAGGCGCTGCGGAACGCGGCCGAGTCCGTGCGCGAATGCAGCCTCTGCGGCAACCTGACCGCCGCCGACCCCTGCGCGCTCTGCCGCAACCCGGCGCGCGCCACCGGCGAGATCTGCGTCGTCGAGGACGTGGGCGGTCTCTGGGCGATGGAGCGCACCGGCGGCTTCCGCGGCCGGTACCATGTGCTGGGGGGGCTTCTGTCGGCGCTCGACCGGATCGGACCCGAGGAGCTGCGCCTGCCGCGCCTGCTTGCGCGCGTGTCCGGGGAGGACGTGCGCGAGGTGATCCTGGCGCTTCCGGCGACGGTCGATGGCCAGACCACCGCGCACTACATCGCCGACCTGCTGTCGGGCAGCGGCGCGGCGGTGACGACGCTGGCGCAGGGCGTGCCGATGGGCGGCGACCTCGATTATCTGGACGACGGCACGATCACCGCGGCCCTGCGCGCCCGGCGGCGTCTGTGAGCGCGGAAAGGCGCCGGGCCGGGTGTCTCCGGCAAGACCGAACTGAATGGTTCATATCGAGAGCGTGACATCCGCGCGGAACCTGCCGCCGGCGCTCCCCGCGGCCGCGGTCGCGCTGCCGCCGCCGAAGCCGCAAACGGTGTCGCCGCCCGGCACGTCGGCGCCGGTGCGCAGCGCCCGTGCCGCGGTCGGCCTCGGTCGCGGAGCGTCTGGCCGGGGTGCGGCCGGTCGGGGGTGTCCGTTCGGTCGGTGATCCGGTCGCCGCCGCCGCCGCCGGGAGAAACGCCGACCGAACCGCCCTGCCGGGTGTCATTCGCGGAACCGGCAGAGCGCGCGCCTTCTCCCGCACCGCCACGGGGCGTGTCGTTCCTCTTCCCCGCCCCGGCAACGACGGTGTCGCCTCCGCCGCCGGCGGCGATGACCGGATCCTGCCGCCGCAATCGGGGATCGCATCGTCATCACCGCGGGCTGACCGCGCCTGACGGCAGCAGAGACGCAGCCGGGCGTGATCGCGACGTTGCCGCGGGTGGCGGAGATGATTGCCGCGGTCGGAGTGCGGCCGTGGTCGCAGGACAATCCGACCGCGGCGCCTGCCGGGCGCCGCGGCGAAGCGCGACCCCGACCTGAAAATCGAACCGTTTGGTTCAGATCAACAGGATGTCGTTCACCAGCAGGTTCGGATCGCCGATGCCGGCAACGGTCAGGACGTTGCCGCCGCCGAAGTCGAAGACGGTGTTGCCGCCCGAGGCGAAGGCGTAGGTGCTGACCACCTGCTGGGCGGTCAGCCCGCCGCCCCAGAGCGCGGTGGCCAGGTGCAGCCTGTCGAGGTTGTCCTCGAAATCGGTGATCCGGTCGCGCGCGGAATTCGCCCCGAAGATGAAGGTGTCGCGGTTCGCCCCGCCGGTCAGCGTGTCGTTGCCCGCGCCGCCGTCCAGCGTGTCGTTGCCTCCGTCGCCGCGGACGAGGTCGTTGCCGAGGCCGCCGAAGATCAGGTCGCCCTGGTCGCCGCCGTTCAGGGTGTCGTTGCCGGCCTCGCCCTGGATCGTGTCGGCACCGCCGCCGCCGCGCGCGAGGTCGTCGCCCGCGCCGCCGAAGATCCGGTCGTCGTTGCCGCCGCCGTCGAGCGTGTCGGCGCCGGCCTCGCCGTGCATCGTGTCGTTGCCGAAGCCGCCGATCAGCAGGTCGTTGCCGTCGCCGCCGAGAAGCGAATCGTCGTTCGACTGGGCGCTGAGCGTGTCGTTCCCCGCCCCGCCCAGCAGCGTGTCGTTGCCGAAATTGCCCAGCAGCCAGTCGTCGCCCTCGCCGCCCTCCATGAGGTCGTGGCCGAACTGCCCGTTCAGGAAGTCCTGGCCCGCTCCGCCCGAGAGCGCGTCGTCGCCGCCGCCGCCGATCAGGCTGTCGTTGCCGTCGCCGCCCTCGAGCGTGTCGTCGCCGAGCAGCCCGCGCAGCGTGTCGTTGCCGCGCATCCCGGCAAGGTGGTTCGGCAGCGCATTGCCGCCGATGCTGTCGTTGCCGTCGCCGGTGACGGCGTTCTCGAACTGCGCCGGGCCGGCCGCAAGCCGCGCCCAGGCCGTCCCCGCCACCGACAGCGTGCCGCCGGGGTTGAGGCCGAGCACGACGTTCCCCGCGATCGCCGCGAGGTTCAGCCAGTCGGTGCCGCCGTTGCTGTCGGACAGGACGGCGCGGGCGGGTTCGATCGCGGCGAGGGTGCGGAAGTCCTCGGTGATGTGGTGCACGTCGTCGGCGCTGACCGGGGAGCCGTAGAAGGTCAGCCGGGCGGCGGTGACGAAGCCGATGTCGCCCTCGGCCACATCGACGAAGCGCAGGGTCCAGGTGCCGCCCGTGCTGTAGCCGCGCAGCGCGTCCACCCCGAAGGTCCAGGTCAGGAAGTCGTCGAGCAGCGTCACGCCGCCCTCGCGATACATCAGCACGACCGGCGTGCCGTCGGGGGTGTAGAGGAAGATCTCGAGGTCCCGGGCATAGGAGTGCTGGAGCGTCAGCGTCACCTCGAGTTGGTCGATCTCGACCGTGTCGGGAAGGGTGAAGGCGATCTCGGCCTCGCCCGAGGTTCCGTCGGGCGGGATCCGCACCGCCGGGCCGGAATAGCTTCGCGTCAGGCTGATCTCGTTGGCCGAGGTCTCGGCCGGCTTGAACAGGTGCCAGACCTCGGCCATGCGGGTGGCGGCGAAGGCATCGACCAGGCCGTAGCCGTAGCTGACGTTGAAGGCGCGGTCGCCGCCGTTCCAGAGGTCGTCGTTGCCCAGGCCGCGCCAGCGCCCGACCTCGGTGCCCGTCGCGGGCGAGCCGTAGGCCGAGCCGGTCAGCCGCGCCGAGGTGGCGAGGATGTCCTGCACGTCGCGCCAGCCGAGGTCGGGGTTGGCCTCGAGCATCAGCGCGACGACGCCCGTCACCACCGGCGTCGCCGCCGAGGTGCCGCCGAAGGTCGACATGTAGTCGGGGTGCAGCGGGTCGCCGTCGCCGGCGCGATTGGAGCCGAGGTCCCCGGTCAGGTCGGTCGTGACCGACGCCGCCGGGGCGGAGACCAGGATGCAGGCGCCCCAGTTCGAGTAGCCGGCGACGAAACCGGATTGTTCGACGGCCGCAACGGTGATCGTGAAGCGCGAGGCCTTCAGCCCGTCGCCCTGTGCGTTCAGCGTCGAGTTGCCGGCCGACTGGACGATCACCGTCCCGAGGCCGCCGCGGCCCTGCGCCGACATCTCGCCGTAGATCGCATGGATCTGCGCCCGGTATGACCCGGGATTGTTCAGGTTCTGCTCCGGACCGTAGAGCGGCTCCATGCCCCAGCTGTTCGTGGAGATGTCGAAATTGACCCCGTGGCGCAGCGAGGCGTAGAAGACCGGGTCGGGCCGGTATTGCGTGCCTTCGAGCATGTTGACGCCGGTGATGCTTGCCCCCCAGGCGACGCCGACCCCGCCGCGGCCGTTGCCGGCGGCGGCCGCGATCAGCCCGGCGCAGGCGGTGCCGTGGGCGTCCTGCGCCCCGACCGGCGTCGGGTCGTACACGATGCCGCCGAAGGCGAAATGGTCGGGAACGTAATTGGCCTGCAGGTCGGGATGGGTGTACTGGACCCCGTCGTCGACGACGAGCACCCGCACGCCGGCGCCCGAGTAGTCATCCCAGATGCGCTGGATGTTGCCGATCATGCCGAAGTGCCACTGCCGGGCGTAGAGCGGATCGGACGGGATCATGAGGTGCTACTCCTCCGCTGCGAGGGATTCGGCCGCATCCACCCGGAAGGTGCGGCCCTGCATGCAGTGGCTGAACCGCTGCCAGCGCCCGGTCAGGCGGTAGCGGCCCTGCGCCTCGGGCCGCCAGCCGGACAGCGTGATGGTCTCGCCGCCGTCGAGGCGGAACAGCGGGCATTCGACGCCCATGCCGGCGGTGGTGCCTGCGATCGTGACCGTGCTGGCGCCCGTGCCGCCGGAACCGGACCCGCCGCCGGAACCGGACCCGCCGCCGCCGGCGGCGGCCGCCGCTGCGGCGGTCAGGCCGGCCAGAGCCAGAACCATCGCACGCGGCCGCACCGATGCCCTCACCTCGACTCAGGCTGCGACGGCGACTCTACACCCGGCGTCCGGCCTCGCCCATCGGCCGGCGGCCGTCAGATGATGAAGATATCGTCCACAAGCCCCTCCGGGTCGGCCAGCCCGACGAGGGTCAGGCTGTTGCCGCCGCCGAAGTCGAGCACCGTGTTCCCGGCCACGACCGTCGCGAAGGCGGCGACCACCTCGGCCGCCGACATTCCCCCGCCCCAGAGCGCGGGGTCGAGCCGCAGACGGTCCTCGTTGTCGGCGAAGTCGGTGATCCGGTCGGCTCCCCCGCCGGCGCGGAAGATGAAGACGTCACGCCCCGGCCCGCCGGTCAGCGTGTCGTTGCCGGGCCCGCCGTCGAGGGTGTCGTTGCCGGCGTTGCCGCGCAGTTCATCCTTCCCCGGCCCGCCGAAGATCTGGTCGTTCCCGGTTCCCCCCAGCAGCAGGTCGTCGCCCGCTTCGCCCCACAGGCGGTCGTTCTCGGGGCCGCCCCACAGCCGGTCGTCACCCGCGCCCCCCTGAAGCAGGTCGCGCCCGGGGCCGCCCGCCAGCCTGTCGGCGCCGGCCCCGCCGCGAAGGGTGTCGTCGCCCACGCCGCCCGAAAGAAGGTCGTCGCCCGCGCCGCCCTCGAGCAGGTCGTTGCCCCCGAGCCCGTGGATCCTGTCGGCCCCGCGCATGCCGACGATGTGGTTGCCGAGCGCGTTGCCCCAGATCAGGTCGTCGCCGTCGCCCGCCACCAGGTTCTCGAAGTCGGCCCCGTCTCCGGCGAGCGTCGCCCACAGGACGCCGTCCACCCGGATGCGCCCCCCCGGCCCGAGATCGGCGGCGATGTCGCCCGCGATCGCCGCGAGGTTCAGCCAGTCGGTGCCGCCGTCGGTGTCGGTGATCGTCCGCCGGGACGGCTCCACCGCGGCGAGCGTCGGAAAGTCGTCGGTGAAATGATGCACGTCGTCGGCCGAGACCGGCGAGCCGTAGAAGGTCAGCGACACGGCCGAAAGCGTCCCGGAATCGCCGCGCACCTCGTCCACCACGCGCAGCGTCCAGGTGCCGCCCGAGGAATAGCCGCGCAGCGCATCGACGCCGAAGGTCCAGGTCAGCCCGGCATCCATCAGCCTCGCGCCACCTTCGTTGAGCATCAGCGGCACCAGCGAACCGTCGGGCGCGACCAGATAGACCTTCAGGTCGGCCGCGTAGGTGTGAAGGATCGAGATCGTCACCTCGAGGTGGTCGATCTCGACGAGGTCTGGCACGAACAGCGGCACATCGACGGTGCCGGTCGTTCCCGAGGCCGGAATCCGCAGCGGCAGACCGGAGGCCGAGACGGTCTGCGCGATCTCGTTGGCGCTGGTCTCGGGCGGGCCGAACAGATGCCAGACCTCGGCCATCCGGGTGGCGGCGAAGGCATCGACCAGCCCGTAGCCGTAGGAGAGGTGATAGGCGCGGTCGCCGCCGTTCCACTGGCCGTCGTTGCCCAGCCCCGTCCAGCGGCCCTGCTCGAAGCCTGCGCCGGGCCCGCCGTAGGCCGAGCCGGTCAGCCGCGCCGAGGCGGCGAGGATGTCCTGCACGTCGCGCCAGCCGAGGTCGGGGTTGGCCTCGAGCATCAGCGCCACCACGCCCGAGACCACCGGCGTCGCCGCCGAGGTGCCGCCGAAGGCCGAGGTGTAGTCGGGGTGCAGCGGGTCGCCGTCCGAGATGCCGCTGCGGTTGTATCCGGCGTTCCCGGTCAGATCCGTGGTGACCGAGGCGGCGGGGGCGGCGACGAGGATGCAGGAGCCGAAGTTCGAATAATCGGTGACGAAACCGGATTGTTCGACCGCCGCCACCGTGATCGTGAAACGCGAGGCGTTGACGCCGTCGCCCTGCGCGTTCCTCGCCTCGTTCCCGGCGGCCTGCACGATGACGGTGCCGAGCCCGCCGCGCCCCTCCTCCGCCATGCCTGCATAGACCGCATGGATCCTGCCCGAGTCCGATTCCGGATCCGACAGGTTCTGGAACCCCAGGTAGGCCGGCACCGAGCCCCAGCTGTTGGAGGAGATGTCGAAGTCGCGCCCGTGCGCGAGCGAGGCGAGGAACACCTCCGGTGACCGGTTCTGGGTGTCCTCGAGCATGTTGAGGCCGGTGATGCGGGCGCCGAAGGCCACCCCGACCCCGCCGAGGCCGTTGGCCGCGGCGGCGATCAGCCCGGCGCAGGCGGTGCCGTGGGCATCGGCGCGGCGCAGCGGCGTCGGGTCGAAGACCTCGCTGCCGAAGGCGAAGTGATCGGGCAGGTAGTTCGCCGCCAGGTCGGGGTGGGTGTACTGCACCCCGTCATCGACCACGAGCACCCGCACCCCCCGTCCGGTGTAGTCGTCCCAAACCCGAAGGATGTTGCCGATCAGGCCGAAATGCCACTGCTGGGCGGAGAGCGGGTCGTTCGGTGTCATGCCTACCTCATGCGTCGCGCCGCGGATGCGCGGCGGGGAAAGACTAGCGGAGACGAATGGCCGCCGTCTCGGCCAGAACGGCGCCGGAAGACGACGATGCCATTCACGATCGCCGCCGTGTCCGTCAGGCCGGCCGAGAGTGGGCACGTTGCCGCCGCCGAAATCGAACTCCGGCGACCCTTTGACCGCCTCGGCGAAGGTCTCCGCCGCTGCGGCAGCGCTCGCCCCCCGCCCCGGACCGCGACGTCGCGCCGCAGCCGGCCAACGTCGTGTCGGAAGCCGATGATCCGGTCGCGGCCGCGGCCGCGGCCGTCGCCGGAGAGGAAGCGGCCGGCCCCGGCGCCGCCCGGGCGCCTGTGCTGACCGGTGGGTTCCGCCGGTCAGACCGTCGCCGCCGGCCCGGCCGCCGATCGCGCCGTTGCCCGCGGCGCCGGCGCGGCTGTCGTCGCCCCTGCCGGCTCGGCTGTCGTCGCCCTTCGCGCCGCAGCGCGCCGCGGGCGGCGCGCGGCCGGCGATGCGGCAGACCCCGCGGGCCGGGCCTCAACGGCGGGGGGCGGTGCCGTCTTCCTCGTCCTCGGGCGCGTGCCGCGGCAGGTTGAACAGGCTTTCGGCATCGGGCAGCGGCTGGTCGGCCTCGTCGTCGTCGTCGTCGCGCGTGGTGAAGGTCTCGAGCCCGGGGATCTCGTCCTTCACCCGCGGCTCGGGCACCATCGCGAGCGACCGCTCGGTGGACACGAGCTTGCGCCGGTCGTCGTCGCTCATCAGCCCGCCCTCGGCCGCCTTCCTGCGCGCCGCCTTCTGCACCGCCGCGTCCAGTTCGGACTGCCGGCAGAGGCCCAGCGCAACCGGGTCGATCGGCTGGATGTTCTGGATGTTCCAGTGCGTCCGGTCGCGGATCGACTGGATCGTGGGCTTGGTGGTGCCGACCAGCTTGGCGATGGCCCCGTCGCTCAGCTCGGGGTGGAACTTGACCAGCCAGAGGATCGCCGCCGGCCGGTCCTGGCGCTTGGACAGCGGCGTGTAGCGTGGCCCGCGCCGCTTCTCCTCGCCCACCGCGGCGGGGTTGTGCTTGAGCTTCAGTCGATACGAGGGATCCTGCTCGCCGCGGACGATCTCGACCTGCTCGAGCTGGTTGTTGGCGATCGGATCGAACCCCTTCACGCCGGCGGCCACGTCGCCGTCGGCGATGCCCTGAACCTCGAGTTCGTGCAGGCCGCAGAAATCGGCGATCTGCTTGAAGCTGAGCGTGGTGTTGTCGATCAGCCAGACGGCGGTCGCCTTGGCCATCAGGGGTTTCGTCATCGTGTTCCTCCATGACATGTCGTGCCGGCGCCGGAAGGCGGCTCTGGCTCGCGCCAGGATTTTCCGATGTCGGGAAATCGGGCATGGTATAGGCCGCGCCGGAAGCGGGGAAAAGGGGGAAATGCGCAAGACGGGGGTCGCCGCGGGGTCGCGCGCGCTGGTCCGGGCGCTTGCGCTGCTTGCGCTGCTTGCGCTCGCGGCCGGGCCGTTGCGGGCCGAGGGCGAGCGTGCGGGCGACTTCGATTACTGGCTGCTCGCGCTCAGCTGGGCGCCTGCCTGGTGCGCGGCCGAGGGCGCCGGGCGCGACAGCGCCCATTGCGACCCCGAAGCCGGTGCGGGCTTCGTGCTGCACGGTCTCTGGCCGCAGGACGAGACCGGCTGGCCGAGCTTCTGCCGAACCCCGCACCGCGACCCGACCCGCGCCGAGACCGCGGCGATGACCGATCTCATGGGCAGCCCCGGCGCCGCCTGGCACCAGTGGCGAAAGCACGGCCGATGCTCGGGTCTGCCGCCCGACGCCTATTTCGCGCTGGTCCGCCGCGTCATGGCCGCGGTGCGGATCCCGCCCGGTTTCACGCCCCCCGCGCGGGCGCCGCGGGCGACCGCGGCCGAGGTCGAGGCCGCCTTCCTCGCCGCCAATCCCGGCTGGCGTGCCGAGATGCTGACGGTCACCTGCCGCGAGGGCCGGGTCCGCGAGGCGCGGCTCTGCCTCGACCGGGCGCTGCGGCCCCGCCGCTGCGGCCCCGACGTGATCCGCGACTGCCGCGACGGGCGCGCGCGGCTGGACTCCGGGCGCTGACCGGCGCGGGCTGCGGCCGGAGCCCCGCCCCGGCCTCCCGGCCCGGACTCCCGCCCCGGAACGCCGGCCCGGCCCGCGCCGCCGCGGAATCCCGGCCCGCGTCATCCCCGCCGGATGGTCCGGGGTGCGGGGAGCGCCGCCCCCGGCCGCCCGCCCGCGCGGCGCTCAGCCGCAGACGACGCGCTGGATCGTCCCGTCGGGCGCCAGGTAGAAGTTCAGCCGCCCGGCGTCGTATTCCTGCGTCACGATGCCGCCGAACTCGATCACCCGGAAGCGCCGGCTGATGCCGAGCGAGGGCACGATGCTGCCCGGCTGGCCGAGGAAACGCTGGTGCTCGGCGGCGCGGCAGAGGTCGGGCTCGCGCTCCTCCAGCGGGTCGCCGACGATCCCGGACACGAGGTCGCCCGGCTGCGGTGCGCCGGCCGGCTGCGCCGCGGGGGGCGGCGGCGGCTCGGCGCAGGCGGCGAGCAGGACTGCCCCGATCAGGATCGGCACGAGCTTGAAACGCATGGACTTGCCCCTTCCTGAGGATAGAGTGGATGTGCCTGCCCCGGCGCGCGGATGCAAGGGGGCGGGGGGAGGATCAGCGAGGGAGTGAAGACCGATGCGCACCCGTGCCGCAGTGGCGATCGCCGCGGGAAAGCCGCTGGAGGTGATGGAGGTGAACCTCGACGGCCCGCGCGCCGGCGAGGTGATGGTGGAGATCCGGGCCACCGGCATCTGCCACACCGACGAGTTCACCCTGTCGGGCGCCGACCCCGAGGGACTGTTCCCCGCGATCCTCGGGCACGAGGGTGCGGGCGTCGTGGTCGAGGTCGGCGAGGGCGTGCGCAGCGTGCAGCCGGGCGACCACGTGATCCCGCTCTATACCCCCGAGTGCCGCGAGTGCCCCTCGTGCCTCAGCCGCAAGACCAATCTCTGCACCGCGATCCGCGCCACCCAGGGCCAGGGGCTGATGCCCGACGGCACCAGCCGCTTCTCCACCCTCGATGGCGACCCGATCCTGCACTACATGGGCTGCTCGACGTTTTCCAACCACATCGTCCTGCCCGAGATCGCGGTGGCGAAGATCCGCGAGGACGCGCCCTTCGACAAGGTCTGCTACATCGGCTGCGGCGTCACCACCGGGATCGGCGCGGTGATCAACACCGCCAAGGTCGAGGTCGGCGCGAAGGCGGTGGTGTTCGGGCTGGGCGGCATCGGGCTCAACGTCATCCAGGGGCTCAGGCTCGCCGGCGCCGACATGATCATCGGTGTGGACATCAACCCCGCGAAGCGGGCGATGGCCGAGCGCTTCGGGATGACCCACTTCGTCAACCCGGCCGAGGTCGGGGCCGATCTGGTGCCGCATCTCGTCAACCTCACCAGGACGCCGTTCGACCAGATCGGCGGCGCGGACTACTCGTTCGACTGCACCGGCAACGTGCAGGTCATGCGGGCGGCGCTCGAGTGCACGCACCGCGGCTGGGGGCAGTCGATCATCATCGGGGTGGCGCCCGCCGGGGCCGAGATCTCGACGCGCCCCTTCCAGCTCGTCACCGGCCGGGTCTGGAAGGGCACCGCCTTCGGCGGCGCGCGCGGGCGCACCGACGTGCCGCGGATCGTTGACTGGTACATGGACGGCAAGATCGAGATCGACCCGATGATCACCCACACGCTCACCCTCGAGCGGATCAACGAGGGCTTCGACCTGATGCACCGGGGCGAGAGCATCCGGTCGGTGGTGGTCTACTGAAGGGTGCTCCGCCGACCGGCGGCGGCGGGGCGCCCGGCCGGGCGGGCTCCGGTCGCGATGATCCGCCGGATGCGGCACGCGCGAGCGGCGTTGACCGCTTCGGCGGAGGCTTCGGCCTGCCCGAGGGTCGGGCGCGGGCGGCCCGGTTCCGGTGTCGTCCGGCCCGGCGGGGCGAGGATCCGGGCCGCCGCGGCCACGGGATCGGCGGCAGGGAAGTCACGGCCCGGCGGCGGCGGCGCGGGTCTCTCCGCGGCGAACGGCCGGCACGCTGGTCCGCCTCGGCCGCCTCGGCCGCCGGGCCGCGGATCGCCCGAACCTTCCGCGGCGGTCGGTCTGCGTCGGGCGGATGCCGGCAAGCCTCTGCAGCCGGCCCCCACCCCGCCGGCCCCGGCCCCTGCGCGGTCCGCGCCGCCCTTCCGGCCGGTGCCCCGAGGTCACATCCCCGGGTCGACGGGCTCGATCACCGGGCCGCCGCCCTCCCTCCAGTCGTTGCGGCCGCCGAGGTTGTAGACCTCGGCAGAGCCCATGTCCTTCAGCAGTTTCCCGGCAAGCGCCGCGCGCCCGCCCGTGGCGCAGTGCAGGATCACCGGCCGGTCGGGACGCAACGCGGGGTCGTGGTAGGGCGAGGCCGGGTCGGCGCGGAACTCGAGCATCCCCCGCGGGACGCGGTGCGAGCCCTCGGCCCGGCCCGCCTTCTCGAGCGCGGGCGCGTCGCGGATGTCCGGAAGCAGCGCGCCCCGTTCCGCGATCAGCCGCTGCGCGGCGGCGGCGTCGATCCGGGGCACCGCCGCAGTCGCCTCGGCAAGCATCCCGGCCGCCGTCAGGGGCATGCGGCTGCTCCTCCTCTTCCCTCTGCGTCGCCTGCGCGGGCCGCGGCGTCCGGCGCCGATCCCAGGCAGATGGCCGCGCCGCCGTCAAAGCCCGATCGTGCCGGCCCCGCACCGCCCCCGGCAGAGGCCCGGCCGCGCGCAATTGCATCGGGGCCCGCGGCCGTGCAACGATCGCGCCGGAAGCGGAGGCCGGGGGCGCGATGCGCGGCGGGGAAGAGGTGACCTTCGGCGGCTCGGGTTTCGACCGCGCGGCCGACCTGCGCGCCCGGCCCGAGGCGATCGCCGCCATGCTGGCCGATCCGGCGGCGCGCGTGCTGCCGCTCTGGCGCGGCAAGCCCCTGTTTCTGGGCGACGGCGCGGGCTGGGTTCCGCCCGGCCACGCGGTCCTGGCGCAGGCGCTCGAACCGCCGGTGTTCCTTGGCCGCGACGCGGCCGGGCCGCGGTTTGCCGCCGACATCTCGCCCTGGGCGCCCGACGAGACGCCCGAGACGCTCGGCACCTTTTTCGATGCCTCCGAACAGCGCCACCCGGCCCTGTCGGCCGATCACCGCTTTGCCGAACTGCGGGGCATGATGACCCGGATCGGCCCGCGCGACGCCGAGCTTCTGGCCACCGCCCGCGCCGTCACCGGCTGGCACGCCACCCACGGCTTCTGCGCGAAGTGCGGTGCGCGCAGCCGCCCGGCGATGGCCGGATGGCAGCGGGTCTGCGACGCCTGCGGCGCGCATCATTTCCCGCGCACGGATCCCGTGGTGATCATGCTCGTCACCTGCGGCGAGGCGCTGCTGGTCGGCCGGGCGGCGTTCTGGCCGCCGGGCATGTATTCCCTGCTGGCGGGCTTCGTCGAGCCGGGCGAGACGATCGAGGCCGCCGTCCGCCGCGAGGTGCGCGAGGAGGCGGGGGTCGAGGTCGGCCGGGTGGCCTACCTCGCCTCGCAGCCCTGGCCGTTTCCGGCCTCGCTGATGCTCGGCTGTCATGCCGAGGCGCAGCGGCGCGGGCTGACGGTGGATCCCGGCGAGCTCGAGGATGCGCTCTGGCTCGGCCGGTCGGAAACGGTCGAGGTTCTGGCCGGCCGCCATCCGCGCGTCCGGCCGCCGCGGCAGGGCGCGATCGCCCGGTTCCTGATCGAGGCCTGGGTTGCGGACCGGCTGGATTGAGGCCAGAACGAGCGGCCGGAGGCGGGGGAACGGCCGCACGCGGGGAGTGACGGATGCGCTTTGACACGTACGAGGACATCGAGTTGCCGATCGCGACCGTCTATGCCGCGGTCACCGACTTCGACGGTTTCGAGCGCGCGGCGCTGCGGCGCGGTGCCGAGGTCACGCGGCGCGGCGACCCCGCTGCCGATCCGCTCGGGACCACCTGGGACGTCAGCCTGAACTTCCGCGGCAAGCCGCGCAGGATCACCGGCAGGATCCTGAAGCTCGACCCGCCGACCGGGTTCGTCTCGCAGGGGCGCTCGGGCGGCCTGTCGGGCAGGTTGACCGTGACGCTGCTGGCGCTGTCGACCCGGCGCACGCGGATGTCCATGGTCCTCGACCTCACGGCCGAAACGATTCCCGCGCGCATTCTCCTGCAGTCGCTGAGGCTGGCCCGCGGCTCGATCGAGCAGCGGCTTCGGGCGCGCGTCGGCAGGCTTGCGAAGGACATCGAGGCCCGCTACCGCCGGCCCGAGCCCCTGCGCTGACTGTGCGCCCGACTGCCGGGCGGACCACCGGTCCGCGTTCCGAAGCGGCGCTGCCCGACAGACCCCCGTGCCGCCTCGCGCCCGAGGCGGTCAGCCTCGGCGCGGGTCGGCCGGATAGACGCCGAGGATCTTCAGCTCGGTGGTGAAATAGGCCAGCTCCTCGAGCGCGAGCGCCACGTTGCGGTCCTCGGGGTGGCCCTCGATGTCGGCGTAGAACTGGGTGGCCGAGAACGAGCCGTCCACCATGTAGCTTTCGAGCTTGGTCATGTTGACGCCGTTGGTGGCGAAGCCGCCCAGCGCCTTGTAGAGCGCGGCGGGGATGTTGCGCACCCGGAACACGAAGGTCGTCATCATCGGCCCGGGGCCGCGGCGGCTGTGGTCGGGCTCGCGCCCCATGATCAGGAACCGGGTGGTGTTGGTCGCCTGGTCCTCGATGTGGCGGGCGAGCACCTCGAGCCCGTAGATCTGCCCGGCGAGCTCCGAGGCCAGCGCCGCCGTCCGCCGGTCGCCGCGTTCGGCGACCTGGCGGGCCGATCCCGCGGTATCGGCGCCGACGATCGCGCGGATGCCGTGCGCGGCCAGGAAGTCGCGGCACTGGCCGAGAAGCACGGTGTGGCTCATCGCGCGCTCGATGTCCTGAAGCCGTGCGCCGGGCACGCCCAGAAGGTTGATGTGAACCCGCACGAAGGCCTCGTCGAGGATGTGGAGCCCGGAGGCCGGCAGCAGGCGGTGGATGTCGGCCACCCGCCCGTAGGTGGTGTTCTCGACCGGCAGCATGGCGCAGTCGGCGTCGGCGCGGCGCACCGCCTCGATCGCGTCCTCGAAGGTCGGGCAGGGCAGCGCCTCCATCGCGGGACGGGCCTGCCGGCAGGCCTGGTGCGAGTAGGCGCCCGGCTCGCCCTGGAATGCGATCCGTCCGGTCATCTGGTCACGTCTCCGGAAGAGTCTGGCCGAGGGGGCGTTTCGTCGCGCCACCTACACCTTGCGGAGGCAGGGGGGAAGCGGATACATGGCCCCGGTTTTTGTCCGGGTGGACCGCACGATGCTCGACACGATGACGCTGACCAAGTCGGTGGCCGCGTTCTGCGGTGCGCTGCTGGTCTTTCTCCTGTTCGGATGGCTGGCCGAGTCGATCTATCACGGCGGCCACGGCGGCAAGGGCGAACATGCCCAGGCCTATGCGGTGGACACCGGCGCCGAGGCGGCCCCGGCCGAGGAAGCCCCGGCCGAGGAAGCGGTGCCGTTCGCGGAGCTTCTGGCGGCGGCCGATCCGGCGGCCGGCGAGAAGCTCTGGCGGCAGTGCCAGGCCTGCCACAAGCTCGACGGGACCGACGGCACCGGCCCGCATCTCAACGGTGTGGTGGGCCGCGAAAAGGCGTCGGTCGCGGGGTTCAGCTATTCCAGCGCCCTCGTCGCCATGGCCGGCGACGTCTGGACGCCCGAGAACCTCAGCGCCTTCCTCGAGAACCCGCGCGGCTACGCGCCGGGCACGAAGATGAGCTACAACGGCATGCGCTCGGTCCAGGATCGCGCCAGCCTGATCGCCTATCTCGCCACCTTCGGGGGCTGAGCGGGGCGAGGGCCGAGCCGGGCGCGCGGCCGGACGCCGCCGAGGCGCGCGCGGACTCACGCAATCGGAACTTGCGGGCTCGACTCGGGCCGAATAGGGCTAGATCGGGGAAGAAGTCGCCTCATCCGCGCCAGACGCTGCCCGAACCGGAGGACCCCATGCCCGAGCCCCGCCGCGCCCGTCCCGCCGCTGCGACCGCGCCGCGCCCGCGGGGCGGCCCCCTCCGCGCCGCGGCGGCCGCGGCCTGGATCGGTGCCGCGGCCGCCCTGACCCTGCCGGCCGCCGCCTCCGCGCAGGACGGCAGCATCATCGTCGCGCACGGCATCAAGACCTTCGGCGAACTCGACTATCCGCCGGGCTTCCCGCACCTCGCCTACGTCAACCCCGAGGCGCCGAAGGGCGGCGAGATCTCGCTCTGGGCCTTCGGATCCTTCGATTCGATGCATCCCTACACGATCAAGGGCACCGCCGCCTCGGGCGCGTCGCTGTTCTTCGAGTCGATCCTGTCGGGAACCGCCGACGAGATCGGCGCCTCCTACTGCTTCCTCTGCACGACGATGGAATACCCCGAGGACAGATCCTGGGTGATCTTCAACCTGCGCGAGGATGTCACCTTCTCGGACGGCTCGCCGCTGACCGCCGAGGATGTCGCCTTCAGCTACGACATCCTGCGCGAGAAGGGGCTCGAGGACTTCCGGTTCGTCCTCGCCCAGCAGGTGCAGGGCTACGAGATTCTCGGCCCGCACCGGATCAGGTTCACCTTCATGCCCGATTTCCCCAAGCGCGACCTGCCCGAGCTGGTCGGCGGGCTGCCGGTCTTCTCGAAGGCCGAATACGAGGCCTCGGGACGGGATTTCGGCGAGAGCTCGATGACGCCGATGCTGGGCTCGGGGCCCTATGTGCTCGAACGCGCCGATCCGGGGCGGACCGTGATCTACCGCCGCAACCCCGACTACTGGGGCTGGGACCATCCGATGATGCAGGGCCGGGCGAACTTCGACCGGATCCGGATCGAGTATTACGCCGACTACGCGGCCGCCTTCGAGGGATTCAAGGGCGGCAGCTACCACTTCCGCAACGAGGCGTCGTCGCTGTCCTGGGCCACGGGCTACGACTTCCCGGCGGTGCAGAACGGCTGGGTCGTCAAGCGCGCGCTGCCCGACGGCACCATCGCCACCGGCCAGAGCTTCGTGTTCAACCTGCGCCGGCCGCAGTTCCAGGACATCCGGGTGCGTCAGGCGATCGGGCTGATGTTCAACTTCGAGTGGTCGAACGAGACGCTGTTCTACGGCCTTTATGCGCGCATCAACTCGTTCTGGGAGAACAGCGAACTGGCCGCGACCGGGGTGCCCTCGGCCGAGGAGGTCGCGATCCTGCAGCCGCTGGTGGACGAGGGCCTTCTCGACCCCTCGATCCTGACCGAGGAGGCGGTGATGGCGCCGGTGTCGTCGAACCGCCAGCTCGACCGCGACGCGCTGCGGCGCGCTTCGGCGCTGCTTGACGAGGCGGGCTGGACCGTGGGCGCCGACGGCCTGCGCCGCAATGCCGAGGGGCAGACGCTGCGGGTCGAGTTCCTGAACGACAGCCAGAGCTTCGACCGGATCATCAACCCCTATGTCGAGAACCTGCGCCGGCTTGGCGTGGATGCGGTGCACACGCGGGTGGACAATGCGCAACTGGTGAACCGCGAGCGTTCCTACGACTTCGACATCACCACCGGCAGCTTCCCGATGGACTACATCCCCGGATCGGGGCTGAAGCAGTACTTCGGGTCGGAGACCGCCGACCAGTCGGTGTTCAACATGATGGGGCTGAAGGACCCGGCGGTGGACCGGCTGATCGACGTGGTGCTGGCGGCGAAGACGCCGGAGGAGCTGACCCCCGCGGTCAGGGCGCTCGACCGGGTGCTGCGGCGGATCCACTTCTGGGTGCCGCAGTGGTACAAGGACGTGCACACGGTCGCCTACTACGACATGTACGAGCACCCCGACCCGCTGCCGCCCTATGCGCTGGGCACCACCGACTTCTGGTGGTGGAACGCCGAGAAGGAGGCCGCGCTGCGCGCGGCGGGCGCGATCCGCTAGCGCCGCCCGCCGGGCATGACCGCCTACATCCTGCGCCGCATCCTGCTGGTGATCCCGACCCTGTTCGGGATCATGGTGATCAACTTCACCTTGACCCAGTTCGTCCCCGGCGGGCCGATCGAGCAGATCATCGCCCGGATGGAGGGGTCGGGCGACGTGTTCCAGACCATCGCCGGGGGCGGGGATGCCGGCATCTCGCAGGGCATCGGCGGCGACGAGCGCTATCTCGGCGCCCGCGGCCTTCCGCCCGAGTTCATCGCCCAGCTCGAGAAGCAGTTCGGCTTCGACCGGCCGCCGGTCGAACGGTTCCTGTCGATGATGTGGGACTACATCCGCTTCGACTTCGGGCAGAGCTACTTCCGCTCGATCAGCGTGGTGGAGCTCGTGCTCGAGAAGATGCCGGTCTCGATCACGCTGGGGCTCTGGTCCACGCTGCTTGCCTACCTGATCTCGATCCCGCTGGGCATCCGCAAGGCGGTGCGCGACGGCAGCGCCTTCGACGCCTGGACCAGCGGGGCGATCATCGTCGGCTACGCGATCCCGGGTTTCCTGTTCGCGATCCTGCTGCTCGTGCTGTTCGCGGGCGGCTCCTACGTGCAGTGGTTCCCGCTGCGCGGCCTGACCAGCGACAACTGGAACGACCTCAGCCTCGGCGGCAAGATCCTCGACTACTTCTGGCACATCACGCTGCCGGTCGTGGCCTCGACGATCTCGTCCTTCGCCACGCTCACGCTGCTGACCAAGAACTCGTTCCTCGACGAGATCCGCAAGCAGTACGTCATCACCGCGCGCGCCAAGGGGCTGTCCGAGCGGCGGGTGCTCTACGGCCATGTCTTCCGCAACGCGATGCTGATCGTCATCGCCGGCTTTCCGGGGCTGTTCCTGTCGGTGTTCTTCTCGGGCTCGCTGATCATCGAGACGATCTTCTCGCTCGACGGGCTCGGGCGGCTCGGGTTCGAGGCGGCGGTGGCGCGCGACTATCCGGTGATCTTCGGCACGCTGTTCTTCTTCGGGCTGGTCGGGCTGTTGATCGGGATCCTCTCGGATCTCGTCTATGTCTGGATCGATCCGCGGATCGACTTCGCCAGCCGGGAGACCTGAGGCCATGCTGCGCCTGTCGCCGCTGAGCCGGCGCCGCTGGCACAACTTCCGGGCCAACCGGCGGGCCTACTGGTCGCTGGTGGTGTTCGCGGTCCTGTTCGGCATCTCGCTCTTTGCGGAGTTCCTGGCGAACGACCGCCCGCTTCTGGTCAGGCACCGCGGCGAGTTCTTCTTCCCGATCTTCCGGTTCTATCCCGAGACGGCCTTCGGCGGCGACTTCCGCACCGAGGCGATCTACCGCGACGTCGAGGTGCAGTGCCTGATCGTCGCCGCGGGGCACGAGGCCTGCTGGGACGATCCGGCCGGCGTGCTGGCCGAGGCGCGCGCAAGCGGAACGGTGGCCGGAGAGGCGGTCGACCGCGGCTGGATCCTCTGGCCGCCGATCCCCTACAGCTACCGCACGGTGAACGAGATCCCCGGCAGCGCCCCCTCGCCGCCCGACCGCAACCACTGGCTGGGCACCGACGACACCGCGCGCGACGTGCTGGCGCGGGTGATCTACGGCTTCCGCCTGTCGGTCACCTTCGCGCTGATCGTGACCTTCCTCACCTCGGTGATCGGCATCTTCGCGGGCGCCGTGCAGGGCTTCTTCGGCGGGCTGATCGACCTGATCTTCCAGCGGATCATCGAGATCTGGGCCTCGACCCCGTCGCTTTACATCATCATCATCGTCGCCGCGATCTGGCGGATGAACTTCTGGCTTCTGGTGATCCTGACCACGCTGTTCGGCTGGACCGCGCTGGTCGGCGTGGTGCGGGCCGAGTTCCTGCGCGCGCGCAACTTCGAATACGTCCGCGCCGCGCGGGCGCTCGGGGTCGGCAACATGGCGATCATGTTCCGCCACCTCCTGCCGAACGCCATGGTGGCGACGCTGACGATCCTGCCGTTCCTGATCACCGGGGCGATCGGCGGGCTCGCCGCGCTCGATTTCCTCGGCTTCGGCCTGCCCTCGTCGGCGCCCTCGCTCGGCGAGCTCACGCTGCAGGCCAAGCAGAACCTGCAGGCGCCCTGGCCCGGCTTCACCGCCTTCTTCGTCTTCGCCGTCATGCTGTCGCTTCTGGTGTTCATCTTCGAGGGCGTGCGCGACGCCTTCGACCCGCGGAAGCTCTACCGGTGAGCGCGGTCCTCGAGGTCTCAGGGCTCGACGTGCGCTTCCGGCAGGACGGCGGCGCGGTGCATGCCGTCAGGGGCGTGAGCTTCAGCGTCGGCCGCGGCGAGACGGTGGCGCTGGTGGGCGAATCCGGCTCGGGCAAGTCGGTGACGGCCCTTGCCACCGTCGGGCTGCTGCCCGACACGGCCGAGGTCGGCGGCAGCGTGCGCTACATGGGCGCCGAACTCGTGGGGGCCGATCCCGGCTCGCTGCGCCGGGTGCGCGGCAACGACATCAGCTTCGTCTTCCAGGAGCCGATGACCTCGCTCAATCCGCTGCACACGATCGAGAAGCAGATCGGCGAGAGCCTGGCCGTGCACCAGGGCCTGACCGGCGCGGCGGCGCGGGCGCGCGTTCTGGAACTTCTGGCCAGGGTCGGCATCCCCGATCCCGAGGCGCGGCTTCAGGCCTATCCGCACCAGCTTTCGGGCGGGCAGCGGCAGCGGGTGATGATCGCGATGGCGCTGGCGAACGGCCCCGGCCTGTTGATCGCCGACGAACCCACCACCGCGCTCGACGTGACGATCCAGGCGCAGATCCTCGACCTGCTGAGGGCGCTGAAGGCGGCCGAGGGGATGAGCCTTCTGTTCATCACCCACGACCTCGGGATCGTGCGGCGGATCGCCGACCGGGTCTGCGTCATGCAGTCGGGCGAGATCGTCGAGACCGGCCAGACCGGCGCGATCTTCCGCTCGCCCCGGCATCCCTATACCCGCAAGCTGCTGGCCGCCGAGGCCGCCGGCCGCCCCGACCCGGTGCCCGAGGACGCCCCGGTGCTGCTCGAGACGCGCGGGCTCAGGGTCTGGTTCCCGATCCAGCGCGGGCTCCTGCGCCGCACCGTCGGCCACGTCCGCGCGGTGAACGACGCCACGCTTCGGGTGCGCGCCGGCGAGACGCTGGGAATCGTCGGCGAATCGGGCTCGGGCAAGACCACGCTGGCGCTCGCGCTGCTGCGGCTTACGCCGTCGCAGGGGCCGGTGATGTTCCTCGGGCGCGATATCCAGGGCTGGCGGTCGCGCGCGCTGCGGCCGCTCCGACGCGACCTGCAGGTGGTGTTCCAGGATCCCTACGGCTCGCTCAGCCCGCGCATGACGGTGGCCGAGATCGTCGCCGAGGGCCTGTCGGTCCACGGCGTCGAGACCGGGCGCAACCGTCGCGAGATGGTGGCGGAGATCATGGCCGAGGTCGGCCTCGACCCCGCCACGATCGACCGCTACCCGCACGAGTTTTCCGGCGGACAGCGCCAGCGCATCGCCATCGCCCGCGCGATGATCCTGCGCCCGAAGGTGGTGGCCCTGGACGAGCCGACCTCGGCGCTGGACATGACCGTGCAGGTGCAGATCGTCGAGCTTCTGCGCGCGCTCCAGCGCCGGCACGGCCTGGCCTTCCTGTTCATCAGCCACGACCTCAAGGTGGTGCGGGCGATGAGCCACCGGGTGATGGTGATGAGGAACGGCGATGTCCTCGAGGAAGGCCCGACCGACGAGGTGTTCCTGGCGCCGAGGACGGACTATACGCGCACGTTGATGGCGGCGGCCTTCGGCCGCGCCCCGGGCGGGGAAGAGGTCGTGCCGGCGTGAGGATCCTGCTTGTCCACCAGAACTTTCCCGGCCAGTACCGCCACCTTGCGCCGGCCCTCGTGCAGCGCGGGCATCAGGTGCTGGCGCTGACCGACCGCGCCAACCGCAACCAGACCCCGATCCCGACCGCGCGTTACCGCTTCGAGCCGCCCGACAAGCGGAAGGTGGCCGAGGCCGGGGCGCCGCTGGCGGCGCATTTCGCGCAGATGGTGCACCGTGCCGCCGCCGCGGCCGAGGCGGCCGAGACCCTGCGCACGAAACACGGCTTCACCCCCGACGTGATCTGCGCCCATCCGGGATGGGGCGACACGCTGTTCCTGAAGGCGGTCTGGCCCGAGGCGCGGCAGCTGCACTATGCCGAGTTCTACTATGCCGCGCGCGGGCAGGATTCCGACTTCGACCCCGAGTTCCAGGCCTATTCGCTGGCCCGCGCGATGCGGACGCTGGCGATGCGGGCGCATCTGGCGCAGGCGATGGGCGACGCCGACGCCGCGGTGGCGCCCACCCGCTACCAGGCCGACACCTTTCCCCCCGCCTTCCGCCGCCTGATCGAGGTGATCCACGACGGGGTCGATGCCGCCGCGCTGACCCCCGACCCGATGGCCGAGGCCGCGCTGCCGAACGGCGGGCCGACCTTCCGCCACGGCGACGAACTGCTGACCTTCGTCGTGCGCAACATCGAGCCCTACCGCGGCGCACACATCTTCCTGCGGGCGCTGCCGCGGCTTCTGGCCGCGCGACCCGCGGCGCGGGTGGTGATCGTCGGCGGCGACGAGGTCAGCTACGGCGCCCCGCCGCCCGGCGGCGGCAGCTGGAAGGCGAAGCTGCTGGCCGAGCTCGACGGGCGGCTCGACCATTCCCGCATCCATTTCACCGGGCGCGTTCCTTACCCGTTGTTCTGCGCGCTGATGCGCGCAAGCCGGGTGCACTGCTATCTCACCTATCCCTTCGTGCTGTCCTGGTCCCTGCTCGAGGCGATGAGCATGGGTGCGGCGGTCGTCGCCAGCGACACCGCACCGGTCCGCGAGGTGATCGAGGACGGCGTGAACGGCCGCCTGGTGGACTTCTTCGACGTGGACGGCCTTGCCGACACGCTGGCCGAATGCCTCGCCGACCCCGAGGCCCTGCGCCCGCTGCGCCGCGCCGCCCGCGCCACGGTGCGGGAGCGCTACGATCTGGCCCATTGCCTGCCGCGGATCGTCGATCTGGTGGAACGCACCGGCGCCGGGGGCTGAAGGACGGCCGGCACCGGCAGGGGGGGCTCTGCCCCCCGGTCCCGGCTGCGCCGGAACCTCCCCCCGGGATATTTCCGGACCGGACATGGAAAGGGGCGCGGCGCCCGCTGGCGCCCGGTGGCGCCCCACGGCGGTGCCGCGCGGCGGCCGGCCTCAGATCGCGGGCGAGTGCCCGGCCTTCGACAGTTCGTAGGCGTCGAAGGCGCGCGCGATCATGCGGGTCAGCGGCCGTGCCCTGGGCGGGATGGCGAAGCCTGCGGGCCCGATCTCGACCCAGCCTTCGAAGGCGCGCCCGGCCTCGCGGAAGATCCGCATCAGCGCCAGTTCACCGATGCCGAAGCGCGAGCGGATCTCGGCCGCGTCGATCCGGAAGTCGCACATCAGCGCCTCGATCATGCGCGCCCGCATGAGGTCCTCGCCGGCGAAGGCATGGCCGCGGTGGGTGGCGGGGCGGCCCGCGCGGATCGCCGCGACATAGGCCGAGGTGGCCGGGGCGTTCTGCGCATAGCCCTGCGGCAGGCGCGAGATCGCCGAGGCGCCGAGGCCCACCAGCACCTCGGCGGTGTCGTCGGTGTAGCCCTGGAAGTTGCGCCGCAGCCGCCCCTCGCGGGCGGCGCGGGCGAGCCCGTCGTCGGGGCGCGCGAAGTGGTCGATCCCGATCTCGTCGTAGCCGTCCCAGAGGAAGAGGCGGCGGGCGGTCTCGAACAGCTCGAGCCGCTCCTCGGGCCGGGGCAGGCTGTCGGAGGGGATCAGGGCCTGGCGCCGCGCCATCCAGGGCACATGGGCATAGCCGTAGAGCGCGACCCGGTCGGGCGAGAGGTCGAGCAGCTTCTGCACGCTGTCGGTCATGCGCGCGCGGGTCTGGTGCGGCAGGCCGAACAGGATGTCGGCGTTCAGGCTGGCGATTCCGGCCGCGCGCAGCGCGAAGGCGGCCGTCCGCGTCACCTCCCAGCTCTGCTCGCGGCCGATGACCTTCTGGATCAGCGGGTCGAAGTCCTGCACGCCGATCGAGGCGCGGTTCATCCCCGCCGCCGCAAGCGCTGCGATCCGGTCCTCGTCGATCTCGTTGGGGTCGATCTCGACCGAGAACTCGGCGCCGGGGGCGAAGGGAAGCCGTGCGGCAATGGCGCCGGCAAGATCGGCGATCTGGGCGGGTGTCATCAAGGTCGGCGTGCCGCCGCCCCAGTGCAGCCGCTGGAGCCGCACACCGGGGGGCAGAAGGTCGGCGACGAGGGCGAGTTCGGCCTTCAGCGTCTCGACATAGGCGCCGACCGGTTCGGCGGTGGCGGTCCCCTGGGTGCGGCAGGCGCAGAACCAGCACAACCGCCGGCAGAACGGGACGTGCAGATAGAGCGAGATCGCCGCGCCGGAGGGCACGGCGGACAGCCATTCGCCGAAGGCCTCGGGGCCGACGCCCGTGCCGAAGTGCGGCGCCGTCGGGTAGCTCGTGTAGCGCGGCACGCGCGCGTCAAAGAGCCCCAGACGCGAGAGTTGAGTCACGTTCTCCATTGTCCTAGCCTGCGTCTGTCAGGCCGGACTGACATTGACCCAGATCAAGACGGATGTTCCATGGTGCCAGCCGCCTCCAATCCCGTGGCCAAGGATTGCGCCGACTGTCCGATCCGTCACCGCGCGGTCTGCGCCCGGTGCGAGCCTGACGAGCTGCATCGTCTCGAGGAGATCAAGTACTACCGCTCGTTCGAGCCGGGCCAGACGGTGATCTGGTCGGGTGACCGCATGGATTTCGTGGCCTCGGTGGTGTCGGGTGTGGCGACGCTCAGCCAGACCATGGAGGACGGGCGCACGCAGATGGTGGGGCTTCTCCTGCCGTCGGACTTCGTCGGGCGGCCCGGGCGCGAGCGCGCGGCCTTCGATGTCAAGGCGGTGACGCCGGTCGTGATGTGCTGCTTCCGCCGCCGTCCGTTCGAGGAGCTGATGGCGAGCACCCCGCACATCGGCCAGCGGCTGCTGGAGATGACGCTGGACGAGCTCGACGCGGCGCGAGAATGGATGCTGCTGCTCGGGCGCAAGACGGCGCGAGAGAAGATCGCGAGCCTCTTGTCGATCATCGCCCGGCGCGAGGCGCAGGTGAGTGCCGGCCCGATGCGCGGCCGCTTCGAGTTCGACCTTCCGCTCACCCGCGAGGCGATGGCGGACTACCTCGGGCTGACGCTCGAGACGGTGAGCCGCCAGGTCTCGGCGCTGAAGTCCGAAGGCGTGATCCAGCTCGAGGGCAAGCGGCGGGTCGTGGTGCCTGACTTCGCCCGGCTTCTGGACGAGACCGGCGACGATTCCGACGGCGGTTTCCTGGTCTGACCGCCGTCCGGCCGCCGTCGGGCCGCCGTCCGGCCGCCGTCCGGCCGCCGCGCCCGGCGGCCCGGCCACCGCTCTTGCCGGCGCAGGGGCGGGCGCGGCGGCCGCAGCCGGCGGCTTGCGCCCTGCGGGTCCGGAACGGGATGCGGGTCCGGATCGGGATGTCGCGACGGGCGGCGCGGCGTGAGCCCGGGGGGAACGCAGGTCGGCCCCGGGCGGGTGCGGGCGGGCGCCGCCCGGTCCCTGCGCACGGGGCCGGACCCGGGGGCGGGGGCGGGCATCGGAACCGCCACCGGCGATTCGCGCGGTTGCCGGACCGACCGTCAGAGCTGCAGCGCGACCTTTCGCCCCTCGTGAAAGGCATAGGGCGCCTGCCGGGGTGCCACGCAGTCGCCGATCCGGTGGACGGTCTTTCCGGGGAAGGTTTCGGGGAAGGGATCGAAGGCAAGGTTGGTGGTGGCCACCACGAGGCCCGAGGCCTCGATCGTTTCCTCGGCCCCCGTCAGCAGGCTGCGCACCGTCGCCCCGTTGCCGTGCCAGCGGGTGATGACGTGTTCGGTCAGGAACCGCGCCCCCGCCCGGGCCAGTCGCGCCCGCGCCGGCCCGTCGGCCGAGGTGCGGGCGATCTCCTTGCCCACGAAGGGGTCGGGCGTGACGATCACCACCTTGCGGCCCTGTTCGGCCAGCGCCCAGGCGGTGCCGACGCCGCGCCAGTTGCCCCCCTCGTCGAGGACGATCACCGCCTTGCCCAGCCTTGCCGCGCGGCGCATCACGTCTTCGGCCGACCAGACCCCGCCGTTCTCGCGCCCCGGCAGCGCGCCGGCCCCCGGCAGCCAGCGCTGCCGCGCCTCGGGGTCGGGCAGCGAGCCGGTGGCGAGGATCACCACTTCGGCGGGATGTCCGGCGACATCCTCCGCCTCGAGGATGGTGTTGAGCCGCAGCGTCACCCCGAGGCGGGCGAACTGGCGTTCGTACCAGTCGAGCAGCTCGAGGATCTGCCCGCGCCGGGGCTGGAGCCCGGCCAGCCGGAACTGTCCGCCCACCTGCGGCTGCGCCTCGGCGATCTCGACCCGGTGGCCGCGTTCGGCCGCCGCGCGGGCCGCCTCGAGCCCGGCCGGCCCGGCCCCCACCACCAGCACCCGGCGCGGCCGCCCGGCGGGGGTGAAGCGGTCGCCGCCCCATTCCCATTCGCGCCCGACGCTCGGGTTGACGAGACACGAGATCCAGTAGTCGCGCGCCCGCCGGCCCCAGCACATCTGGTTGCACGAGATGCAGCCGCGCACGTCCTGCGCGCGGCCCTCGGCGGTCTTGCGGGCCAGATGCGGGTCGGCGATCTGGCCGCGGACGATCGACACGAGGTCGGCCTGTCCCGCGGCGATGATCGCCTCGCCGTTCTCCGGCGTGCGCACATGCGCCTCGGAGGTGACGAGGGCGTGGCGCAGCTCGCGCCGCAGCCGTTCGGTGAAGGGCGCGGTCAGCTTCTCGCCGAACAGGAAGGTGGGCATCAGCCGCTCGAAGTCGAGATAGCCGCCATGGCCGCAGGTGACGTAATCCACCTCTCCGGTGGCGTCGTGCAGCGCCACGATCTCGAGCAGCGCCTCCTGCGAAAGCGTGACCGGATGGGCATCCGAGATCGAGACGGCGAGGACGATGACGAAGTCCTCGCCGCAGGCGCGGCGGATGCGCCCGATGATGGTGCGCGACAGCCGCGTGCGGTTCTCGAGACTGCCGCCCCAGCGGTCGTCGCGGGTGTTGCTCCAGGGCGTCCAGAACTGGTCGAGCAGCGAATGGTAGGCCGCCCAGACCTCGACCCCCTGGAACCCGCCCTCCCGGCAGCGCACCGCCGCGGCCACATGCGCCTCGATCAGTTCCTCGATCTCGGCCTCGGTCATGCGGTGGCTGCCGTCGCTGTCGTGATAGCTCGGCCCGCCCGAGGGCGACCAGTGCGGCGCGAAGCTGAGGTCGGCGTCGCCGTGGGCACCCACATGGTAGAGCTGCTGCAGGATGACCGCGCCGGCCGCCTTCACCGGCTCGGTCAGCCTGCGGAAATGCGGAATCACCGCGTCGGTGCCGTGCAGGAAGTTGCCGCGGGTCAGGATCCCGGTGCGGTGCACCGGCATCGGCTCGACCACGATCATCGCCGCCCCGCCGAGCGCCCGCTCGAGCAGATAGGCGGCCATGCGCGGGCCGGGCAGCCCCATGTCCGACATGTTGTTCGTGTGCGCCCCGAACACGATGCGGTTGCGCAGGCTGTGCCCGCGCAGGCGGATCGGCGACATCAGGTGGCGGTAGGGCATACGCGCGCGCTCCGCTCCGGCCGGTCGCGCCATCCTAGGGATGTCCGCGCGGCCGGCAAGCGGCCGCTTGCCCGCCCCCCCCCTCCGTCCGCCGGCCCGCCGGCCGCGCCCCGGGCGGGGAAGAGAGGGGCGGGGACGAGCCGGCCGTCAGTGCGCCATCAGCACCGGGACAGCCGCCGATTCCAGCATGTGGCGCGTGGCCCCGCCGAGGATCGCCTCGCGGAAGCGCGAATGCCCGTAGGCGCCCATCACGATCAGGTCGGCCGCGCGGTCGGTGGCGTGGCGGTTCAGAATGTCGGCGATGCGCGGCAGGGTGCGCGCCAGCACCGAGACCTCGCAGCGCGCTCCGTGGCGGGCGATCATCTGGCTGAGGCGGCCGCCGGGATCCGAGCGGTCGGGGCCCTGCACCGGCGGGTCGATCACCACGATGTCCACGAGGTCGGCCGCAGCCAGCATCGGCAGTGCCGCGCGGACGGCGACGAGGGCCTCGGCGCTCTCGTCCCAGCCCACCAGGATGCGACGCGGCGGGGTCTCGGGCAGGTCGGCTTCGGGGACGATCAGCACCGGCGCGCGGCCCTCGAACAGGCTTGCCTCGACCACCGCCTCGTCCTCGACCGTGCGGCCGGGGCCATAGGGGCGCGGCAGCACCACAAGGTCGGCGAAGCGCGCGCGTTCGGCGGTCAGCCGGGTGAGCCCGGCCACCTGCGCCACCGCCGCCTCCACCCCCCACAGCACGTCGCTTGCGGCCATGCGCTCGCGCGCGAGCCGGGCCAGCGACTCGGCCTCGTCCTGGGCGCGGTCGAGCGCCTCCTGCAGGATGATGGCGCTCGCGCCGGCATAGTAATAGCCCGTCTGGGTCCGGTCGATGCCGAGCGCCAGGATGTCGAGATGCCCCTTCTCGCGCCGGGCCACGGCGCTTCCCGCGGCCAGTGCACGAGGCGCCGAGGCGGCATCGGTCAGGATCGTGAGCACAGACTTGTAGGCCATCGCAAACCTCTCTTGGCTGCCCGGATGTGAGTATCGGCCGGCGGCGGCCGCGAAGCATTGACGCGGGTCAAACCGGCCCGACGATCCCATTGACATGGATCAAGGCCGGTTCCCCGGCACGCGCCCATACCGTCAGTCGGTCGAGAAGTGCCCGGGCCGCAGACCGGCCCCCCGATTGCGCGCGCATCGCGGGGCAGACCTGCGGAGACGGGCCCAGGGACGAAGGGACCGTAACCCATGTGGGACTATGTGAAGATGGTGGTGTTCGCCGCGATCGCGCTGCTCGCGGCGCTGGCGGCCAACTACGCCCGCGACATCGCCTATCAGGTGCACGCGCTGATCGTGATGCTGGTGGCGGCGGGCATGTTCATCTGGACGGTGCGGCGCGCCGACGAGCCGCGCCCGGCCGCCGAGACCGGCTACATGGACGGGGTGGTGCGCGCCGGCGTAATCGCCACCGCCTTCTGGGGCGTGGTCGGCTTTCTCGCCGGCGTCTGGATCGCCTTCCAGCTCGCCTTCCCCGGGCTCAACTTCGAGTGGGCGCAGGGCTACATGAACTTCGGCAAGCTGCGGCCGCTGCACACCTCGGCGGTGATCTTCGCCTTCGGCGGCAACGCCCTGCTCGCGAGTTCCTTCTACATCGTGCAGCGCACCAGTGCCGTCAGGCTGTGGGGCGGCAACGCCGCCTGGTTCGTGTTCTGGGGCTACAACCTGTTCATCCTGCTCGCCGCGACCGGTTATCTGCTGGGGGCCACGCAGTCGAAGGAATACGCCGAGCCGGAATGGTATGTGGACCTCTGGCTGACGGTCGTCTGGGTCGTGTATCTCGCGGTGTTCCTCGGCACGATCATCAAGCGCAAGGAACCGCACATCTACGTCGCCAACTGGTTCTTCCTCAGCTTCATCGTCACCGTGGCGATGCTGCACGTCGTCAACAACCTCGCCCTGCCGGTCTCGATCTTCGGCTCGCGCTCGGTCTCGGCCTTCGCCGGCGTGCAGGACGCGATGACGCAGTGGTGGTACGGCCACAACGCCGTCGGCTTCTTCCTGACCGCGGGCTTCCTCGCGATGATGTACTACTTCGTGCCGAAGCAGGCCGAACGCCCGGTCTACAGCTACAAGCTGTCGATCATCCACTTCTGGGCGCTGATCTTCCTCTACATCTGGGCGGGTCCGCACCACCTGCACTACACCGCGCGGCCCGACTGGGCCTCGACGCTCGGCATGGTGTTCTCGGTGATCCTCTGGATGCCTTCCTGGGGCGGCATGATCAACGGCCTGATGACGCTGTCGGGCGCCTGGGACAAGCTCAGGACCGACCCGATCATCCGCATGATGGTGGTGTCGATCGGCTTCTACGGGATGAGCACCTTCGAGGGCCCGATGATGTCGATCCGGGCGGTCAACTCGCTGTCGCACTACACCGACTGGACCATCGGGCACGTCCATTCCGGGGCGCTCGGCTGGAACGGGATGATCACCTTCGCGGCGCTCTATTTCCTCGTGCCGCGGCTGTGGAACCGCGAGCGGCTCTATTCGCTCGGCCTCGTCAGCTGGCACTTCTGGCTCGCGACCATCGGCATCGTCCTCTACGCCTCGTCGATGTGGGTCACCGGCATCATGGAGGGGCTGATGTGGCGCGAGGTCGATGCCAACGGGTTCCTCGTGAACTCCTTCGCCGACACCGTCGCCGCGAAGTTCCCGATGTACGTCGTGCGGGCGCTGGGCGGGGTGCTCTACCTCGGGGGCGCGCTGATCATGTGCTACAACCTCTGGATGACCGTGCGGGCCGCGCCTGAAAAGGCGCCGGTGCGCATGGCTCCGGCCGAATGAGAGGGAGCGGAGCCATGTCCGTCCTGGCCAAACACAAGATCCTCGAAACCAACGCCACGCTGCTGCTGGTGTTCGCCTTCCTCGTCGTCACCATCGGCGGCATCGTGCAGATCGTGCCCCTGTTCTACCTCGAGAACACGATCGAGAAGGTCGAGGGCGTGCGGCCCTACAGCCCGCTCGAGCTTGCGGGTCGCGAGATCTACATCCGCGAGGGCTGCTACGTCTGCCACAGCCAGATGATCCGCCCGATGCGCGACGAGATCGAGCGCTACGGGCACTACTCGCTCGCCGCCGAGTCGATGTACGACCATCCCTTCCAGTGGGGATCGAAGCGCACCGGCCCGGATCTCGCGCGCGTCGGCGGGCGCTATTCCGACGAATGGCACGTCGATCACCTGATCGACCCGCAGTCGGTGGTGCCCGAGAGCATCATGCCGAAATACGGCTTCCTGCGCGACCGGATGATCGCACCCACCCATATCGAGGAGCTGCTGCGCACCCATCGTGCGGTCGGCGTGCCCTACAGCGACGAGATGATCGCCGAGGCCCGGGCCGACTTCGCCGTGCAGGCCGATCCCCTGGGCGACAGCGCCGGCCTGCTGGAGCGCTATCCGGGGGCGCAGGTCCGCAACTTCGACGGGCGGCCGGGCATCTCCGAGATGGATGCGCTGATCGCCTATCTGCAGATGCTGGGCACGCTGGTGGACTTCTCCACCTACGAAGCCGTTGCCAGCCGCTGACGGAGGGGGGCCATGGAAACCTATTCCCTCCTGCGCCAGTTCGCCGACAGCTGGGCGCTGCTGGTGCTGTTCGTCATCTTCCTCGGCGTCATCGTCTGGGTGTTCCGGCCGGGCAGCCGGGCAATCCATCGCGACAGCGCCAACATCCCCTTCCGGCACGACGACCGCCCTGCCGATGACCGCAATCCGACGGAGACCCGGAAATGAGCGACCGCGACCCGACCCTGAAACCGGGCGATCCCGACACCACCGGGCATGTCTGGGACGAGGACCTGTGCGAGTTCAACAACCCGCTTCCGCGCTGGTGGCTGTGGATCTTCTACGCCACGATCGTCTGGGGCATCGGCTATACCATCGCCTATCCGGCCTGGCCGCTGATCACGCGGGCGACGCCGGGGGTTCTGGGCTTCTCGACCAGGGCCGAGGTGGCGGCCGAAATCGAGCGCGTCGCGGCGAAGAACGCGGCGATCGAGGCCCGGCTTGTCGAAACGCCGCTGACCGAGGTCGCCGCCGACCCCGACCTGCACGGCTTTGCCGTGAACAAGGGTGCGGCGGTCTTCCGCACCTATTGCGCCCAGTGCCACGGTGCAGGCGCTGCCGGGGTGCAGGCGGCAGGCTACCCCAGCCTGCTCGATGACGACTGGCTCTGGGGCGGCGACATCGAGTCGATCCACCTGACCATCACCCACGGCATCCGCAATACCACCGACCCCGACGCGCGGTGGTCCGAGATGCCGGCCTTCGGCGAGATCCTGAGCGGCGAGGAGATCGCGCAGGTCGTGGCCTATGTCCAGCAGATCTCGGGGCAGGAGCACGACGCCGCCCTGGCTGCCGCGGGCGAGACGGTGTTCCTCGACAACTGCGCCGCCTGCCACGGCGAGGACGGCAAGGGCATGCGCGAGATCGGCGCGCCGAACCTGACCGACGCGATCTGGCTCTACGGCGGCGACGAGGCGGCGCTGACCCACACCGTCACCTATGCCCGCTTCGGGGTGATGCCGGCCTGGGGCGACCGCCTGACCGAGGCGCAGATCCGCGCGGTCGCGGTCTATGTCCACGGACTGGGCGGCGGCGAGGCGCCGCCCGAGGAGTGACGGTGCCGCCTCTGCCCGGCCTCTGCCGCCCCGGCCGCGGAGGGGCGCGTCCGACCCCCGCCGCCGGAACGCGACCGGC
>CALDYW010000186.1 GCA_937944395.1 uncultured Paracoccaceae bacterium | reverse complement strand
AGAGCGGCTCGGCCTGCCCGCCGATCCCGAGCCCGCGGCGCTGGCCAACGGTGAAATGGATCACCCCCGGATGCAGCCCGAGCACCCGGCCCGCGGCATCGACGATCTCGCCCGGTTCGTCCGCACCGGGGCGCAGCTTCGCGATCACCGCGGCATAGTCGCCCCCCGGCACGAAGCAGATGTCCTGGCTGTCGGGCTTGTCGGCGACGGCAAGGCCGTGGCGCGTCGCGAGCGCACGGGTTTCGGCCTTCGAGGCGAGCCCGCCGAGGGGAAAGCGCAGGAAATCGAGCTGCTCGCGGGTGGTCGCGAACAGGAAATAGCTCTGGTCACGGGCCGGATCGGCGGCGCGGTGCAGTTCCGGGCCCGCAGGGCCGTCGATGCGGCGCACGTAGTGCCCGGTGGCCAGGCAGTCGGCGTCGAGCTCGCGCGCCGTCGCCAGAAGGTCGCGGAACTTGACCCGCTGGTTGCAGCGGATGCAGGGCACGGGCGTTGCCCCGGCCAGGTAGCTGTCGGCGAAGTCGTCGATCACCTCGGCGCGGAAGACGCTCTCGTAGTCGAGAACGTAATGCGGGAACCCCAGCGCCTCGGCCACCCGGCGGGCGTCGTGGATGTCGCGGCCGGCGCAGCAGGCCCCCTTGCGCGCCAGCGCCGCGCCATGGTCGTAGAGCTGCAGCGTGACGCCCACGACATCGTAGCCCTCGGCCGCGAGTTCGGCCGCGACCACCGAGGAATCCACGCCCCCCGACATCGCCACGACCACGCGCGTTTCCGAGGGCGGCTTCGGAAACCCGAGCGAGTTCGGGGGCTGGGCGAGGTCGCGCGGCATCGGGGGCTCCGGGGGGGCAGGGGCGCGGGGAATATGGGGAAAATGCCCCGCACTCTCAAGGGTGCGGTTCATCTGCCGTTAACACGCCGGGCGCGAGGGTCGGGCGGAAATCGACGGGGGAGAGCGATGTTTCTCAAGCGCGTCAACGGCCCGCGTGCGGTGACCTTGCCCGGCGGTGGCGTGATGACACGGGCCGACCTGCCGCCCGCCGACACGCGGCGCTGGGTGGCAAGCCGGAAGGCGGCGGTGGTTCGCGGGGTCGAGGCCGGGCTGATCACCGCCGAAGAGGCCTGCGCGCGCTACGGCCTCTCGGTCGAGGAGTTCGAAGGCTGGCGAGCCGCCGTCGCACGGCACGGGCCGCAGGCGCTGAAGGCGACGGCCGTGCAGCGGTATCGTCAACTCCAGGTTGAAAATGACGGAGAAGAGATTACGGTAACGGGCAGTTAACCATTGTCGGCCAGTCTGGAGGCGACAGGGCTGAGGTGGAGTGAAAGCCATGCGCATCCTTCTGGTCGAGGACGATCCCACGGTTTCGCGCAGCATCGAACTGATGCTCACCCACGCAAGCCTCAACGTCTATGCCACCGATCTCGGCGAGGAGGGAATCGACCTCGCCAAGCTCTACGATTACGACCTTATCCTGCTCGACCTGAACCTGCCCGACATGCACGGGCACGAGGTGCTCCGCCAGCTGCGGATGAGCCGGGTCGAGACGCCGATCCTGATCCTCTCCGGCGATGGCGATACGGAGGCCAAGATCAAGGGCTTCGGTTTCGGTGCCGACGACTACATGACCAAGCCCTTCCACCGCGAGGAACTGGTGGCCCGCATCCACGCCATCATCCGCCGCTCGAAGGGACATGCGCAGTCGATCATCCGCACCGGCCGGATCGCCGTCAATCTCGATGCCAAGACCGTCGAGGCCGACGGGCAGGCGGTGCACCTGACCGGCAAGGAATACCAGATGCTGGAACTCCTGTCGCTGCGCAAGGGCACGACGCTGACCAAGGAGATGTTCCTCAACCACCTCTACGGCGGCATGGATGAGCCGGAACTGAAGATCATCGACGTCTTCATCTGCAAGCTCCGCAAGAAGCTCGCGCAGGCGACCGGGGGAGAGACCTATATCGAGACGGTCTGGGGTCGCGGCTATGTGCTGCGCGACCCGGAGGCGCGCGACACCGGCCGGCGGCTGGCGGCGGCCGGCGCCTGACGGTCTGCACGGGAACCGGGCGGACCATCGCGCGCGGTTTCCGGTCGCAGCGCCGACGCGGGTTCGCGTCCGTCTGCGGCACGGACAGCCCCGCCAGCCCTTCCCGGGCCGGGCACGTCCGCGCCCGACCCGGGCCGTATCCGCCCGTGCCGACCCGCGATTGCGGAGGGACTCCGGGCAGGGCGCCCCCGGGGTCGGGTTCCGGCCGCGGCGGGGTACCCGGCTGACGCCCCGGTCCCCGCTCCGGGGCAGGCGCGCGGCGGTGATGCCCGCCCCGGGGACGGCGCCCGGGGGTCATCCCCGCCCCGGGGACGGCGCCCGGCGGGGGCCCGCCCCGGGGGCCGCGAAGGCGCACGGGCTGGACCGGTGCACCCGGTCCGCCTAACACTCGCCCGGTGACCTGCGCGGAGGCGGCGATGGGCGGGGCGAAGGATGTCGAAGGGCTGGACGCGGCCGAAGCCGAAGCCGAACTGGTGCGGCTCGCGGCCGAGATCCGGCGGGCAGACCGCGCCTATCACGAACGCGATGCGCCCGAGATCTCGGATGCCGACTACGACGCGCTGAAGCGCCGCCTGAAGGCGATCGAGGCGCGGTTTCCCGAGCTTGTCCGGCCCGACAGTCCGAGCGCGCAGGTCGGCGCCCCCCCGTCGGAAACCTTCGACCCGGTGCCCCACCGGGTGCCGATGCTGTCGCTCGAGAACCTCGAACCGGCGCCGCGCATGGCCGACGAACCCGCACGTCTGGAGCACGAGCGGCGCGTGGCGGCCGAGTTCGACGACCGAGTGCGCCGCTTCCTCGGCCTCGGACCGGAGGACCCCCTCGCCTATGCGGTCGAGCCCAAGATCGACGGCGTGTCGCTCTCGCTGCGCTACGAGGGCGGGCGGCTGGTGCTGGCCGCGACCCGCGGCGACGGCACGACCGGCGAGAACGTCACCGCCAACGCCCGCACCATCGGCGACATCCCGCAGACCCTTCCGGGCGCGCCCGAAGTGCTCGAGGTGCGTGGCGAGGTCTACATGAGCCACGCCGACTTCGCCGCGCTGAACGCCCGCGCCGCCGCGGGCGACGGGCGGACCTTCGCCAACCCGCGCAATGCCGCCGCGGGCTCGCTGCGCCAGCTCGACGCGGCGATCACCGCCAGCCGGCCGCTGCGATTCTTCGCGCATGGCTGGGGCGAGCTCGACGCTCCGCTCGCGGCGACCTACACCGATGCGATGGCCAGGCTTGCCGCGCTCGGCCTGCCCGTCAATCCGCTGCTGAAGCGCTGCGCCACCATTGCCGAGGCCGTGCAGCGCTATCTCGACATCGAGCGTCAGCGCGCCGCGCTCGGGTACGACATCGACGGTCTGGTGTACAAGGTCGATGATCTCGCCCTGCAGGCGCGGCTGGGCTTCCGCTCCACCACGCCGCGCTGGGCGATCGCCCACAAGTTCCCTGCCGAGACCGCCTGGACCCGGCTCGAGCGGATCGAGATCCAGGTCGGCCGCACCGGTGCCCTGTCGCCGGTGGCGCGCCTTTTGCCGGTAACCGTGGGCGGGGTGGTGGTGTCGAACGCGACGCTGCACAACGAGGACTACATCGCCGGCCGCAACGCCCGCGGCGAGCCGATCCGCGGGGGGCGCGACATCCGCGAGGGCGACTGGGTGATGGTCTACCGCGCCGGCGACGTGATCCCGAAGGTGGCCGATGTGGACCTGTCCCGCCGCCCTCCGGACTCGCGGCCCTTCGCCTTCCCCGACCGCTGCCCCGAATGCGGCTCGGCCGCGGTGCGCGAGGAGGGCGATTCGGTGCGTCGCTGCACCGGCGGGCTGATCTGCCCGGCGCAGGCGGTGGAGAAGCTGAAGCATTTCGTCAGCCGCGGCGCCTTCGACATCGAGGGGCTCGGCGCCAAGCAGATCGAGATGTTCTGGTCCGACCCCGACCTGCCGGTGCGCGAGCCCGCCGACATCTTCACGCTCGCCGCCCGCGATGCCGCGAATCCGACCAAGCTGGCCGAGCGCCACGGCTGGGGCGAACAGTCCGCGGCGAACCTCTTCGCCGCGATCGAGGCCCGGCGGCGCATCCCGCTGGACCGGTTCCTGTTTTCCATCGGGATCCGGCACGTCGGCGAGGTGGTTTCAAGGATCATCGCAAGACATTATGAAACCTGGGAAAATCTTTCCAGAAGCATCGACAGGATTGACTCGGAAGATGTTCCGGAATGGCGTGAACTGATTGGTATAGACGGGATCGGCACAACCATTGCGCGCTCGCTCGTCGCCAGCCTCCGCGAACCCCGCGAACGCGCCTCGATCGACCGGCTGGCCGCGCAGCTGCAGATCGAGCCGGTTGCCGCGCCGGCATCGGCCAGCGTGCTCTCCGGCAAGACCGTCGTCTTCACCGGCACGCTCGAACGCATGACCCGGGCAGAGGCCAAGGCGCGGGCGGAGGCGCTGGGGGCCAGGGTCGCGGGTTCGGTCTCGGCGCGCACCGATCTCGTGGTGGCCGGTCCGGGCGCCGGGTCGAAGGCGCGCGAGGCCGAGCGGCTGGGCGTGCGCGTGATCGACGAGGCCGCCTGGCTCGATCTGATCGGCGGGGGCTGAGGCGCGTGGGCGGACGGCCCGAGGCGCTGTGGCCGCTGTTCGGCGACCTCGAGGGGCTTCCCGGCATCGGCGCGCGCACCGCGCGGCTGTTCGCGCAGATCGGCGCCAAGCGCCCGCGCGACCTGATCCTGACCTTGCCGCAAGGCGGGATCGACCGCACCCCGGTCGCCTCGCTGCGCGCGGTGGTGCCGCCCGCGGTCGCCACGGTCGAGGTGACGGTGCTCCGTCACCTGCCGCCGCGCAGCCGCGGCGCGCCGGCGCGCGTGATCGTCGAGGATGCGGGCACCACCTTCCAGCTGGTCTGGTTCCATGCCCGCGGCGACCGGCTTGCGAAGCTGCTGCCGCCGGGCGCGCGGCGCCTGGTCTCGGGCCGGGTCGAACTCTTCGACGGCGTGCTGCAGATGGTCCACCCCGACCATGTGCTTGCGCCGGAAGCGGCGGCCGGACTGCCGGCCTTCGAGCCGGTCTATCCTCTGACCGAGGGGCTGACCTCGCGCGCCGTGGCGCGGGCGGTGGCGGCGGCGCTCGAGCGGGCGCCGGCGCTGCCGGAATGGATCGACCCGGCTCTGAAGGCGCGCGAGGGCTGGCCGTCGTGGCGCGCGGCGCTGGAAGCGGCGCATGCGCCGCGGGGGCCGGCCGACCTGTCGCCCGCCGCGCCGGCGCGGGCGCGGCTGGCCTACGACGAGCTGTTCGCGCACCAGCTCACGCTGGCGCTGGCGCGCGCGGTGGAGCGCCGCGGCAAGGGGCGTCCGTCGGCGGGCGACGGGCGGCTGCGCGCCCGCGTCGAGGCGATGCTTCCCTACCGTCTGACCGGGGCGCAGCGCCGCGCGCTGGACGAGATCGCCGCCGACATGGCGCGCCCGCACCGGATGAACCGGCTGCTGCAGGGCGATGTCGGAGCGGGCAAGACGGTTGTGGCCTTCCTCGCGCTGCTGATCGCGGTCGAGGCCGGCGGGCAGGGGGTGCTGATGGCGCCGACCGAGATCCTTGCCCGCCAGCACGCGGAGGGTCTCGCACCGCTCGCCGCGGCGGCGGGCGTGCGGTTGGAGCTGCTCACCGGCCGCGACAAGGGGGCCGAGCGGCGGCGAAAACTCGCGGCGCTGGCCGACGGCGGCATCGACATCCTGGTGGGCACCCATGCGGTGTTCCAGAAGGACGTCGCCTTCGCCGACCTGCGGCTTGCGGTGATCGACGAGCAGCACCGGTTCGGCGTGGCGCAGAGGATGGAGCTCGGCCAGAAGGGCGGCGGCGCCGATGTGCTGGTGATGACCGCAACGCCGATTCCGCGCAGCCTGGCGCTGGCCAACTACGGCGACATGGACCTGTCGCTGATCGACGAGAAACCGCCCGGCCGCACACCGGTAGCCACCGCGGCGGTGCCGGTCGCCCGGATCGGCGAGGTCGTCGAGCATCTGCGCGCCGCCATCGCCGAGGGGCGGCAGGCCTACTGGGTCTGTCCGCTGGTGGAGGAAAGCGAGGCGGTTGACCTTGCCGCGGCGTCCGACCGCTTCGGGCGGCTGCGCGCGGCGCTGGGCGAAGGGGTGGTGGGCCTGGTCCACGGGCAGATGCCGCCCTCCGAGAAGGATGCGGCGATGGCGCGCTTCGTTGCGGGCGAGACGAAGGTGCTGGTGGCGACCACGGTGATCGAGGTTGGGGTGAACGTGCCCAATGCCTCGATCATGGTGATCGAGGAGGCGCAGGGCTTCGGCCTTGCACAGCTCCACCAGCTGCGCGGCCGGGTGGGACGCGGGGCGGCGCGCTCCACCTGCCTGCTGCTCTATACCCCTCCGCTCACCGAATCGGCGGAACGGCGCCTGCAGATCCTGCGCGAGACCGAGGACGGCTTCCGCATCGCCGAGGAGGATCTGGCGCTGCGCGGCGCGGGCGATCTGCTGGGCACGGCGCAGTCCGGCCTGCCGCGGTTCCGCATTGCCGATATCGAGCGTCAGGCCGGTCTGATGGCCACGGCGCAGGCCGACGCGCGCCGGCTTCTCGGCGACGATCCGGGTCTGCATGGGCCGCGCGGACAGGCGGCCCGACTGCTGCTGTGGCTCATGGAACAGGACCGGGCCTTCCGCCTGATGTCGGTCGGGTAATCTCTCTTTGTTCTGTTAAGTTCTTAAAAAGTTCTTGCCATCGCGGCGCGGATATGGGAACAGATAGGCAACAGAACGCAGGAGCTGCCGATGACCCCCACCGCCCGATCCGCCCCGCCGGGCTTGCTGGCCCGGGTTGCGCCGACCCTGGCCGAGGATCTTGCGGGGGGCGGCGCGCTGTTCCTGCTGCTCTGGGTGGCCCTGCTGCTGCTGCCCGGCCTCGGCTGACCGGTTCCGCCTGCGGCTCGCGACCGGCCCCGGGTCAAGACCCCCCTCCGTGCGACGTCCCGGCCTGCCTTCCGGGACGTGCGCCTGCCGGCGCCAGATCCGCACCTCGCCGCCGCCGCCCCCTGCGGGCGTGCGGCGGCGCCTTCTTGCCGCATGGCAGCCTTCAGGCGGTGGCGTCCGCGGTGTCGGAGGGCGCCTGCTCGGCCGCCGCGATCGCCTCGGCCAGCGCCTCGATCGCCAGCAGGATCGAGGCATGGCGGTTGCGGTAGTCGCGTGCGGGAAGAAGCACCTCGAACCCCTCGAAGGGCGCCGAAGGCACCGGCCCGCCGGCCTTCAGCATCGCCGCAAGCTGGTCGCGGGCGGCCTCGACCTCGGCCCGGGTCCGGCCCGGCGCCGCGGCTCCGACCACCGCCGCCGCCGCCTGGCCCAGCGCGCAGGCCTTCACGTCCTGGGCGAACTCGGCCACGCGGCCATCCTTCAGAACCACATCGGCGGTCACCGTCGAGCCGCAGAGCGGCGAGCGCCGCCTCGCGCTGCCCTGCGGCGCCGGCAACCGCCCGAGATGCGGAATGTCGGCCGCCAGCGCCAGGATACGCCCCGAATAGAGCCTGACCAGATCCGATTCGGCGCTCATTGCCCGCTTCCCCTCGGCCGCTACCGGCCATAGGTAGGAAAGGCCTGCCGAAAAGGAAAGCGCCATGCCGTTCGATCCCGCGTCCCTCGCCTACGATGCCCGGGGTCTGATCCCCGCGATCGCGCAGGATCACGACAGCGGAACGGTGCTCATGCTGGCCTGGATGAACGCCGACGCGGTCGCCCGCACGCTCGCCACGGGCCGGGTCACCTACTGGTCGCGGTCGCGCGGCGCATTCTGGGAGAAGGGCGCGACCTCGGGCAACGTGCAGGAACTGGTCGAGATGCGGATCGACTGCGACCGCGACGCGCTGCTGCTGCGGGTGCGCCAGACCGGACCGGCCTGCCACACCGGGCGGAGATCGTGCTTCTTCACCGCCCTTCGCGGCGGGGAGGAGGCAGTGCTGCCCGACCCGGGCTGAGCCCGACCATCGCGCGAATGTCGTCCGGCGTCGCCCCCTCGGCACGGAACCGTGCCAGCGCCCGGGCATCGTCGCGCTTGGCCAGTCGCCGGCCCTCGGCGTCGCGGACCAGCCGGTGATGGTGGTAGGCCGGGACCGGCAGCCCCAAGAGCGCCTGCAACAGGACATGCAGCGCCGTCGCCTCGAACAGGTCGGCGCCGCGCACCACCTCGGTGATGCCTTCGGCGGCGTCGTCCACCACGACGGCCAGGTGATAGGCAACCCCGAGCCCCGGCCGCGCCAGCACCGGATCGCCGCCGGCCGCCAGCGCCGCGGGGTCGGGGGTATGCCGCCCGGCGTGCTCGGGGCCGCTTTCGTCGAAGGCCGGGGGCAGGGCAATGGCCAGGGCCGCGTCGAGATTCAGCCGGATCGCATCTGCCGGCCCGGCCGCGTCCGGACTGCGGCCGCGGCAGGTTCCGGGATAGGCGCGCGTCGCGCCCGCCCCCTCCTGCGGCGCGGCGAGTGCGGCGCGGATGTCGGCGCGGGTGCAGCGGCAGGGATAGGTGAGCCCGAGGTCGCCGAGCCGCCGGAGCGCCGCGGCATAAGCCGCACCGCGCTGGGACTGCCGCACCACCGGCTCGGGCCAGGACAGCCCGAGCCAGGCCAGGTCGTCGCGGATCGCCGCCTCCCACTCGGGGCGGCAGCGGGCGCGGTCGATGTCCTCGATCCGCAGCCGGAACACCCCGCCCCGGGCGGTCGCCCGGTCCCAGGCGGTCAGCGCCGAGAAGGCGTGCCCGAGGTGAAGCGGGCCGGTCGGCGACGGCGCGAAGCGGGTGACGTAGCCGGTGCTCACAGGCGATCGAGCACCGAGACCACGGCGCCGATCCCGCCTCGGGTCCGGTGCGCGCTGCGCTCCGGGCGCCGCAGCCTTACCCGCCCGGAACCCGCCAGTGCCGGGATGGACCCGGCGAAGGCGGGATCGGCGCGTGCGGGGTCGTTCAGGGTCCGGGCGAGGATCGCGCCGCGGTCCATGCCCGCGACCAGCGCCTCGCGCGCCGGAAACGACGCGCAGCCCGGAGCGAGCACGCCGCAGGCCGCGTTCGCACCACAGCCCCCGGCCGCGGACGCCTGATCCGGCGCGGTCGCGATCCGGCGGCGGCGGAGACCGCGCGCCCCGGCCCGGGCGAGCCTGCCGGGCGACAGGCCGATCCCGTCGATCACCGCAGAACCGGCAGCGCCAGGCGTCGCGCCCGACAGCCCGGTGCCGCAGCCGCAGTCGAGCACCGGCGCCGCGGGACCGGCACCCTCGGCCAGCCTTGCGGCCCCGCTCCGCCCGGGGGCGGCGCAGCCGGCGACCGCGATCCCGTCCGCGGAGGCGCCGGTCCGTGCATCGGCGCGGTCGCGCACCGCATCGGCAGCCCCGGCGCGACAGGCTCCGGTCGGGAACTCCGTCATGCGCGGAAGGCTAGCCACGGCCTCAGGCGGCGTAAAGTGCATCCTGAGCGTCGAGCCAACGCCGGAAGGCCGCCTTGGCGCGTTCGGTATAGGCACGGTAGCGCTCGTCCCGCCCGCGCCGCCCGCCCCGCGCCGCGACCGGCGGGAACAGGCCGAAGTTCACGTTCATCGGCTGGAAGCTCCGCGCATCGGCGCCGCCGGTGATATGCGCCAGCAGCGCCCCCATCGCGGTCTCGGGCGGAGGCGGCAACAGCCTGCGCCCCAGCGCCTCGGCCGCGGCCATCCGGCCCGCGAGCAGCCCCATCGCCGCCGATTCCACATAGCCCTCGACCCCCGTGACCTGACCCGCGAAGCGGATCCAGGGCCGCGTCTTGAGCCGCATCGCCCCGTCGAGCAGCCGCGGCGCGTTGAGAAAGGTGTTGCGATGGATGCCGCCCAGCCGGGCGAAAGCGGCATTCCCGAGCCCCGGGATCGTGCGGAAGACCTCCACCTGCGCGCCATGCTTCATGCGCGTCTGGAAGCCGACCATGTTCAGCAGCGTCCCCAGCGCGTTGTCCTGGCGGAGCTGGACGACGGCATGGGGCTTCTCCCCCGGCCGGTGCGGATTGGTCAGCCCCACCGGCTTCATCGGGCCGAACCGCAGCGTCTCGCGCCCGCGCGCGGCCATCTCCTCGATCGGCAGGCAGCCCTCGAACCAGGGCGTGTCGTCGCCCGCATGCGGGGTCGCCTGCGGCGCGGCCAGCAGGGCATCGACGAAGGCCTCGTACTGGTCGCGGGTCATCGGGCAGTTGACATAGGCGCGCCGCTCGGCCTCGGTCGCGCCCTTGTCGTAGCGCGACTGCGCCCAGGCGATCGACATGTCCACCGTGTCGGCATGGACGATGGGGGCGATCGCGTCGAAGAAGGCCAGCGCCTCGGCCCCGGTCTCGGCCCGGATCGCGGCCGCCAGCGCCGGCGAGGTCAGGGGCCCGGTGGCGAAGATCCAGCGCCCGCGGTCGGGCAGTTCCGTCACCTCCTCACCGACCACCCGGACCAGGGGATGCGCGCGCAGCCGCGCCGTCACCGCTGCGGCAAAGGCGTCGCGGTCCACCGCCAGCGCCCCCCCTGCCGGCAGACGGTGCGCCTCGGCCAGGGCGATGATCAGTCCGCCCGCGGCCCGCATCTCCCAGTGCAGAAGGCCGACGGCGTTCTGGGCATCGTCGTCCGACCGGAAGGAGTTCGAGCAGACCATCTCGGCGAAGTCGCCGGTGCGGTGGGCGAAGGTGCCGACCCGCGGGCGCATCTCGTGCAGCACCACCGGCACGCCCGCGCGCGCCACCTGCCAGGCGGCTTCCGCGCCGGCGAGCCCGGCGCCGACGATGTGGACGGGTTCGGTCATGGCGGCAGTCTAGGGCATGCCCGCGCCGGAGGAAACCGCCTCGGGAAGGCCGGCGCGTTGGGGGGCGTCCGCCCCCCTGCGGACCCCGTGTGGCCGGTTCACCCCCCGCAAGGGACAGTTCCGGACCCGGACCCGCGGCCGCTCGCGGCGCCGCCCCCGCGCGGGCTCCCGCCCCGCTGCCATGTCCGGTCCGAAAATATCCCGGGGGTGCGGGGGCAGAGCCCCCGCCCCGGGACGCCCGCGGCCTATCCTTCCTCGCCCTGGTCGGCGATGCGGGCCACGCTGACCACTTCCTCGCCGGCGCCGGTGTCGAACACCCGCACGCCGCCCGCGGTGCGCGAGCGGAAGGGAATCTCGGCGACCGGAACCCGGATCGACTGGCCGGTCGAGGTCGCCAGCATCACCTGGTCGCCGATCTCGACCGGGAAGGCGGCGACGATGCGGCCGGTCTCGCGCCCGCGCCGGTCCGACAGGTCCATCGCCCAGACGCCCTGGCCGCCGCGGCCGCGCACGGGGTAGTCATGCGAGGAGGTCGTCTTGCCCATGCCGCGCGAGGTCACCGTCAGGATCAGGTCCTCGGCCGCCGACATCTCGGCGAAGCGTTCGAGCGGCAGCGGCCCGGCCTCGATGCCCGCCTCGTCCTCGTCCGCGGGCACCTCGTCCTCGGGGGCGCCTTCCTGGGCGCGGCGCATCTTGAGGTAGGCGGCACGCTCCTCCGGCGTCGCCTCGAAATGGCGGATGACCGCCATCGACACCACCCGGTCGCCCTCGGCCAGGCGGATTCCGCGCACGCCGGTGGAATCGCGACCCTTGAACACCCGCACGTCGGTCGCGGGGAAGCGGATCGCCCGGCCGCCGGCGGTGACCAGAAGCACGTCGTCGGTCTCGTCGCAGATGCGCGCGCCGACCAGCGTGACACCCTCGGGCAGTCTCATCGCGATCTTGCCGTTGCGCATGATGTTGGTGAAGTCGCTGAGCGCGTTGCGCCGCACGTCGCCGTCGGAGGTGGCGAAGACGATCTGCAGGCTTTCCCACTCGGCCTCGGGCACGTCCACCGGCAGCAGCGCCGCGACCGACACGCCCGGGCCGATCGGCAGGATGTTGACGATCGCCTTGCCCTTCGCCGCCCGGCCCGCGAGCGGCAGCCGCCAGCACTTCAGCATGTAGGCCATGCCGTCGGTGGTGAAGAACAGCAGTTCGGTGTGCGTGTTGGCGACAAACAGCGTGGTGACGACGTCGTCCTCCTTCGTGGTCATGCCGGCCAGGCCCTTGCCGCCGCGGCGCTGGGCGCGGAACTCGGCCAAGGGCGTGCGCTTGATCCAGCCCGCGGCCGTGACCGTCACCACCATGTCCTCGCGCTCGATCAGATCCTCGTCCTCGAGGTCGCCCTCCCAGTCGAGGATCTCGCTGCGCCTCGGCACCGCGAAGGCGTCGCGCACCTCGGCGAGTTCGGCGGCGATGATGTCCATGATCCGCGCCCGCGAGGCGAGGATGGCGAGGAAGTCGCGGATCCGCGCGGCGAGCTCCTCGAGTTCGGAGGTGACCTCGCGCACGCCGAGCTGGGTCAGCCGCTGCAGCCGGAGGTCGAGGATCGCGCGCGCCTGCGCCTCGGACAGGTTGTAGGTGCCGTCCGCGTTCAAGGGATGCGCGGGGTCGTCGATGAGGCGGATGTAGGGCGCGATCTCCTCGGCCGGCCAGCGCCGCGCCATCAGCCGCTCGCGCGCCTCCTGGGCATCGGCCGAGGCGCGGATCGTCGCCACGACCTCGTCCACGTTCGACACCGCCACGGCGAGACCGCAGAGCAGATGCGCCCGCTCGCGCGCCTTCCTGAGGTCGAAGGCGGTGCGCCGCGCCACCACCTCCTCGCGGAAGGCGAGGAAGCGGGTCAGGAAGTCGCGCAGGGTCAGCGTCTCGGGCCGGCCGCCGTTCAGCGCCAGCATGTTGGCCCCGAAACTCACCTGCATCGGCGTGAAGCGGAAGAGCTGGTTCAGCACCACCTCGGGGGTGGCGTCACGTTTCAGTTCGATCACCACCCGCACGCCCGACCGGTCGCTCTCGTCCTGGACATGGGCGATGCCCTCGATCTTCCGGTCGCGGGCAAGCTCGGCGATCTTCTCGATCATCGCCGCCTTGTTGACCTGGTAGGGCACCTCCTCGACGATGATGGCGAGGCGATCCTTGCGGATCTCCTCGATCCGGGTGCGGGCGCGCAGGATGATGCTGCCGCGGCCCTCGAGATAGGCGCGCCGCGCCCCCGACCGGCCGAGGATCAGCCCGCCGGTGGGAAAGTCGGGCGCCGGGATCCACTCCATCAGCTGTTCCGGGGTCAGGTCGGGATCGGCGATCAGCGCCAGGCAGGCGGCAACCACCTCGCCCAGGTTGTGCGGCGGGACGTTGGTGGCCATGCCGACCGCGATGCCGCCCGCGCCGTTGACCAGCATGTTCGGGAACCGCGCCGGCAGCACCACGGGCTCGCGGTCCTTGCCGTCGTAGTTCGGCTGGAAATCGACCGTCTCCTTCTCGATGTCGGCGAGCAGGAAGTCGGCGGCGCGGGCCATGCGCACCTCGGTGTAGCGCATGGCGGCCGGATTGTCGCCGTCCAGCGAGCCGAAGTTGCCCTGCCCGTCGAGCAGGGGCAGCGACATCGCGAAGGGCTGGGCCATGCGCACCAGCGCGTCGTAGATCGCGCTGTCGCCGTGGGGATGGTATTTCCCCATCACGTCGCCCACGGGGCGCGCCGACTTGCGGTAGGGCTTGTCGTGGGTGTTGCCGGTCTCGTGCATCGCGTAGAGGATGCGCCGGTGCACCGGCTTCAGCCCGTCGCGCAGGTCGGGGATCGCCCGGCTGACGATCACGCTCATCGCGTAGTCGAGGTAGGAGGCGCGCATCTCGTCGGCGATCGACACCGACGGGCCCTGCCAGCGGCTTCGCGGAGTGCCGTTTTCTTCAACCGTTTCCGGGTCTTCGGGGATATCGCTCACGTTCGGCCTCGGCGCGGCGGCGCGCTCCAGATGTTGTGGCCTCGACTATAGCCTGCCCCGGATGTGGGGTGCAATGCCAGAGCGGCCGGGCCGCCGGCAGCCGCCGGGGCCGAGTGCCAACAGACTGTTTTCATTGAAAACAAACGGCCGCGTGGCATGCTGCGCAAAAGAATCGTGACATGAGGTTGCAGATGGGCGTCTCCGAAACCGAACTGATGCTGAAGGGCTACGGGCTGACCACGGCCGAATTCACCTACCGCATGCCCGACCACCGGAGCGTGCTCAACACCTTTCTCTGGCAGGACTACGATCTTGCCCCCGACTATCCGCGGCTCTTCCGCTTCATCGAGTTCTGGCAGACCGAGATCGAGGGGCCGCTGCACTCGGTCCGCTTCACCCATCGCAAGCTCATCGCGCCCGGCGAGTGGCGGCATGTGACGGGCGAGTTCACCCTGCACTAGGGCGCTGCGGCGCTTCGGGGGCGGGGTCAGCCCGGGCCGCGGTTGCGGAAGCCTCGTCAGCCGGCCGAACATCAGGTGCCGGCCGGGGGCGGAACCGCACCGGCCCGCCCAAGGCAGCATCAGCCTCCCGTGGCGCCCGTGGCGGTTCGGCCCGGAGAATGCGCCGGGCATCCATGAGCCCGGGTCGCGTGTCGAGCACCGGCGCATCGCCATCAGGGGGTATGCCGCCGCGCTCTGCCTCCGGGAAACCCGGCCGCGCCCTGCCTTCGGGACGCCCGTTGCCCGTTGCCCGTTGCCCGTTGCCCGTTGTCCGGCTCTTCCGGCTGCCGGTTTCGGTCCGCCCCTGGCGCGCGAGCTGGGATCCCGATGCGCGCCGGTGCGGGGAACCCGTCCGTGGCGGCGCCGCGCTGCGCCTCGACCGCCGCGAGGGAAACCCGCCTGCCACCGATGACCGAGGGAGAACGCAGGACGCGGCAACGAGCGCCCGGCCCGCCCCTTCGTCCGCCGTCGCACGGCGGCGCCCCCGGTGCCCAGGGCATCGGGCAACCTGCCGGCCTCTGGCCAGGTGCGGTGCCGGCCTCGCTGCGGGCCGGTCGCGTGCCCGGCGTCCCGCCGCGGACGAGGGCGCGGCCGAGCGGCGGGAACGGGGCTTTCCCGGCCGGCCGTGGCGGCCCTTCCGGGCCGGACCCCTGCGGACCCCTGCCCGTCAGCCGCCCGTGTGGCTCATGTGCCGGCTGACCTGCCCCTGCACCCGGCGGCGCGAATAGTCGAAGTCGTGACCCTTCGGCTTCCTCGCGATGGCGGCGCGGATCGCCGCATCCAGCGCCGCGTCGTCGGGGCTGGCGCGGAGCGGCGCGCGCAGGTCGGCCATGTCCTCCTGTCCGAGGCACATGTAGAGTTCGCCCGTGCAGGTCAGCCGCACCCGGTTGCAGCTTTCGCAGAAGTTGTGGCTGAGCGGCGTGATGAACCCGATCTTCTGCCCGGTCTCCTCGATCCGGACATAGCGTGCCGGCCCGCCGGTGCGCTCGGGCAGGTCGGTCAGCCGCCAGCGCGCCTCGAGCCGGCGGCGCAGGTCGGAGAGGCTCCAGAACTGGTCCAGCCGGTCGGTGCCGCCCATGTCGCCCATGGGCATGACCTCGATGAAGGTCAGGTCGTGCCCCTCGGCGGCGCACCATTCCACGATGTCGAACAGTTCCCCCTCGTTCTCGCCCTTCAGTGCGACGGTATTGATCTTGACCCGCAGGCCGGCGGCCCGCGCCGCGGCGATTCCCTCCAGAACCTGGCCGAGACGTCCCCAGCGGGTGATCTTCTGGAACCGTGCCGGATCCAGCGTGTCGAGCGAGACGTTGACACGCCGCACCCCGCAGGCCGCAAGCTCGCCGGCGTGGCGGGCGAGCTGGCTGCCGTTGGTGGTGAGGGTGAGCTCCTCGAGCGCCCCGCTCTCGAGATGCCGCGCCATGGCCCGGAAGAAGGTGAGGATCCCCTTGCGCACCAGGGGCTCGCCGCCGGTCACCCGCAGCTTCCGCACCCCGAGCCGGACGAAGGCCGAGCACAGCCGGTCGAGCTCCTCGAGCGTCAGAAGCTCGGCCTTCGGCAGGAAGGTCATCGACTCGGACATGCAGTAGATGCAGCGGAAGTCGCAGCGGTCGGTGACCGATACCCGCAGGTAGCGGATGGCGCGGTCGAACGGGTCGGTCAGGGGTGTGGCGGTCATGGCTGCAAGGTAGTGTCTCGCCGGGGAGCACGGCAAGGGGCATGGCGTTTGCGCCGGCCGTTTCCAGGCCCTATTGTCGGGGCATGCCACGCGCCTCGGCCTCCGCCTCCGCCTCCCGCGCCGCGCCCGCGGTCGCCGCGATCCTTGCGGCGGGGATGCTCACCGCCTGCGCAGCCGGAGGCGACAGCCGGCCCGACAGCCTGCCCGACAGCCTGCGCGCCTCTGCCGCGCCGGCGGCCGCGGCATCCGGCGCCGGACCCGAGGCGGCCGGAGGGCAGGCACCCGAGGCGGCCCCCACACCCGCCGCGGCCGGACTGCCGCCCGCGCCCGGCCGACGCCCGGCCGATCTCGACACAACCACGGCCGAGGAACGCGCTGCCGCGCTGTCGGCACCGGCCGCGCCGGCGGGCCGCGAACTCGGGCGGGTACGGGTCTCGCTCGGCAACCCGAACGAACCGGGGATCTGGATCGAGACGCCGCTCGTCTCGGTGCCGGTGCAGGGACGAGCCGTCTGGCCCGCGACCGGTGCGAGCATCGCGGTGGAGCTGCGCCCCGCCACGGACGCGAGCGGGACGAGCCGCATCTCGCTCCCGGCGCTGCGGCTGATCGGGGCGCCGCTGACCGCACTGCCGGAACTCGTGCTCTTCGCGTCCTGACGGCGGCGGGCTCCGGCGGCCGTGCCGCGCCGGCAGCGGCCCCTGGCCGGCGCCGCCGGCGACCGCGGCCTTCCGGGCGCGACACGGCACGCGACAGGGCCCGTCGGGCGGCAGCGCAGCGGCGGGCTCGGGGCGGGGGTCAGTCCGCCGGCAGGTGACGCGCCGCTCCGGCCCGGGCGAAGGGCGTCAGACGGTCGCCATGGACGGCCAGCCAGCGGCGCACCCGCGGCGCGTCGTGGCGCGACAGGTCGCGCAGCCACCGGGCGACC
>CALDYW010000185.1 GCA_937944395.1 uncultured Paracoccaceae bacterium | reverse complement strand
CGGGAGGATCGCTCCGCGGGCCGGGGGTCGGCGGCGAGCGCAGGGCCCGGGCCCCCCGGGGCGGCCGGCGGCGGGCCCCTGCCTCAGCCGTCGGCGCGCAGGCGCAGGTTCGCGGGGTCGTAGGGACTGTCCGGCACCACTTCGGCCTCGAAGAGCGCGCGGAACATCCGCACCTTGAGCCGGGTTCCGGGCTCGGCCAGGTCGGGGCGGACATAGCCCATGCCGATCTGGCGCGCGCAGGCGACCGACCAGCCGCCCGAGGTGAGCCGGCCCGCCCGCTCGCCGCCGGCGAACAAGGCCTCGCGCCCCCAGGGGTCGGCATCGGCGGGGCCGTCGATCAGCACCGTCACGCAGCGCGACCGGATGCCGGCCGCCGTCATCGCCGCCTTGCCGCGGAAGTCCTTGCCGAGGTCGACGAAGCGGTCGAGCCCGGCCTCGAGCGGCGTGGCGTCGCGGCCGAGTTCGGTGCCGAAGGCGCGATAGCTCTTTTCCTGCCTCAGCCAGTTCTGCGCCCGCGCGCCGACGGGTTTCATCCCCTGCGCGGTGCCGGCCGCCATCAGCCGGTCCCAGAGGTGGTTCTGCATCTCGATCGGGTGGTAGAGCTCCCAGCCGAGCTCGCCCGTGTAGGCGACGCGCACGGCGAGGACCGGCACCATGCCGAGCTCGATGCGCCGCAGCGACAGCCAGGGGAAGCGCGCGTTCGACAGCGCCGTGTCGGGTTCGGGGTCGCGGATCAGCGTCTTCAGGATGTCGCGCGCGCGCGGGCCGGCCAGCGCGAGGACGCCCCATCTCGTGGTCACGTCCTCGACGTCGATGCGGCCGAACCGGGCCTCGGTGGCGGCGACCGCCTTGAGCAGGTCGTCCCGGTCGTAGGCGTGCCAGGCGCCGGCCGAGACCAGGGTGAAGTCGTCCTCGGCCGTGCGCAGGATCGTGTATTCGCTGCGCACGGTTCCGGCCTCGGTCAGGGTGTAGGTGAGGCCGATGCGCCCGACCTTCGGCAGGCGGTTGGTGGTGAACCAGTCGAGGAAGGCCGCCGCCCCCGGCCCCGAGACGCGATGCTTGGCGAAGGCGGTGGCGTCGATCAGGCCGGCGGTCTCGCGCAGGGCGCGCGCCTCGGCCGCGGCGAAGGGCCACCAGGCGGCGCGGCGGAAGCTGCGGGCGTGGTGGTCGAAATCGGCCGGGGCGTCGGGCGGGCCGTAGTAGTTGGGCCGCTCCCAGCCGTTCACCTGCCCGAACTGGGCGCCGAGCGCCTTCTGCCGGTCGTAGGCGGGAGAGGTGCGCAGCGGCCGGCAGGCCTCGCGCTCCTCGTCGGGGTGGTGGAGGACGAAGACATGCGCATAGCATTCCTCGTTCTTCCGGCAGGCGTATTCGGTCGTCATCCAGTCCGCCCCGAAGCGGCGGGGATCGAGGCTTGACAGGTCGATCTCGGCCTCGCCCGCGGTCATCATCTGGGCGAGGTAGTGGCCGGTGCCCCCCGCTGCGGTGATGCCGAAGCTGAAGCCCTCGGCCAGCCACAGGTTGCGCAGGCCCGGCGCCGGGCCGACCAGCGGGTTGCCGTCGGGCGTGTAGCAGATCGGGCCGTTGAAGTCGTCCTTGAGGCCGAGGTTCTCGGCCGAGGGGATGCGGTGCAGGAAGCTTGCATATTCCGCCTCGATCCGCTCGAGGTCGAGCGGGAAGAGGTCGGCGCGGAAACTGTCGGGGACGCCCCAGGCGAAGCGCGCCGGCGCGCCCCGCTCGTAGGGGCCGAGGATCCATCCCCCCCGCTCCTCGCGCACATACCAGTGCGCATCGGCATCGCGCAGCACCGGGTGCTGCGGGTTCGCCTTGCGCCAGTCCACCAGCGCCGGGTCGGGCTCGGTGACGATGTACTGATGCTCGACCGGGATCGCCGGGATCCTGAGCCCGAGCAGCCGGGCGGTGCGCTGGGCGTGGTTGCCGGTGGCGGTGACGACATGTTCGGCGACGATCTCGAAGCGGTCGTCCGAGGGCACCAGCCGCCCGCCCTGCTCGACCATCCGCGTGCAGGAGACCGCCCATTCCGCGCCCGTCCAGCGGAAGGCATCGACCTGCACCCGGCGGTCGATGGTGACGCCGCGCATGCGGGCGCCGCGCGCCATCGCCTGGGTGACGTCGGCGGGGTTGATGTAGCCGTCCTGCGGATGGAACAGCGCCCCCTCGAGGTCGTCGCTGCGCACCAGCGGCCAGCGGTCGCGGATCTCGGCCGGCGTGAGGAAGTGATGCTCGATCCCCACCGTCTCGGCGGTGGCGGAATAGAGCATGTATTCGTCCATGCGCTCGCGCGTGCGCGCCATGCGAAGGTTGCCGACGACGAAGAAGCCGGGGTCGAGGCCGGTCTCGTCCTGCAGCGTCTTGTAGAAGCGCACGCTGTAGTCGTGGATGTGGCTGACGGCGTAGGACATGTTGAACAGCGGCAACAGCCCCGCGGCGTGCCAGGTCGAGCCCGCGGTCAGCTCGTCGCGCTCGACGAGCAGCGTCTGCCAGCCCGCCCGCGCGAGGTGATAGGCGATGCCGACGCCGACGGCACCGCCGCCCACGACCAGCGCCCGAACATGAACGGCCATGCCATGCCCTCCCCGTTTCGCTGCGCCCCGTTCTGCCAGAGGCCGGCCGCGGCGGACAGGGGCAGGCGACCCTTCGCGGCCGAAAGCGACACGGGCGCGCGGGGGCAGGGGCGCGACGGTGCGGGGGCGGGCGCGGGCGCGGGGG
>CALDYW010000184.1 GCA_937944395.1 uncultured Paracoccaceae bacterium | reverse complement strand
GGGATCGGCCGCCACCCCTGGCTGGCCGCGCTGGTTCTCTGGGCGGCGGGACGCCTGACCGCCTACGGCGATCTGGCCCATGCGCTGATGTTTGCCGGCCTCGGCGCCTTCGCACGGCTCGGCGCAGCGATCATCGACCGGCGCCGCCGGCGCGAGCCCGGCTACGCCGCCCGGACGCGCCTGCCCCCCCGCCGCCCGACCTGGCCCAAGCGCTGGCCGATGCGGCTGGTGGCGGCCCTCGCGCCGTGGACCCTACTCGCCTCCCTTCACCCGGTGCTGATCGGGCTGCTGATCTGGCCGTGAGCAAAGATGCTGCCGCCTGGCAAAGGTTGGATATCAGGCCCCCCCCTCCGCCATCGGACCCGCATGGGCCCGGGATCGGGCATGACCCGCCGCGCCGCGGCCCGGCCTTGGTCTCCCTGACCAGCGCATCGTCAGACCCGCGGTCAGGGCATGGTCCTCGGCGCCGTCGCGGACGCGGCCGTGATAGCCGAAATGCGCCTCGGTGATGCCTTGCCGCCAACCCGGCCCGAAACCGAGCTCGAGGCCGGCGCACCCGTCGGGGCCCGCGTCAATGGTCAGGCCGGTGCCGCCGAAGCTCACGGGCGGCAGCCGGTCGCTGCCGCCCCGAACATGGACAGGGCGGGCCGAGGCGTCGAGGGTCAGGACCCCGTCGCCCCGCACCCAGTCGCGGCTGGCGGCGATCCCGGCGAAGGCGCCGGTGCGGTCGGCGCTGCGTGCCGGGGCGTGGACGCCGCCGGAGGCGAAGGCGCCGGTGCGCATCCGTGTCCAATCGAGGCCGACGGACGGCGTCATCCGCCAGTCGCCCGCCGTCGGGTGCCAGCCCGCCCCGACCTGTGCGCCCAGCGTCGCGAGGTCGCAGGTTGCGGTCGCTGAGCCGCCCAGCGTGGTCAGGGCCGTCACCTCGCCAGCGCCGAAGTTCAGCGCGCCGACACGACGCCACCCGGTCGCTGTCCGTCCGGCATCGGCGCGCCTTGCGCCAGCCGGAAGTCGGCGCGTTCTCCGGCTGCGGCGATCTCGGTGCCGCCCCGGCCGTGATCGAGCGCGATAGCCCGGGGTCAGCCCGTCGCGATGCAACCAGGTCAGCCCCGCCGCGATCCCGCCCGCGTGGCGCCGCTCGGCCTCGGTGCCGCCGGTGGCCGCGACCCGGCCGCGCAGGCCGTAGCCCTCGACCCGGCCGTGCAGCGCCACCCCCGGCCCGCCCAGGCCGGACACCGTCACCGCCGGCTGCGGCAGCGCGAAGCCCCGCGGCGCCCGCGTATCGTCTCCCATCCGGCGCAAGAGACGCCGGCCCAGATCGCGCGCGCCCGACCGCACCGCGGCATGGATCTCGGCCGGCGCGCGGACGACGCTTACCACCTTCCGATGCGCGAAGCTGCGCCCGAGCTCGCTGCTGGTGACGGTCTTTGGCATGTCGCTGCGGGTGTTGATACGGACTTCCGTCCACGCCGGTCCGGACGCCATGAGCGCTTGGAATTGGGTGTTCGCGCAACCGGTTGGGCGAGTGGCGGGGGTGCCGGGGTTGCCGGGCGTGCCGGGGCCGGGCGTCTCGCACAAGCCGAGCTCGCCAGAAACCGGAGCGATGCGCTCGCCGACGGGAATGAGCCCGTTTCGACCGGGAACACACGCAAGTGCGGCAAAACGGGTGATGACCAATCCGGTCGCTTCCGGATCGCCGACGATCCCGCGGACGGTCTGCGCAGCCGGGGACGGAAGCGTTTCGGTCGGCTCGATCCGGACAGGGTCAAGCCCGACGATGCCGGGCCCGGCCGCTGCCGTCACCGCCCGGGTCGCACGCCCCAGGGCGGCGACGGCGTCGGGACCAGAGATCGGCACGCGCGGCGTTTGGTCAAGAAGCGGCCTGTCCCCTGCGATCCGCCCGGTGATCCGTGCTTCGAACGCCTCCTGCTGCTGCCGCACGTTCGAGGGGATGACGGTTTCGGTGCCCGGCCGGGTCTTGACGAAGACTGCGGCCGCTTGCGCAAGGATGCGTGTGCGTTGGCGATAACCCTTGACGCCATCGTCCCCGATTACCGAGAAGGTGTCGTTGCTGCTGTCGAAGAAACTGCTTGGCCGCGGCTCAGGTCTCCGACCGGGCAGATCGCGGCGGCCCCGGGTCAGGCGGCCCGCCCCTCGTCCGACGCCCGTGTCTCGGCAATGCTGACGGCGCTGGAGCGGAGGCCGCCGGGAAAGTCGGGAAGCGAGACGGGAAAGCCGGCGGCGCTGCAGGGGGTGACACGCAGGATGACATCCTGCGCCCGCCCCTCGCCCGGCAGCCCGGCCGCCAGCACCAGCGCCGCCGCCGCCCGGGCCCGCCGCATCCGCCGCATCGCCAAGCCCCCGACCCGCCGCACCCCGCAGGGAAAGGTGCCAGCGCAAGGCCCCCGAGATCCGCTCGCCGAACAGCTCGTCCCGGCCCCGAAACTCCCGGCCTGCCGTCACAAAAGCCCGTTCCGCGCGGAGATCGCCACCGCCTCGGCCCTGGTCCGCACGGCAAGGGCGCGCTTGGCCTCCTCGGCATGGTCATGCGCCGTGGCGGGCGAGGGGCCGAGCCTGCGGCCGATCTCGCTGTCGGTCAGGCCGCGGGCGACAAGGCGCAGCACCTTGCACCTGCCGCGGCATCAGCCCCGGGTCGGGGGACACGCGCGCGCCGAAGCCCGGCGCGTCGTGGTGGCAGCGGTCCTGCACCTCGCGTACGCAGGCGGCGATCAGCGCGCGGGCGGGGGCATCGCGCGTCACGGGGCAGAGAGCCGCGAGCGCCACAAGGCCCTGATAGCCCGCAGGCCCGTAGATCGGCACCGCCATGACCTCGGCCCAGCCGAAGGCATGGGTCATGTCGATCACCTCGGCCGCGGCAGGGTCTTCGCGCATCCTGTCCGCCTCCTCGGTCAGCAGGAAGGGCCGTGCCCGGCGGCGGGCCAATGCCACCACCGGGTCGCGGGCGAAAAGGTTCGCCTCGGCGCAAGGGCGGCCCCAGGGCTCGGGCCGGGTGTTCAAGTAGAAGCGGTGCACCTGCGCGCCCAGCACCCCGGCCCAGCCCCTCGCGGCAGCGTTGTCGAAGCCCCCGCCGGGCACCGCCGGAAGGAACAGCCCCACCGCCGCGTCGGGCATTGCGGCGCGGCACAGCCTGGTCAGGTCGGGCAGGGTCTGGTCGGTCGACTGAACGGGTTCCGAACCGGATGCAGACCAGGTGCCGATCAGGCAGCCGGAGTGCAGAAGGCCGGACGTGAGGCCCACCCTCCCCGGCGGTGTCGGGTGTCGGGGGTCTGGGTGCGGGTCCTCGAGGCCCGTGCCGAGCGATCGCCCGGCAGCATGATGCTGATCGACAGTTCCATCATCCGCGCGCCTCGGCAGGCGGCGGCAAAAGACGGGGCCCGGATCGCTCACACGGTCGTGCTCGAACAGGGTGGAGCGCGAAGATCAACCCGAGGGTCGATGCCGGCGGGCCACCCGTCGCCGTCGGCCTCTCGCCCGGGCGGGCCTGGGACACGGGGGCGGTGGCGGATCTGCCCGCCCGGCATCCGCGACCGGGAGTTTGGTGGCCAATCGCGGATGGGATGCCCGCGCCGTGCCGGACATCATCAGGGCGCATGGCGGACGCGGACATACCCCCGGCCAACGCGGGCGCAAGCCGCGGCGCTCCGTCGATCCCGCCCGCGATCGACAACGCAACCTGATCGAGCGCTTGCCCAACAGGCTCAGAGACTTCCGAGACGTCGCACGGCGCTGCGAAAAGTCGGCCCGACACTGCATGGCGGCCGTGCGCATCGCGTGTTCCCGCCTGTAGATGCGACATGATGCCTCCGGAGTCCTGGCGCGGGTCATCCCCGCCTGCGGCTGGGAACGCCCGGGTCTGCCGTGCGCTGCGGATCGGCGTCGCGGATCATCCCCGCGTGCGCGGGGAACGCGGGCATCGCGCGCCGCGCGATCCAGGCCCCCGACCATCATCCCCGCGAGCGCGGGGAACGCGGGCCGGTGATTGTCGAGGGCGACGCGCGGGTGGGATCACCCCCGCGTGCGCGGGGAACGCGCGGAAACCGCAGAGAACGGCATCGCTTCGGCGGACATCACCCCCGCGTGCGCGGGGAACGCGCGCGGGCGAGCCTCGGAGGGGGGGCGGGCGAGCCTCGTCATCCCCGCGTGCGCGGGGAACGCACGGCACGGGGCGGGTCACTGCTCCAGCCTCTGTTCATCATCCCCGCGTGCGCGGGGAACGCACCCCTCGAGCGTGAGCGGCGTCTCCCCCGGCCGCTTCGGCGGCCGCGCACGGGCATAGGCCGCAAGCGTCGCCGGCGACCGCGGCGCCCAGGGCGCGCCCTCGGGGTCGGTTCCGGTGCGGAACCGCGCGCGCGTAGCCTCGAGCAGACCCTCGGCGATCTCGGCCATCGCGGGTGCTGCATCGTCGAGCCGCCCCGTCAGCCGCGCCAGCGCCGCCCGCACCGCCGCATCCTCGAGCGCGATCTCGATCATGCCGGCCTCAGTTGACCACGCCCGGCGGCGTCGGCGGGATCGGCGGCAGCTGCACATCCGCCAGCG
>CALDYW010000183.1 GCA_937944395.1 uncultured Paracoccaceae bacterium | reverse complement strand
GCCGGACCTAGTCCTCGACCGTCACCCGCACCATCACGTCGGGCTGGCGCGGGGGTTCGCCGCGGGCGATCCGGTCCACCACCTCCATGCCCTCGATCACCCGGCCGAACACGGTGTACTGCCCGTTGAGGAAGTGCCCGCGGTCGAACATGATGAAGAACTGGCTGTTGGCCGAGTTCGGATCCATCGCCCGCGCCATGCCGACGGTGCCGCGGTCGAAGGGAACGTCGGAGAACTCGGCCGGCAGATCGGGCAGGTCGGACCCGCCGGTGCCGGCGCGGCGGAGCGTCCCGGTCCCCTTGCCGAAGCGCACGTCGCCGGTCTGGGCCATGAATCCCTCGATCACACGGTGGAACACGACCCCGTCGAAGGCGCCGGCGCGGGCGAGCGTCACCATCCGCTCGACATGGAGCGGCGCGACATCGGGCAGCAGGTCGATGACGACGCGGCCCTGCGCCTGGCCGGCAATCTCGATCACCAGGTTGGGGCCCGGTCCGTCGGCGGCCTGCGCAAGGGCGCCGGCAGGGGCCAGCGCAAGCGAGGCGGCGAGGGCGTGGGCGTGGGCGCGGGCGAGGCGGCGGAGGTCACGCGACATCGGCGGCCACCCTCACGCTCAGCATCCGGTCGGGGTCGGCCGGGGGCTCGCCCCGGGCGATCCGGTCGACATGCTCCATCCCCGCGATCACCCGGCCGTAGACCGTGTACTGCCCGTTCAGGAAGTGGTTGTCGCGGAAGTTGATGAAGAACTGGGAATTGGCGCTGTCGGGATTCGACGAGCGCGCCGCGCCGAGGGTGCCGCGGTCGTGCGGCAGTTCCGAGAACTCGGCCGGCAGATTCGGCAGGTCCGACCCGCCGGTGCCGGCCATGCGCGGATTGTAGCCCTTGCCGGCGTTGCCGTTGCGCACGTCGCCGGTCTGCGCCATGAAGCCCTCGATCACGCGGTGGAACACCACGTCGTCATAGGCCCCGGCGCGGGCCAGCGTCTTCATCCGCTCCACGTGCCGCGGCGCCACGTCGGGCAGAAGCTCGATCGTCACGAGACCGTGCTTCAGTTCCATCAGGATGGTGTTCTCGGGATCCCGGATCTCGGCCATGCGTCGTCCTTTCCGCTTGCGCGCGGACCCTAGCCGCGCGGCGCGCGGGCGGAAAGGGCAAAAGCCCGTGATCGGTTGACGCGCGAGCGGGGATCGGCTGAATGGACCGGATGGCTGCGGGGGAGATGCGCATGGGGTTCCGGACGCTCGACGACATCGACCTTGCGGGCAAGGTCGCGCTGGTGCGCGTGGACCTCAACGTGCCGGTCGAGGACGGCCGCGTGACCGATTCCACCCGGATCGCGCGGATCGTGCCGACGGTGGAGGCGATCCTGCAGAAGGGCGGCCGGCCGGTGCTGCTGGCGCATTTCGACCGGCCGAAGGGCAAGGTGGTGCCCGAGATGTCCCTGCGCGTCGTGCTGCCCGCGCTCGAGGCCGCGCTCGGCCGGCCGGTGGCCTTCGCCGAGGACTGCATCGGCCTGCCCGCCAAGCGAGCGGTGGCCGAGCTGGCCGAGGGCGGGGTGCTCCTGCTCGAGAACACCCGCTTCCATGCCGGCGAGGAGGCCAACGATCCCGCCTTCGCGGCGGCGCTCGCCGCCCTCGGCGAGGTCTATGTGAACGACGCCTTCTCGGCCGCGCATCGGGCGCATGCCTCCACCGAGGGGCTGGCACGGCTGCTGCCGGCCTGTGCCGGGCGGCTGATGGAGGCGGAGTTGCGCGCGCTCGACGCCGCGCTCGGCAATCCGGCGCGGCCGGTCGTGGCGGTGGTGGGCGGCGCCAAGGTCTCGACCAAGCTCGACCTGCTCGGCAACCTCGTGGCGCGGGTCGACCACCTGGTGATCGGCGGCGGCATGGCCAACACCTTCCTGTTCGCGCAGGGGTTCGAGGTCGGCCGGTCGCTGGCCGAGCGCGACCTTGCCGGGACCGCGCGCGGCATTCTCGAGTCCGCAGCGGCCGCGGGCTGTTCCGTGCTGCTGCCGCAGGATGCGGTGGTGGCGCGTGAACTCAAGGCGGGCGCCCCCTGCGAGACCGTGCCGGCCACCGCCTGCCCGCCGGATGCGATGATCCTCGATGTCGGGCCCGCGACCGTCGCCGCGGCCGCAAAGGTGCTCGAGGGCGCCCGGACGCTGGTGTGGAACGGCCCCCTCGGCGCCTTCGAGACCCCGCCCTTCGATGCCGCCACCCTGGCGCTTGCCCGGCGGGCGGCCGACCTCACCGCGGCCGGTCGGCTGCTCAGCGTCGCCGGCGGCGGCGACACGGTGGCCGCGCTCAACGCCGCCGGCGTGGCCGACCGGTTCAGCTATGTCTCGACCGCGGGCGGCGCCTTCCTCGAATGGATGGAGGGCAAGGTGCTGCCGGGGGTGGCCGCGCTGGGCGGCTGAACGGCGCGGCAGCGGCAGCGAAAGCGGCTTGTCCGAATCCCCGCGATGCCCGCTTATGCGGGCATCCGCGCCCCGCGGCTGGCCCGCCGGCGCCCCCGCCATCGGAGCGTGCCATGCCCCTGCGAGTTGCCCTGCCCCCGCCCCGCGCATCGCAGTCCGCCCTGCCC
>CALDYW010000182.1 GCA_937944395.1 uncultured Paracoccaceae bacterium | reverse complement strand
CGGCGGCGAGGGGAACGACACCCTGAGCGGCCAGAACGACAACGACCTTCTGGCCGGCCAGAACGGCAATGACCTGCTGATCGGCGGTTTCGGCACCGACACGCTCGCCGGCGGCGCCGGCAACGACACGCTCGACGGCGGCGGCAACGACGACTTCCTGTTCGGCGAGTATGGCAACGACCTGCTGCGCGGCGGCGGCGGGGCCGACTTCCTGGACGGCGGCGAGGGCAACGACACCCTGAACGGCGGCGATCAGGGCGACCAGCTGTTCGGCGGCTTCGGCGACGACCTGCTGCGCGGCGACGGCGGCAACGACACGCTGGACGGCGGAGCCGGCAGCGACACCCTGACCGGGGGCGCGAACCGCGACGTGTTCGTGTTCCGCGAGACCTCCGGCGCCGATCGCATCACCGACTTCGAGGACAACATCGACCGCCTCCGGTTCGACGACGCGCTCTGGACCGGATCGCTGACCGCGGCACAGGTCGTGGAGGTCTTCGCGCGATCGGTGGGGTCGAATACCGTGTTCGATTTCGGCGGCGGCAACGTGCTGACGGTGGTGGGAATTGCCGATCCGACCCTGCTGGTGAACGATATCGACATCGTCTGACCGCCCGCTACCGGCCTTCCGGGGGGGCGTCCGAAGGCGCGGCGGCGCTCTGCATCGGGCGCCTCTCGCCCGCGGTCCGGCCGCGCCCGGAGGCCCGGCGGCCGCGGCGCGGAAGGCCGTCGGACGGACTGGGACAGGGGGGGCGGCCCCCCCCCGCTGATGTCCGGGCAGAACCGATCCGGGAAGCGGCCTCGGGCGTTTCGCGCGCGTCCCGGATCGTGCGGGAAGGCCCCCGGGGGGGCGAAGCGCGGGGTCGGTCTGCCCGGCGCGGATGCCTGGTGTCGGGCCCGGCAGACCACCGTCCGCGGGTCTGCGGATGCGCGCTCCGGCTGCCGTCGATGCGGGCATGGGCCGTCCGTGCGGCGGCGCGGCGTTTCGGCGTGTCGTCGGTCACGCGCAGGGACGCCTTGCGCCGACGGCGCGGGACGGGGGCATGCGGCCCGGGCGGCCGGGCCGTCCGCGGCGCCGCGCACGAGGCGCTTCGACCAGCCGCCGGCCGTGAGCGGAACCCCGGGTCGCCGATCGGGCCGATTGACGGGAGCATCCCAAATCATAAGATGACTGACCGGAGATCCGCGGGCAGGTTCGCCGAGGCCGATTTTTCGGCGTCGAGGTTTGTGGATTTTCGCAGCCTGAGCCCGGCAGTTTCGCGCGCGGCTGAAGGACGACTAGCGAGAAGAAGGAAGTTATTCGATGGCCACTATCATCGGAACCACCGGCAACGACACGATCACGCCGACCTTTCTCAGCGACGGCGTGACCGGCGGGATCCCCAGCGATGCCGCCGATTGGATCACTGCCGGCGCAGGCAATGACTTTATCGACGGGGGTGGGGGGAACGATTCCCTCTATGGCGGTGACGGAAACGATACGGTCTGGGGTTGGACGGGCCATGATTACATCGTCGGCCATTCCGGGGACGACCAACTCGCTGGCGAAGCCGGCAACGATACAATCCTCGGTTACGATGGCAATGACGTGATCGGTGGTGGGAGCGGTAATGACTTGATGGATGGAGGAGCCGGAAATGACACGATCTATGGTGGACAAGGCGCCGATACAGTCATGGGCGGCAGCGGTGACGACTACCTTTTCGGCGGGATCGGTCATGATACGCTCTATGGCGGAGCGGGTCTCGACAGCCTCTACGGCGGCGGCGGCAACGACACCGTTTGGGGGGGCGCGGGCAACGACAGGCTCTACGGCGAGACCGGTGCCGATCTGCTCTTCGGGGACGATGGCGACGATTCCCTCTTCGGCGGCGGCGGCAACGATGACCTCTACGGCGGAAGCACCGGCAACGATGTGCTGAGAGGCGGCAGCGGCCAAGACTCGCTGACGGGCGCGTCGGGGAACGACATGCTCTTCGGCGGCGCCGGGGCCGACCGCTTCTATTTCAACGCCGCACTGAACGAGGGCCGTGACCGCATCCTCGACTGGGAGGACGGCATCGACAGGATCGTCGTCGTCGGAACGGCGGAAGATGTGAGCTTCTCCTCGGTTGCGGGCGGGGCGTCGACCCGGGTGACGCTTTCGGGCGGCACGACGATCCTGATCCAGGACGCGGTCTTCGGCAGCATCACGATTGACGATTTCCTCTTCGTCTGAGGGGCCCGGGCCGGGCGCCTCCTATCCTTTCCGGCCGGCGGCGGGACCTGCGGGTCCGGGCGGCCGGCCGACCCGCGGCGCAGGGCGCGCGCGGAACGACCGGCGTGCCGCCCCGGCAGCCGGCCGCGGCCGTGGCCGCTCAGGGGGGCGGTGTCCACATCACCGTGTCGATCCGCGGCGCGCCGGTTGCCAGCATCACCAGCCGGTCGAACCCGAGCGCGATGCCGCTGGCCGGTGGCATGGAAGCGAGGGCAGCGAGAAAATCCTCGTCGATCGGGTAGCGCTCGCCGTAGAGGCGCGCCTTCTCGTCCATCTCGGCCGCGACGCGGCGGCGCTGCTCGGCCGGGTCGGTGAGTTCGCCGAAACCGTTGGCCAGCTCGACCCCACAGGCGTAGAGCTCGAAGCGCTCGGCCACCCGCGGGTCGTCGGCTGCCGGGCGGGCGAGCGCGGCCTCGGGAAGAGGATAGCGGTCGAGAAGGGTTGCCCGGCCCCGGCCAAGCTGCGGCTCGATCCGTTCCGAGAGCAGCCGGCTGAAGAGATCCGACCAGGTGTCGTCCGGCGCTGTGCGGATGCCGGCGGCGGCGAGGGCGGCGGCCAGCGCGGCCGCATCGATGGCACCTCCCGGCGCGCAGGTGGCCAGAAGGTCGACGCCGGCGAAGCGCCGGGCGGCCTCGGCCAGGGTCAGCCGCTCGGGGGCGGCGAAGGGGTCGCAGCTCAGCTCGCCGCGGCGCAGCGCGGCGGCGCCCGCGGCCTCGGCGGCGCAGGCGAGGATCGCCGCGCAATCGGCCATCAGCGCCTCGTAGGGTTCGTTCGCGCGATACCATTCGAGCATGGTGAACTCGGGGGCGTGCAGCGCCCCGCGCTCGCGGTTGCGCCAGACGCGGGCGAAGGCGAAGATGCGCCGCTCGCCGGCGGCAAGCAGCTTCTTCATCGCGAATTCGGGACTGGTGTGAAGCCACAGTGGCCGCCGGGCGCCGTCGGGCCCGATGGCGGTGGTGGCGAAGGCGTGCAGATGCGCCTCGTTGCCGGGGCTTGCGCAAAGCGCCGCGGGCTCGACCTCGGTGAAACCCTGCGACCCGAACCAGTCGCGCAGCGCCGCCTGGATGCGGTTGCGCGTCAGGAGCAGCGGCCGGCGGTCGGCATGGACCTCGGGCGACCACCAGGGCGTCGCCGTGGACTCGGGTCGGGGCATCGGGCGGGCACCTTTCGTCTGGCGATCCGGGGCGGCATGCGCTAGGTGGCCGCTCAGGGCCCGGCGTCTCTACGGCGACGGGCGCGCCGTAACAAGGAACCGCCGCCGTGAAAGTCATCGCCTCGTCGCTGCGCAAGGGCAATGTCGTCGAACTCGACGGCAAGCTCTACGTCGTCCTGTCCGCCCAGAACTTCCACCCCGGCAAGGGCACGCCGACGACCTCGGTGGACATGCGCCGCATCTCGGACGGGGTGAAGGTGAGCGAACGCTGGAAGACGACCGACCAGGTCGAGAAGGCCACGGTGGACGAGCGCGAGTACGACTTCCTCTACGAGGACGCCGAGGGTTTCCACTTCATGCAGCCCGAGACCTACGACCAGATCACCGTTCCGGCCGACGTGGTGGGCGACGGCAAGGTGTATCTGCAGGAGGGGATGCGCGTCTTTCTGAAGACCCACGAGGGCGTGGCCATCGCCATCGAGTATCCGCAGAAGATCACCGTCGAGATCGCCGAGACCGAGCCGGTGGTGAAGGGGCAGACGGCATCCTCGTCCTACAAGCCCGCACTCTGCACGAACGGGCTGAGGGTGATGGTGCCTCCGCATATCAGCGCCGGCACCCGGATCGTGATATCGACCGACGACAATTCCTACGTCGAGCGCGCCAAGGACTGACCCCCGGAGGACGTCGCCGCCGCCGGGCGGCCCGGCGCGGCGGCGCAGCTTGCGCGCCGGCGCCGCGCGATGCGGCGAGCCGGTCGCGTCTGCGCGATCAGTGCCCGGCATCGCCGGGCAGACCTTGACGCCACCATGGGCGGGCGCTAGCTGAATGAATGTTCATTTTCGAGCCGCGCGATGCCCGCCGACGCCCAGACCGCCGCCGCCCCCCGACCCGACCCCCGCACCGGCGAGATCCTTGACCGGATCAAGGGCGTGTTCGCGGCCAAGGGGTTCGACGGGGCCTCGATGCAGGACCTCGCCCGCGCCGCGGGGATGAGCGCGGGGAACTTCTACCGCTATTTCGCCTCGAAGGACGCGATCATCGCCGCCATGGTCGAGCGCGACCTGGCCGACCTCGAGGCCGACTTCTCGGCGATCATCGGTTCGACGCAGCCGCGGGCGGCACTGCTGGCGCGGCTTTCGCGGCGGCTCGATGAAGCGGGCGAGGACGGGGCGCTCTGGGCCGAGATCGAGGCCGCCGCCAGCCGCCGGCCCGAGATCGGGGCGATCCATGCGCGGATGATGGGAACGGTCATGGCCTACCTGACCCGAAGCTTCGCCCGCATCGCCGGCGTCTCCGAGGCCGAGGCGGCGACGCGCTTCGCCCCGCATGCCGTGCTGCTGATGATCCTCGTGAAGGGCACGGCGGTCAATTGCTGCGGCCTGCAGCGGCCGCAGGGGATGACGTCCTCGGCCGAACTGCGCGCCCTCGTGCTGCGCGTGGTGGACCGCATGCTCGACGAGATCGCCGCCCACTCCGGCACACTGCCGCCGACCGAGGGCTGATCGCCATGGCCTCCCGCCCGCTTGCCCTGCTGGCCGCCGCCGTGCTGGCCCTGACCCCCGCCCCCGGCCGCGCGGCCGATGCCGCGGCCGCCGCCGCCGCCGTGCCGCCGGCCGCGGTTTCCGATCCGGCCGGATTGCCCGCCATCACCGTGGCCACCGTGGTGCCGCGGCTGCTGCGCGACCGGGTGATCGCCTCGGGACTGATCGGTCCGGTCGAGGAGGTGCATGTCCAGCCGCAGATCGAGGGCCAGGCGATCGAGGCGCTGCTGGCCGATGTCGGCGACCGGGTGCAGGCGGGGCAGGTGCTGGCGCGGCTGTCGTCCTCGGCGCTCGATCTCCGGATGAGCCAGCTGCGCGCCTCGCAGGCCGCCGCCGAGGCCGGGATCGCCCAGGCCGAGGCGGGGCTTGTCGAGGCGCGCGCGACCGCCGACGAGGCGGTGCGGGTGCGAGACCGCACAAGGCGCCTGTTCGAGCAGGGATCGGCGACGCAGGCCGCGGCCGACCAGGCCGCCGCGCAGGCGACCTCGGCGCTGGCGCGCGTGGCGGTGGCCGAGCAGGCGCTGGCGGCGGCGCGGGCACAGGCGGCCGTCATCGAGGCGCAGATCGCGGATGTCGAACTGAACCTGCAGCGCACGCTGGTCAGCGCCCCGGTGGCCGGCCAGATCACCGGCCGCAACGCCGTTCTGGGCGCGATCGCCAGTGCCGCCGGGCAGCCGATGTTCGTGATCGTGCGGGACGGGCTGCTGGAACTGCGGGCCGACGTGGCCGAGCAGGACATCCTCCGGCTGGCACCGGGCCAGCCCGCGCGCCTGACCGTGGTGGGGCAGCCCGTGGCGGTTGGCGGGCAGGTCCGGCTGGTCGAGCCGGCGGTCGATCCGCTGACGCGGCTCGGCCGGGCGCGCATCCGGATCGACGACGCCGCGCCGGTGCGATCGGGGCTGTTTGCGGAGGCCGAGATCCTGGTCGCCGAGCGCACCGCGCTTGCTTTGCCGGTCACGGCGGTTGCCAGCACCGGCCCGGGGCGCGGCACCGTCCTCAGGGTCGATGCCGAGGGCAGGGTGGCGCGGGTGGATGTCGAGACCGGGATCCGCGACGACGGCCTGATCGAGATCGTCTCGGGCCTGGACGCCGGCGACCGGGTGGTGGCGCGGGCGGGCGCCTTCGTGCGCCCGGGCGACCGGATCAATCCGGTTCCCGCCGATGCGCTGGCCGCGGCGGACTGAGGGGGCCGAAATGAACATCTCGTCCTGGTCGATCCGCAACCCGATCGCCCCGATTCTCGCCTTCCTGATGCTGATGGTGCTCGGCTGGCAGTCGTTCCAGACGCTGCCGATCACGCGCTTTCCCAACATCGACGTGCCGCTGGTCGCCGTCACCGTCACCCAGGCGGGCGCCGCCCCGACCGAGCTCGAGACGCAGGTGACCAAGGAGATCGAGGACGCGGTGGCGGGGATCACCGGCGTCAAGAACATCACCTCGTCGATCTCGGACGGGATCACGACCACGACGGTCGAGTTCCGCATGGAGGTTCCCACCGACAAGGCGGTGCAGGACGTCAAGGACGCCATCGACCGGATCCTCGGCGACCTGCCGGGCGACGTGGACACGCCCGTGGTCACCCGCATCGACGTCGAGGGGCAGGCGATCATGACCTTCGCGGTCTCGGCGCCGGCGATGTCGATCGAGGAGCTGTCCTGGTTCGTGGACGACACGATCACCCGTGCGCTGCAGGGCCGGCCGGGGATCGGCCGGATCGATCGCTACGGGGGCGCCGACCGCGAGATCCGCGTGGAACTCGACCCGGTGAAGCTCGACAGTTTCGGGATCACCGCCGCCGCGGTCAGCCAGCAGCTGCGTGCCACCAATGCCGACATCGGCGCCGGCCGCGGCGAGGTGGGCGGCGCCGAGCAGGCGATCCGCACGCTCGGCAATGCCGCCACCGCCGAACGCCTGGCCGAGACCACCATCGCGCTGCCCTCGGGGCGGTTCGCGAAGCTCGGCGATCTCGGGAGCGTCACCGACACCTACCGCGAACCGCGCTCGTTCTCGCGCTTCAACGGCGAGCCGGTGGTGACCTTTGCGGTATTCCGCGCCAAGGGTGCCTCCGAGGTCAGCGTCGCCGAAACGGTGAACGCAACGCTCGCCGAGCTCGGCGCGCAGCACCCCGACGTCCGCATCGCGCTGGTGGACGACACCGTCTATTACACCTACGGCAACTACGAAGCCGCGCTGCACACGCTGGTCGAGGGCGCGATCCTCGCCGTTCTCGTGGTGCTGCTGTTCCTCGGAAACTGGCGCGCCACCCTGATCGCGGCGGTGGCGCTGCCGCTGTCGGCGGTGCCGACCTTCTGGCTGATGGACCTGCTCGGCTTCTCGCTGAACCTGGTGTCGTTCCTCGCGATCACGCTGGCCACCGGCATCCTCGTCGATGACGCGATCGTGGAGATCGAGAACATCGCCCGCCACATCCGCATGGGCAAGACGCCCTACCGCGCGGCCATGGATGCGGCCGACGAGATCGGGCTGGCGGTGATCGCGACCACGCTGACGATCGTCGCGGTGTTCGTGCCGGTCAGCTTCATGCCCGGGATTCCGGGCCAGTACTTCATGCAGTTCGGGCTTACGGTGGCGATCGCGGTGATCTTCTCGCTGCTCGTCGCGCGGCTGATCACGCCGATGATGGCCGCCTACCTGATGCGCGAGAGCGACGCCCATGGCGAGGCTGCGGGCGAGGGAAGGCTGATCCGCGCCTATGCCTGGCTGGTGCGCGCGACCATGCGGATGCGCTATCTCACCCTCGTCGCCGCCTTCGCGGTGCTCGGGGTCTCGCTGTGGTTCATGGCGCAGATCCCGGGCAGCTTCATCCCCCCCGAGGACGTGAGCCGGATCCCGGTCAGCGTCGAACTGCCGCCGGGATCGACGCTCGCGGACACCGAGCGCACCACCGAGGCGATGCGGCAGGCGATTCTCGGTGTCGAGGGGGTGCGCGACGTGTTCGTGCTCGGCGGCGCCTCGCCGACCGGCGAGCGCGACGTGCGGCGCGCCTCGTTCACCGTGCTGCTCGACCGGCTGGACCATTCGCTGGTCCGCAGGCTGTCGGACCTCGGCCGGGGCCTGCCGGTGATCGGGCCGCTCGTGCCGGCGGTCGAGAATCGGGGCCGCGCGCGGCCGCAATGGGACATCGAGGCCGAGATCTTCGACCGACTCGCCGCGATCCCCGACGTGCGCGCCTTCAAGCTGAACGACCGGGGCGCGCGCGACATCGCCTATTCGATCCTGTCGCAGGACGCCGAGGCGCTGATGCAGGCGGCGGGCGACATCGAGGCCGCGCTCAGGGGCGATCCGCTGCTCGCCAACGTCGCCGCGGAAGGGGCGCTGCCGCGGCCCGAGGTGCAGGTCGTTCCCCGGGCCGAGGAAGCGGCGCGGCTGGGCGTGACCACGCGCGCCATCGCCGACACGCTGCGGGTCGCCACCATCGGCGATTTCGATTCGGCGCTGGCCAAGGTCTCGACCGGCGACCGGCTGATCCCGGTGCGGGTGCAGCTCGACCCGGCGGTGCGGGGCGACCTGACGCGGCTGGCGGCACTGCGGGTCGTGACCGCAAGCGGCGCCACCGTGCCGCTCGGTTCGGTGGCCGATATCTTCGTGGCCGAAGGGCCGAGCACCATCGACCGGCTGAACCGCGAGCGGATCGCGACGATCGGCGCCAACCTGCCGCCCGGCGTGGCGCTGGGCACCGCGACGGCGCGGTTCGAGGAGATCGTCGCGGGCGTCGATCTGCCCCCCGGGGTGCGGATCGCCGAATCGGGCGATGCCGAGGTGCAGGCGGAACTGACCGCGAGCTTCGGCAATGCGATGGTCATGGGGCTCATGCTGGTGCTGACCGTGCTGATCCTGCTGTTCGGCAGCGTGATCCAGCCCTTCACCATCCTGTTCTCGCTGCCGCTGGCGATCGGCGGCGTGGCCGCCGGGCTGATCGTGACCGGCAATGCGGTGTCGATGCCGGTGCTGATCGGGATCCTGATGCTGATGGGGATCGTCACCAAGAACGCGATCCTGCTGGTGGACTTCGCCATCGAGCAGCGCGCCCGCGGCCTCGACCGGTTCCGGGCGATGGTCGAGGCCGGCAAGAAGCGCGCGCGCCCCATCATCATGACCTCGATCGCGATGTCGGCGGGGATGCTGCCCTCGGCATTGGGAGTGGGCGAGGGCGGCACCTTCCGCGCGCCGATGGCGATTGCGGTGATCGGCGGGATCATGGTCTCGACGGTTCTGAGCCTTGTCATCGTGCCCTCGTTCTTCCTGATCATGGACGACCTGCAGAAGCTGCTGGTCTGGGCCCTCGGCCGCTTCGTCGGGCGGAAGGAGCCCGAGCCCGTCGTGCCGCCGCCGGCCGAACTGGCCGCAGCGCTCGCCACCGCGCGGGCCGACATCGGCGCGCTGGGCGAGCGGCTGCGCCTGCTCGAGGCGGAGAACCGCCCGGCCGGCCTGTCCGCGGCGGTGCCGCGCCACGCCGCCGAATGACCCCGGCACCCCATCCTGCCGCAGCACATCGCCCTTTCGGCCCGCGCGCGGCTCTGCGACAGTCGGCCATCTGCCGACGGAGCCACGGATGCGCCCTGCGATACCCGCCCTGATCCTCGCTGCCACCCTGGCCCTGCCCGGGCCGCAGGCGGCAGCGAACGATTCCACCGCCAGCCTCGAGACCGGCGAGCTGGTGCTGATTCCGAACGCCGACGTGCGGATGGCCGAGGAGGAACTCCATCTCAGCCCCGACCGGATCCGGGTGCGCTATCTCTTCAACAACACCGGCGCCGCGCCGGTGGTGACGCCGGTCGCCTTTCCCCTGCCGCCGATCCGCTTCGACGAGGGCGCGGGCTATGCCGTCCATCCCGCCGATCCGGCCGATGTCGTGGGCTTCCGCCTCTGGATCGACGGGGTCGCCACGCCGGTGTCGGTCGATGCGCGCGCGCTGGGCGAGGGCGGTCGGGACGTGACCGCGCTGCTGGCGAAGTGGGGTCTGCCGGTGACCCTGTTCACCGCCGACGCGGACAGCGCCGACCGGCTCTGGCAGCGGATCGACGGCCTGCCGCCCGAGGCGCTGGCCGAATTGCGCGCCGCCGGTGCCATCGCGCCGGACTGGGGCGGAGGCTATGTCTCGCCGTCCTGGACGGCGCATTTGGCCTATTACTGGATCATGACCTTCCCGCCGGGACGGCCGGTCGAGGTGCGGCACGAGTACACCCCGGTTCCCACCCATACCTTCTTCGGCGAAGCCGACCTCGACCACCACACCTGGCACGAGGCGGCCTGCATCGACGCCGGCTTCGAAGCGGCCGCACGGCGCAAGCTGGCCGGGGCGCGCTACCAGACCCTGTCGGCGGTGATCTTGCGTTACATCCTGACCACGGCGAACAACTGGCGCGGGCCGATCGGGCGCTTCCGCCTGATCGTGGACAAGGGCTCCACCGACGCGCTGGTGTCGCTCTGCCGCGACGGCATCCGCAAGACCGGGCCGACGACCTTCGAGTGGGAGGCGCGCGACTATGTGCCCGACCGCGACCTGACGCTGCTGTTCCTGCGGCCGATGGATCCCGGTTGAGCCCGGGGCGTCAGGGCCGCGACGACGGTGCGCCGCGGATCTGTTCGATCCGGTCGGCGAGCGCCTCGGCGATCGTGCGGCCGTCGGGCAGCCGGTGGGCGCTGATGCAGTAGGGGTAAGCGCCCGGGTGGAACCCGACCCAGGTCATCCCGCCGAGCGGCCCCATGCGGCCGCAGACGGCGCCGGCCTCGGGCTCGGGGTGGTAGTGGAAATCGCCGCCGTAACCGTTGCAGAGGCATTCGTAGAAGTCACGCGAGGGCGCGATGCCGGCGTTCTGGAACAGCGCCGCCAGCTTGGCGTAGTCGAGTTCGGTCAGCCGCGCCACCACCCGGGTCTCGAGCGCCGCCCGGTCCTCGACGCGCGGCGGCGGGGGCGGCAGCGGCGGTGGCGGGGGCGGACCCACGCGGTCCTTCGCGATCCATCCCCATCCGGCGGCAAGGCGGCGGATCTCCCAGCTCACCTGCGCATCGGTCAGACCCGCGGTCCGCCAGCGCCGGAGCAGTTCGGCGACCTCGTGGCGCACCGCCCCCTCGCCGAGGCCGAAGGGCCAGGGCGCATCGCCCCGCAGCGCGGTCAGATCATTCCACAGCGAGACGAAATCGGCCATCCAGCGCGCCGCCCAGTCCGCCTCGGAGCCCTCGCCGTACATGTCGCGCTTCTCGTAGCCGAGGAGCTTCTCGTAAAACCCCTGCGCCTTGGCCAGAAGGTCGGCATCGGCCCGGCGGCCGGCGATCTCGGCCCGCCATTGCTGGTAGCGCTGGAAGACGTAGCGCAACACCTCGTCCTCGGTCGGTTTGCCGCTGCGCCCGGCCGCCGCCCAGGCCGCTTCCAGCGCCCTGCGCGCCTCGGTCTGCAGCGCCGGATTGCCGGTGTAGTACGGCAGGAACTCGTCGGCGCGGTACCAGTCGGCCTTGGCGATCTGGCCGAACATCGCCTGGGTCATCTCGTTCTCGAAGGCGATCTCGGCGGCGGTCGCGGCCTCGACCGCAAGGTCGTAGGCGCGGTAGGCGGCGCTGCAGGTCTTGCAGACGCGCCCGAGGACGTCGATGAAGACGTCGACGGCCGCCGCTCCCGCCTCGCCTCCGGCGGCCCGGCCGGCAAGACCGGGACCGGAGTCGAGATAGTCCACCACCAGGCGCTGGAGCGTCTCGGTGCTTTCGGCGATATCGTCGCCCGATGCGATTCCGGCGAGCCGCGCGATCTCGAGCAGCTCGCGCCGCTCGAGCCCCTCGACCACCTTCTGGAACCCGCCGGTCGGCACGTTGGATGCCAGCGCCTTGGCGAGCGTGGTGCCGGCGAGCTGCCAGGACGGTCCGTCGTTCTTCAGCGCGCGCGCGAGATCGGCGGCATCGAGGACGTTGCCGGGAACGCCGAAGGCGTCGAGCAGCGCCTTGCCGAACTCGTAGGCCTTGCCGGCCACGTCGGTCGGATCGTCGCGGAACCGCACGCGCGCAACCTGCGCGCGCTCGCGCAACAGCCGCTGGTAGGCTTCGGCCGCCGTCTCGGCCCGGGCAGCGGCCGGGGGCCAGCAGACCGCCGCGGCCAGGACCAGCGCGAGCATGGCCGCCAGATGGCGCAACAGGGGTCGGGTCATCGGGCCACTCCTTCGGCGGCAAGATCGGCGAGGAAGGCGTCGGGGTCGAAGGCGGCGTCATCCAGATAGCGCCAGCGCTCCACCGCCGTCAGGCCGGGGGGCGTGACCAGGCCCACGCGCACCGACCTGAGCGCGAGCGCGGCCGCCGCGTTCTCGGCCGGGGGATGGGCGAGGATCGTGGCATGGAGGGCCTGCCCGACCCGGGTTCTGTCGCCGCCGCGGATCCGCGGCCCGCCCGGCAGTTCGACCGCGCACCAGCCATGCCCGACGTCGATCCAGATCCGCCCGTCCCAGATTTGCGCCATCCAGGCGGGGTCGATCTCGCGCGTCCAGGTCAGCGCGTCGCTGTCGTTGCGCAGCGACAGCGTCCAGGCCCGGCGGGCGGGTTCGGGGCGAAGCGTCACCCAGATGACGTGATCGAACCACATCTCCGGGCTCGGGCTGGACGACAGGGCGATGTTCGCGGTCTGCATCCGCGACGGGTCGAGCTGCACCTCGATCCGCGTCGGCGTGAGGGTGGCGCGGGAATCGAGCGTGACCAGAGGCTCGGCCGACAGCAGCCCGGTCTTGCCCCAGCTGTTGCCGGGCGGAACCTCGACCACGAGCGCCCCCTTCTCGTAGCGGGCGAAGGCATCGAAGTTGCCCCCCGCCACGGCCGCGGGCAGCCAGGCGGAGTCGGGGGCGCCGGCGAAGACCTTGGCGAAGGGAAGGGCCTCGACGCCGGGCGCGGGCAGGTTCGGGGCGGGTTCCCCGCGCGCCGGATGCCGCATGACGCTGACGGAGCTGAGCGCGAGGGCGGTGCCGGCGTCCGGCTGGGGGGCGAAGGGATAGGCGATCAGGTGGAAGGCCGCGCCCTCCACGACCTCGGCCCAGGGCAGCACCAGCGCGTCGGGGCCGAGGCCCTCGACCTCGACCGACCCCGGCCGGAAGGTCACGGCAAGCCGATCGGGCGGGATCGGGCCGGTTTCGACCGACCGCTGCAGCCCCTGGCCCACAAGGTGGACTTCGCCCGTGGCGGGGGTGTCGGCGCTGCCCTCGCGCCAGACCAGCATGAGGCCGGGTGCGGCCGGATCCCAGCTGCTGAGCGGCCGGGTGAGCGCGAGCAGGAAGCTGCGGGTGCGGGCGGGGTCGAGCCGCGCCTCGAGCGTCACCGCGCCGTCCGGCGCGAGCCGTTCAAGCCAGATCACCGGCTCGCGCGAATAGAGCCCGGCGGTGGCGTGGCCGAACCCCGGCGGAACCGAGACCGTCAGCCCTGCGGCATCGAGGCGGGCGTCCCGGCCGAAGTCGCCGCCGGCCAGGGCATGCGGCGCCCAGAGCCGGCCGAGGCGGCCGTCGAACAGAACCTCCGGCTTGTCGCCCCCGTCCTTGTCGCCCCTGTCGGGCCAGGGCGCCGGGGTGGGTGCGGCCGCGGGCGCCGGCAGCCGGCGGATCTCGGTCAGCGCCATGCGGGCCGGCTGGTTCGCAGCCGGCGAATGGGCGACCGCGTGCAGCCACATGCCTTCGGCCGGGAGCGAGGGCAGCAGCGTCTCGAGCCGCCGGCCGTCGGGCAGGACGAAGGTGGCCGAGCCGGAGGGGTCGAGGATCAGCACGATCTGGTCGGGTTGCAGATCGCCGACCGCCGTCTGCAGGACTGCCGACTGGCGCCGATCCACGAACACCTTCGAGCCCCCCTCGGGAAGCGGCATCCAGGCGAAGCGCAGCAGGTGCGCGCCCCATTCGTCGTCGCCGTCCCGGTCGGCGAGGGCGAGCACGAAGGACCCGGTCGCGGCGGGATCGAACCGGATCGAGAGGGCCTCGGGCCGGCCTGCGACGGCGTCTCGGCCGAGCACCGGCCCGGCCGAGCGCACCCCGGTCTTGCCCCAGCCATGCCCCTCGGGAACCTCCACCTGCAGCCGGCCCGGTGCCGCCGCGGCGAAGGCGTCGAAGTCGCCCCCGGCCACGCCGACCGGCAGCCAGGCCGGGCCGGGCTCGCCCGCGAACAGAAGGTCGGGGTCGGCGGCCGACCCTGCCGTGGCGGGCGCCTCGGGCGGGGCGGGCGGCGGCGGCTTGACCGGCGGCGGCGCGACCGCGGACCCCGCGGTTCCGGAGATCGCCTGGCCGGCCAGGGCGAGGTCGGCCAGCACCTGCTGTGCCTCGTCGGCGGCCAGCGGCGCGGCGTCCTCGGCCCAGGCGGCGAGCGCCATGGCAAATCCCGCCCCGGTCATCGCGCCGCGCAGCGCGATGGCGGTGGGCTGCGGGCCGAGGCGGCCCCAGCGCATCGTCCCGCGGCCCTCGGCGGCGAAGGGAAAGTCCCCGGTTCCCGGAACCTGCGAGACCTCGCCGCCGCCGAGAAGCTCGGCCGCAGCGGCCCGCGCCTGCGCGGCGAAGGCGGCAGCGGCCGCCTCGGCGGGAATGTCGAGCACCACCACCTGCACCAGCGCGCCGCCGCCCGTCGGCATCGCCTCGGCGAACCGGTGCGGCCAGCGGCTGTGCTCGGACCATGTCCAGAGCACCGGCAGCCAGAGTTCGAGCGGACCGAAGCTGCGCGCCTCGGCGACGCCGGCCGGGCTCATCGGTGCGCCCTCCCCGGCGGTCGCCCTCGCCCTGGCCGGCGGCATCGGCAGTCCCGTCCCGACCGCCAGCACGAGGACAGCGGAGAGAGAGATTGCAAGACGCCGCATTGCCGGCCCTCCGTGCCCGCGGCGTGCCGGGCGGCGCGCCGCGGGGCGATCCTGAAGGATGGTCCGGGCACTGCATTGACGCAGGTCAATGCATATGTCGGCCGCGGGCGCACCCTTCTTTCGGGCGCCGGAAGGCGGAGGATTGGCGCATGCCGAAGGGATGGACGCGGGTTCTGGCGCTGGCTGTCGCGACCGGAATGGCGGTGCCGGCCGCGGCCGAGATCGTGACCGGCCTCGACCCGCAGGGCGACAACTTCCTGTCGCTGCGCACCGGGCCCGGGACGGGCCACCGCGAGATCCTGCGGCTGGGGCCGGGTACGCATCTGACCGTGATCGGGTCCGACGGGCGGTGGCGGCGGGTGCGGCTGGACGACGGCACCGAGGGCTGGGCCTTCGGTGCCTACCTCGCGCCCGATCCCGTGCCGCCGGCCGCGACCGCCGCGGGGCCCGGCCTTCCCGTCGGCGCGGCGGCGGTCGTGGCCGGGCTGAGCGACCCGGACTCGCGGCTGTCCCTGCGCGCCGGGCCCTCGCGGTCGGCCGAGCGGCTGCCTCGCTGCCGCCGGGGACGGCCCTTCTGGTGCTGGGCCAGGAGGCGGAGTGGGTGCGGGTGCTGACCGAGGCGGGTCAGATCGGCTGGGTTCACGGCGATTACCTGGCGCCCGCGGCGACCGCCGCAGCGGCCGGCCCGGCCGCGCTGAACTGGGCAAGGTGGGAGAATGCGCGATTCGGCATGGCGATCGACTATCCGGCCGCCCTGTTCCGTCCCGAGCCTGCGCCCGAGAACGGCGACGGCCAGAGTTTCACCACCGCCGACGGGCGCGCGGCGTTCTTCGTGTTCGGCCAGTGGAACGCGCTCGACCTGTCACTGGCCGAGCTGCGCGACATGGACCTGTCCACCGGCGTCTTCGGGCGCGTGACCGAGAACAGGCTCGAGCCCGGAGCCTTCACCCTGGCCGGCGTCAATGCCGGGCAGGTGACGTTCCGGCGGGCGCTGCTGCCGCCGCCGGGCGATGTTCTCTACGTCTTCGAGATCGGCTATCCCGAGGTGGAGGCCGACCTGTTCGCCGGCCTCGCGGCGCGCATGGCGCAAAGCTTCGCCCTGACCGGGGCACGGGCGGGCGCGGCGCCGGCCCTGCCCGGCAATCCGGCCGCCGACGATCCGATCGCCCGTCTCCTGGCCGAGGAACTGCGGGCTCTGGCGGGACGGCTGCCCTGACCCTTCGTCCGAAGACCGGGCGGACCACCGATCCCGGTTCCGCAACGTGGTGGTGACGCGATCCCCCGCCGGCGCCGGCCCGCGGTTCCCGACCGTCCCCGAGCGCCTTCGGCTGCCTGCGCGTGCTTGACTTGGCCCCACCGGTCGCCGACTAGAGGGGACGGGGGCGGATGCTCGCTGACGCAGGATCTGGTCATGTCAATCCTCGTGATCGGGGGCAACGGTTTCATCGGCTCGCATGTCGTGGATCTGCTGCTGGCCGGGGGCTATGCGGTCAAGGTTCTCGACCGCACGCCGGAACGCTTCCGGCCGCCGCTCGAGGGCGTGGTCCAGATCCAGGGCGATTTCGCCGACCGGGTGCTGGTGGCCGAGGCGCTGGCCGGAGTCGATGCGGTCGTGCACCTGGCCAGCACCACCGTGCCGGCAACCTCGAACCTCAGCCCGACCGACGACATCATCGGCAATCTCGTCGGCACCGTCAGCCTGCTCGAGACCATGCGCGCGACGGGCGTTCGGCGGATTGTCTATCTGTCCTCGGGCGGAACCGTCTACGGCATTCCCGAAACCGACCCGGTGGCCGAGGATCACCCGCTGCGGCCGATCAGCTCCTACGGGATCGTCAAGGTGGCGGTGGAAAACTACCTTGCGATGGAGCGGTTCCTGCATGGGCTCGACTATGTCGCGGTCAGACCGTCCAACCCCTACGGCCCGCGGCAGGGGCATCTCGGCGTGCAGGGCCTGATCGGCACCTACCTCTGGCGGGTGGTGCGCGGCGAGCCGCTGCAGGTCTGGGGCGACGGCAGCATCTGCCGCGACTACATCCATGTGCGCGACGTGGCCCGGTTCTGCGTGCTGGCGCTGACCAGCGGGGTCTCCGGGGTGTTCAATGCCGGCAGCGGCAAGGGCCTCAGCGTGGCCGAGGTGGGGCGGCTGGTGGCCGAGGTCACCGGGCGCGACCTGCAGATCGAGCACCTTCCGGCGCGCCCGTTCGACGTGCCCCGGGTGGTGCTGGACACATCGGCCGCGGCCAAGGCGCTGGGCTGGCGGCCCGAAATCGGGATCGTCGAGGGCCTGGCCGAGACCTGGGCCTGGGTGCAGGCGCAGGCGGCGGACGGGGCCACGCCCTACCGCGGGCGCCGTTAGGCAACCACCGGTCGAATGCCGCGCGCGGGTGCGCCGGGCGCCCATCGGGGGCGCCGGTGCGCCCGCCGGCACGGTGCGACGCCGGCCGGGCGACGCCGGGCGATCCGCGGCCGGTGCGGGACCGGCTCGCAGTCCGTTCCGAGACGCGGTCGGGCGCAGCCGGGGACTGCGGGCAACGCCGCGCCGAGGAACCGCGACCGCTGGTCTGCCCGGTCCCCGGACGGGCGCTCAGGCGGGCTCTGCGTGCTGCGGCCGACCGGCCGCCCCGCGGCGGCGGGTGTCCCGCCGGACCGCGGCCGGCAGACGCGGCGCCCGTTGCGCCGTGGCGCGCCGCATCGCGCGCCCGGTTCAGACCTGTCTAACCCGCCTCGGCCACCCTTGCGCGCAACCCCGCCGCCCGCAGAGGTTCCGCGCATGTCCGACGCCTCCCCCCTTCTAGGCCTGCCCTATATCCTGCCGGCGCAGGCGCAGAAGCATGTGACCCACAACGAGGCCATCCGCACGCTCGATGCGCTGGTGCAGCTTTCGGTCGCCGACCGGACCCGCACCGCGCCGCCGCTCGAACCGTCCGAAGGCGACCGGCATCTTGTCGCCGCGGGCGCGACCGGGGCCTGGTCGGCGCAGGACGGCAAGGTGGCGCTGTGGGCGGCCGATGCGGGCTGGCTGTTCCTCGCGCCGCGCCCCGGCTGGCTGGTCTGGGTCGAGGACGAGGCGCTGCTGCTTGCGCGTGGAGCGACCGGGTGGGAACCGGTCGTGTCGGGCGTGGCGGAGTTCGACCGGCTCGGGGTCGGCACGACACCCAGCGCCACCAACCGGCTGGCGGTGTCGTCGCCGGCCAGCCTGTTCGATCACGCGGGCGCCGGGCATCAGCTGA
>CALDYW010000181.1 GCA_937944395.1 uncultured Paracoccaceae bacterium | reverse complement strand
ACCAGCGCCGCGAACACCTGATCCGAGGTGCCCGGATCAAGGTTGCCCGTGGGCTCATCCGCCAGCAAGAGCCGCGGCTGGTTAGCCAGCGCCCGGCAGAACGCCACCCGCTGCTGCTCGCCCCCCGACAGCGCCGCCGGGCGGTGCCCCAGCCGGGCGCCGAGCCCCACCCGTTCCAGCAGCGACCGCGCCCGCGCTTCGGCCTCGGCCCGCCCCGCCCCGTGCGCGCGCTGCGGCAGCATCACGTTCTCGAGCGCCGAGAACTCGGGCAGGAGATGGTGGAACTGATAGACGAAGCCGATCTCGGCCCGCCGCGCCGCGGTGCGCGCCCGGTCGCCCTGTCCGGCCAGGTCGCGCCCCGAAAGCACGACGCGCCCCGCATCGGGGGTGTCGAGCAGGCCGGCGATGTGCAGCAGCGTCGACTTGCCCGCACCCGAGGGCGCCACCAGCGCCACCGCCTCGCCCGGCGCCAGAGCGAGCGCAGCGTCCTCGAGCACGCGCACCTCGCCCGGCCGGCCGCGGTTGTAGGACTTGCTGATCCCCTCGAGCACCAGCACGGCCGCGCCCGCGGGACCGGCACCGCCCTCCTGCGCAAGCGGCTCACGCATGGCGCAGCGCCTCGACCGGATCGAGCCGCGCCGCCCGCCGCGCCGGAAAGATCGTGACGAGGAACGACAGCGACAGCGACAGCGCCACCGCCGAGCCCACGTCGGCCGCGCGCAGCTCGGCGGGCAGCGCATAGATGCCGCGGATCGACGGATCCCAGACCCCGCCGCCCATCACCATGTTCACGAAGCTGAACACGGGGTCGATGTAGATCGCGAACAGGCAGCCCAGCACCACGCCGGCCAGGGTGCCGACGACGCCGGTGAAGGCGCCGCACAGGAAGAAGATGCGCAGCACCGCCCCCTCGGTCAGACCGACGGTGCGCAGGATGCCGATGTCGCGCCCCTTGTTCTTCACCAGCATGATGAGGCCCGAGACGATGTTCATGCTGGCGATCAGCACGAGGATCGACAGGATCACGAACATGACGTTGTCCTCGACCTCGAGCGCGCGCAGGAAGGCGCCGGCGCTGTCGCGCCAGGTCCAGAACAGCACCCCGGGGCCGGCGGCCTCGGCCAGCGCCGGCAGAAGGGCCTCGATCCGTTCGGGATCCTCGACCATCACCTCGATCTCGTCGGCCGCGCCTTCGCGGTTGAAATAGCCCTGCGCCTCGTCGAAGGGCATGTAGATGCGGGTGCGGTCGATGTCGTAGCGTCCGGCGGTGAAGATATAGACGACCTCGTAGGCATTGACCCTGGGGCTGGTGCCGAAGGCGGTGCGCACCCCGTCGGGCGAGATCAGGCGGATCCGGTCTCCGAGCCCGACGCCGAGCGTCCGCGCCACGCCCGACCCGATCGCCACGCCCCCGGCGAGGCGCGACAGGTCGCCGACCGCCTCGGCCTGCGGCCCGCCGACGCGGGGGATGCCCCGCAAATCCTCGAGGGCGATGCCGAAGACCTCGACGCCGGCGTTCTGGCCACCGGCGTTCGCCATCACCTGCCCGCGGATCAGCGGCGCCGCGCGGGTGACGCCGGGCACGGCCGCAAGCCGCCCGGCCAGCGCCGCGTAGTCGCCGAGAAGGCGGGTGACCTGCCCGGTCGGCGTCAATCCTGCCTCGGCATAGACCGTGACATGGGCGTTGGCGCCGAGGATCGTGTCCACGAATTCGGTGCGGAAGCCCGAGCGCACGGCGAGCGTGGCGATCAGCGCGAAGACCGCCAGCGTGATGCCGATCAGGCTGATCCAGGTCATCACGCTCACGCCGCCCTCCGCCCGGCGGGCGCGCAGGTAGCGCCAGGCGATCATCCATTCGAAGGCGGCGAAGGGCGGGGGTGGGGCGGACATGAGCTCGATGGCACGTTCGGGGCGGATCGGCCGGCCTCCCGGCGCGGAGGGCACGGAGGGCGCGCGACTTTCGCCGCAGCGGGCGGCGGATGCAAGCTGCGGCGCGTCCGGACCCTAGCCGTCTCGGCCTTGCGCTTGACCCGCCGCGCAGAACAGGTCCGCCAGCCGGTCCACCGCCGCCGCCGGGCCCATCTCCTCGCTCTCGCCGGTCCGGCGGCTCGTCAGTTCCACCTTGCCGGCCGCCAGCCCGCGCGGGCCCACGGTGATCCGCCAGGGCAGGCCGATCAGGTCCATGGTGGCGAACTTCGCCCCCGCCCGCTCGTCGCGGTCGTCGTAGAGGGGTTCCAGACCGCGCTCGGTGAGCGCCGCATAGAGCTCGGCGCAGGCGGCATCGGTCGCCCCGTCGCCCTGGCGCAGGTTGACGATGCCGACCGGGAACGGTGCCACGCCTTCGGGCCAGACGATTCCCCTGTCGTCGTGGCTGGCCTCGATGATCGCCCCGACCAGGCGCGAGACGCCGATCCCGTGCGACCCCATGTGCACCGGCACCCGCTCGCCCCGGTCGTTCACCACGACCGCGCCCATCGGCTCGGAATACTTGGTGCCGAAGTAGAAGATCTGCCCCACCTCGATGCCGCGTCCGACCTTGCGGTGCGCTTCCGGCACCTGTGCCTCGAAGACGGCCGGATCATGGGTCTCGTCGGTGCGGGCATAGAGCGCGGTGAACTCGGCGCAGACGGCGGCGACCCCGGCGCGGTCGTCATAGTCGATCTGCCGCGCCCCGAGCTTCAGCGCCGTCACCCGGTCGTCGTAGAACACCTCGGATTCGCCGGTCTGCGCCAGCACCAGGAACTCGTGCGTGTCGTCGCCCCCGATGGGGCCGGAGGCCGCGCGCATCGGGATCGCGGTCAGTCCCATCCGCTCGTAGGTGCGCAGGTAGCTGACCATGTGGCGGTTGTAGGCGTGCAGCGCGGCCGCGCGGTCCACGTCGAAGGTGTAGCCGTCCTTCATCAGGAATTCGCGGCCGCGCATCACGCCGAAGCGCGGGCGCACCTCGTCGCGGAACTTCCACTGGATGTGATAGAGCGTGAGCGGCAGCTGCCGGTAGCTCTCCACATGCGCCCGGAAGATGTCGGTGATCATTTCCTCGTTGGTCGGGCCGTAGAGCAGGTCGCGCTGGTGCCGGTCGCGGATGCGCAGCATCTCCTGCCCGTAGTCGTCGTAGCGCCCGGACTCGCGCCAGAGGTCGGCCGGCTGCAGGGTCGGCATCAGCATCGGGATATGGCCCGCGCGCTGCTGCTCCTCGTGCACGATCTGCTCGATCCGGCGGAGTGCGCGCCAGCCGAGCGGCAGCCAGGAATAGATGCCCGCCGCTTGCTGGCGGATCATCCCCGCCCGGAGCATCAGCCGGTGGCTGACGATCTGCGCCTCGGCCGGCGTTTCCTTCAGAACGGGCAGGAAATAGCGGGACAGGCGCATGCGGGGACTCCGGCGGGTTGGTTCCCGCGGGCTTAGGCGAAAGGGCCCGGGCGGGCAAGCGGGGCCTTGCGCCGGGGTGCGGGCGGGCCGACCGGGGTGCGGCGATCCGCTGGAAGGCATCCGGACCGTCGCCGGACCGCGGGAGCGACCGGGCGATGGCGCGGCTGTCGATCGGGAAGCCCCCCGTCCGTGCCGGGCGTCACACCGGGCGCGGGTCCGGGTTGAGAGAGCCGATGAAGATGCGCTGGCCGTCCGGGGCGAAGATCCCGGCGTGCCGGCTGGATTGCCCGCCCGTCGGGCGCCGGGCGCCCCCTCGCCGCGGGCGCAGCGGCGGTCGCCGATCCTGCGCCCGCCGATCGCGGTGGCGATACGGTCAAGGGTCATCGACCCGTCGTGCCTCCGCCGGTTCCGCCGGAAGACGTCGAAGGCATGGGACAGGGGTTTCGGGCTGCGCATCCCGAAGGAATCGCGCGGACGGACCCCGAAGGTCTGCATCGCGTCGGGAACGGCCGGCACGCCGTCGAGGCCCGACCCGCGGGCAGGTCCGGCAGGGGACCGGCCGGGCGCGCCGCGGGGGCCGCGACAGCCGCCACCGCGACGCCGATCAGCGCCTTCGGCAGCCCAACGGCAGGGCATTCCGTTGCGCGGAAGGTGCGACCCTCGCAGCATCCTCCGCGCTGCCTGCGGGGCGCCCGAGGGGCTGGCGCCGCTCGACCTCACGCGCCGGTGCGGCCGGCACCGCCGGCGTCCACGTGCTCGGACAGCAGAACACCGATGAACCGGGTCGATCCGAAGCTCGGGGTCACGATGATGAGGATCGAGGTCATCGGCATAGTCAGGATCGCGCCGGGGATGCCCCAGAGCGCCGCCCAGACCGACAGCGCGACCAGCACGACGACGGGGCGCATGTTCAGCTGACGGCCGATCCAGCGCGGCTCCAGGACGTTGCCGACGAAGACCTGCGCGGCGGAGAGCAGGCCCAGAAGCAGCAGAGTGGTGGGCAGCGAGGCGAATTGCCCGAGCGACAGCAGAACCGGGAACGCGACGCCCAGATACGAACCCACATAGGGGATGTAGTTGAGCAGCGCGATGACGATGGCCCAGAAGAAGGCGAAGTCCACCCCGAGGGACCACAGGATGCCGTAGCAGATCGCGCCGAGGATCAGGTTGATCAGCGTCTTGAGAGCGAGATACTGCCGGATCTGCGTGTTGATCTCGGTCACGACCTTCAGGGCCCTGGCCGCGTTCGCCTCGGAGGCGACCGCCGCCGAGAGCTTTTCGGGAAAGCTGCCCCGCTCGGCCAGCAGGAAGGCCGCGTAGATCACCACCAGGAACACCGTGACCCCGACCGAGGCGAACCCGCCGAGCGCGGTGAAGGCCAGGGCCTGAAGGTCGGTCCGGGCGACGGTGGCCGAGTAGAGGGTGTCGATCAGTGCCCCTGTCTCGATCCCGAAACGGCCGGCGATCCGCTCGGGAAGGCCGGTCAGATTGGCCTGGTAGAGCGGGGCGGCATCGATGATCTCGCGCACCGTCGCGGCCGGCACGACCGCCATCCCGAGGAAGGTCACGGCGAAGCCCGCCAGCACCAGAAGCCGCAGCAGGAAGTGCGGCAGATGCTTGAGCCCGGGCAGCCGCGCCAGGCCCTCGACAGTCGAGACCATGACGTAGACCGAGATCACCGCCATGACGATGGGCAGCAGGATCGACCGCCCCGCCACCAGCAGCCAGCCCACCGCGATGACGGCCAGAACCGCAAGCGCAAGGTTCAGGAACGGGGCGTTCGTCACGTCGGATCCGGACGATCGCCACGGGACCGGTGCACGCTGCGGCGAAACCGGCATGGCGTCAACCGTTGCGGTCGCGGCGCGCGGCAGGGGTGCGCGGCCTCTGCCCGGGCGGCGTCGCCACGGCCGCCCGGTCGCCCCGGCGCGGGGCGGGCCGGGATGACACCCGCCGCAATCGCCCCCCCGGCCGCCGCGGGCGGCCCGCCGGCACGCGGGCTTTCCCGCCCCTTGTCCGGCAGCGGCGGTCGGGGCCCTGCCGTGCCGCCGGCGCGCCGCGCAGGGAGCCTCGCGGCAAGCGGACCGCAAGGGAACGCGACGGCGGACCGGACGGCCCGGTCGGTCGGCGCAACGGGGTCCGGCCGGGGGAAGGCCGCGGCTTCGGCGAGCGCGCCGCCGCTGTCCCTTGGGTGCGTCGTCTGCCTCTGCAGGGCCCCGCAGTCGGCTTCTGCGGGCAGTTCGCCTGCGTCGGCGGCGGCCGGCTCGCTCCGGACCGCCGCAGGGTCCGCACCCGTCGCGCAGCGGAGGGGCGCTGCTTCCTCGCGCCGGGAAAGCGCCGTCCCCGCGGCCTTGCGGATCTCGGACCGCGACCCGCCCGGCCGGCGGCATCGCCGCCCCTTCCGACCCGAGGCGCGATGCCACCGGCGTGAGCGTGACATCCGGGGCGGCCGGCGCAAGCCGGCCGAGGGCCCTGCCGGTCTGCGCTGCGCCGCCGGCGTCGCCATCCTCGCGGGTTCCCTGCGGGGCGGGTTCGGGCACGACGGCCGGTTTCGGCCAGCGGCGCCGCAGCGGGCCCGTCCGGCGGCGCTGGCGCGCTTGCCCGCCCTGCCCGATCCGCCGCGGCGGCACCCGGTTCAGCCGGCCGGACGACCGGCCCCGCTGCGATGAATCGCCCCCTGCAACGGCGGCTGCGCGAGGACAGCCCGGTGCGCGAGGCGGTGCGGGACGATCCGGTTCCCGGGTTCGACGGGTCTCTGCCCGGCCGCGAAGGCCGCAGAATGGCGGGCCGCGGCGATCCTGCGGCCCGCCGGTCTCGGTCGCGCCCCCGGCCTTCGTCGTTGCCGTGGCGATCTTCCCGCCGGTGCCGGCAACCCCGGACCGCCGCGCGCCAGGATCGCCTTGCGCAACTCCCCGCCGCCGCCCTGCGTCTTTGCCCGAGGCCGTGGGGAAGGTCTGCAACGGATGATCCCGGCCCGGCGCGACCGGGCCTGGGCGCACCCGGCCGGTCCGGTCTTGCGGGGCGCAGTCCGGGCGGGCGCGGCAGGGTGCCGGCCATCTGCGCCGTCGCCGCGCAACGGCCCGATGTGAAACCCGGGCATGTCGTGCTCCCGGCGCCCGACATCGACCGGCTTCCGAACCAGGGCCTGCCGGCCGCAATGCGGCGGAACCTGCGGCAGGTCGCGGCGAAGCTCTGGCGCCAGCGGCCGCCGGAGTGATGCCGGACCCCGGGCGCGGGCGGCAGC
>CALDYW010000180.1 GCA_937944395.1 uncultured Paracoccaceae bacterium | reverse complement strand
CCCTTCAGGCGGCGGACTCTGGCGAGAAGTTTGGATTTGTTCTGGACAGTGTGACCCATAGCATAGGGGGCTACCCTATTTCTGTGGACTCCACAACTCCGACAGATTGCAAGCGCGGTAGACATCGATGCCCACCCCCCGTGAAACCATCCTCGCCGCGCGGCACGCGCGGCTCTCGGCGCTGCCCGCCACGGCCCTGCAGTGTGAGGTGGATCACTCCCTGCGCGTGAGAACGGCGACAGGGGCTGCGCCTTCGCTTCGTCGATCGCCCCAGCGGCCCGAGCCTGCTTGTGGCGGGGGGGGCGGCAGAACACGAAAGGCCGCGCCGTCGCCGCACGGTCGAAGACCGGCCGCGGCCTCGTCACCGCGCCGATCCTCCTGCCGGTGCCGCAGGTCAAGCTGCCGAAGCGGCTGGACCTCGCGCGGGATGCGGAGCGGGCATTGGACAGCCTGCCGGGGCTGATCGTGGCGAATTGGGGAGCTGTCTGATCCCGGATGATCGCATTTCCCCCTGGCGATCTGCCCACTTCATGGCGAAATCGGTGCCGAGGGACATTCGGGACGGGGCGCGGCCATGCTGATCCATCTTCACAAGCAGGCCACCACGGCGCCCGGGGTGCGGGCGATGATCCGGACGAGCGGCGAGGTCGGGACGGATCTGGCCGAGCGCATTGCTGTCACGTCACAGACGATCGACAACTGGCGCAAGCGCGACGGTGTCGAGGATCGCAGCCACAGGCCGCACCGGCTGCCGAGTGAAGCGGATCAGAAAACGATCCGGGGGGTCGTTTTCCTGCCGAATGTTGACGCCCGCGCACGCCATGGTCGAGCGCTTCAACGGCCGGATCGAGGAGGTGCTGCAAAGCCACCACTTCCGCTCGGGCGAGGACCTGGAGACGACGCTGCACCGCTATGTCTGGCTCTACGACCAGCAGCTTCCGCAATCAGCCCTCGGCAGCAAGCCGCCCTTGCAGGCGATGAAGGACTGGCATAAACTCAGGCCAAAGCTGCTCAGGAAGCAGCCATACTAGAGCATCATCGCATCAAGTGGCTACCGGTTGTTGGGTTAGATGATGCGATCAAACAAAGACTGAGAGCGGCCGATCTGATCCGCTCAGATCGAAAACCGCTGTAACTGCCGGGATGTGACATTTAGCGTTGGAGCGAGTCGTGCGTACAGATCTTGAAGCGGACTTGGAACACTCACGGGCTGCTTATCGTTTTGCAATCAAATCTTTGCCGGATCCTAATGACCTTCAAGGTGGTGAAATTGACGTAAGAGGCTTCCACTTCACTAAGCCCAGTCAAATAGAATCAATGAAAATTCAGCTGGGGTGGGCGTTTTACTGCCGCTATGAAGCATGCCTGGAGGCGTTTATCAAGGAGCATGGCCTGGTCTTGACAAAGAAGAAGACTTTGGAAGACTGGCTGGCTGAGAAAGACATAAAGATACCTGCGCACCTCGAACCCGGCCTGAAAGAGTATCGAAAGATCAGAAACCAGCTTCATCACCGTGACGGTCAGAATGAAGATGGCACTGAAATTCATTTATTTCCTGAGCATATGGAGAAGTTTTATCAGCTCTTTGTATGGATTGCAGCGGCCGTGGCTGCGAACAGTGAAAAGAAAAGACTATCTGAACCGTGAACCGCGCCGGGTTTCCCGAAGGCATCGGCCATGCGGGGCGTGTCCTTCTGCCGTTGCGCGGTCCCGTTCCCCGGGGCCGGCGCGGGCCGGCCGGTGCCTGCCCGGATCCTCGGCGCGACGACGATCACATTGCCGAACTGCCCAGGCCCCCCGCCCCCCCGCGAACCGGGCCATCGCCAGCCCGTCCGCCTCGGGCAACCGCCCCGCGCCGCAGCGCCCCCCGTCGCGTGGGCGCTGGCGAGGGCGCTGCCGGAAAGGATCGCGACCCGTGCGGCAACCGGCACGGCACCGCGCATCGGCCGCGTCCGCCGGGGTCGTCACCGGCGGCGGCCGGGCCGGTCGGTACCCTGCGGAGCGTTCCGCGCGCCGATCCGGCCGTGCCTCCGGAGAGGTGGACTGCGCCGGTCGGCATGGCTGCCGGATTGCCCGGTCGGTGCGTCCGCTTCACGGCAGAAGGCGCCGCGCTCGTCCTTCCCGTGCGACATCTTTCCGGCAGCCCTTGCAGAATCGCCGCCTGCCGGTTTCCAGTGGCCCTCCCGCCCACGGATCCCGACCCTTCCTTCCCGCAGGAGAGCGAACATGCCCAGATCCGGATCTTCCCATCTCCACCCGACCCCGGCCGGGCCCGTGGCGGCTTCGGAAGCGTCGGCCCGGTCCAGGCGGCGGTCGGGGCGGCGCCCGCCGTGCGGGGGGAGCGGGTGGGGGACGATCGTCCCGCCCTCCGCGGTGCGTGCTGCGGCCTGCTGCCTCGGTCTGGCGCTGGCCTCGCTGCCGCTTCCGGCTTCGGCGGCGGACTGGCGCTATGCGGCGACGTTCTACGGCTGGCTTCCGGGGCTTTCGGCGACGCTGGAGACGCCGCGGGGTCCGGTTTCGGTGGAGCAGGACCTTTCGGACGTTCTCGACCAGCTCGATGTCGCGGCCTTCGCGGCCTTCGAGGCGCAGCGCGGGCGCTGGTCGCTGATCGGCGACCTTGCCCTTGCCGACCTGTCGCGGACCGAGGCCCTGCCGCCCTCGGCGCCCTTCGGCGCGCTGCGGCTCGAAACCCGGCTGACGGCCCTGTCGGGCTATGCGGCCTATCGCGTGGCCGAGGGCGGGGGCCTCGGCCTCGATCTCGCCGCGGGGTTGCGCCACTACGGCCTGACGCTGCGCGGCGCGCTGAGCCGGCCGGATCTGGAGGTCCGCCGCTCCGTCAGCTGGACCGATCCGCTGATCGGGGCGCGGGCGGTCTGGGATCCGGGGACGGGTTGGCGCGGGGCCGTCGCGCTCGACGCCGGCGGGTTCGGGATCGGCAGCGGCTCGGACCTCAGCTGGCAGGCGGTGGCCGAAGTCGAGTATGGCCTCTCCGACAGCTGGTCGGTCGTGTTCGGCTACCGGCACCTGTCGGTCGATCTGCCCGCCGGATCGCGCCTTGCCGACTTCGATCTGTCCGGCGCGCTGATCGGTGTCCGCGCCCGGTTCTGATCCACCCTCCGACGCCCGCCACCCGGGGCGACGCCGCCCGCCGACCGCGTCGTGGCGGATGCCGACGGCCCCGAGACCGCCGACACCCCGCCAGCCGGCAGCAGCGCCCGCGCAGGCAGGAGCCGAGCGATCTTCCGGTCGCCGCGTCCGGCGCCGCCCCCGACGCCGGGCCTGCGATGCGAGCTGCCGGTGCTGCCGGTGCGCGGGCACGGGCCGGCAGCGGTTGCCTCCGGCCGGACGGAGGTCTATAGCATCACGCCTTGCCGGACCCCCCGAACAACGGCCCGCGGACGGCCCGCGGACGGTGTGACCCCCCGGGGCGCGCCGCCCGGACGCTGCGGCCGGCGAGGGGGGCAGGGCATCTTGGACAGACCGAGGACGCCGGCCGATGCCGAAGCCTCCTGCACTTTCCCTTCCGCGCCGCAAGCGCCCGGCGCAAGCAGGTCGCGAGGCGTCGTCCCGGAGGTGGGCCTCTCGGCGGGCGGCGTCCCGGAGGGCCGGGCATCCCGGAACCGGCGGCCCGTGGCTCTGCAACCGGCCCGGGGGTGCTCGGCAATCGGCGGGCCTCCGCCGATACCCGCCCGGGCGGCGCTTCGGGACTGGTTCCCGAAGACCCGGGGCGTGCACGACCACACCGAGGCCGGGCAAGCGCGCCGGCCCGGGGCGGCCGAGCGGCCATCGCGGCGATGCGACAGGTCGGGCGCATGTCCGGAACGAACGGAGGTCTTTGCCATGACCGAGACAACCCCGGTCCGCCCGGTCAGCGCGCCGGAGGTGGCGGTTCGGGTTCTCACGGTCGAGGGCGAGGCCGTGCTGGCCCTGGCGCGGTCCCTGCCGGCGGACTTTGCCGCCACCGTCGATCTGATCCTTGCCTGCAAGGGCCGGCTGATCGTGTCCGGCATCGGCAAGTCGGGGCACATCGGGCGCAAGATGGCCGCAACCTTCGCCTCGACCGGCACGCCGTCGTTCTTCGTGCATCCGGCCGAGGCAAGCCACGGTGATCTGGGCATGATCACCCCCGACGACATCTGCCTCGTCATCTCCAACTCGGGGGAAACGGCCGAGCTGAGCGACGTGATCGCGCATTGCGCGCGGTTCAACATCCCGATCATCGGCGTGTCGAGGCGCGCCGAGAGCACCCTGATGAAGGCCGCGCGGATGCGGCTGCTGCTGCCCGACCTGCAGGAGGCCTGTTCGATCGGGATGGCGCCCACCACCTCGACCACGCTGACGCTGGCCATGGGCGATGCGCTGGCCGTCGCGCTGATGGAGATGCGCGGCTTCCGCAAGGAGCACTTCGGCACCTACCATCCCGGCGGCAGGCTGGGGGCGCAGCTCTTGAAGGTGGCGCAGCTCATGCATCAGGGCGAGGCCGTGCCCTGCGTCGCTGCAACCGACCCGATGCCCGAGGTCATCGTCGAGATGACTGCGCGCGGCTTCGGTATTGCCGGGGTTCTCGATGCCTCGGGCCGGTTGCTCGGGGTGATCACCGACGGCGACCTCAGACGCAACCTGTCGCGGCTGATGGCGGTCAGCGCCGGCGAGGTCTGCACCCGCAATCCCGTGACCATCGCCCCCGACAGCCTGGCCCTCGAGGCGCTGGGGGTCATGAACGCCCGCAAGATCAGCGCCCTGTTCGCCGTCGACGGCGAATGCCGGCCGGTGGGGATCCTCCATATCCACGACTGCCTGCGCGCGGGGGTCGTCTGACGCGGTCGCGATCCGGTCCCGCAGGTGCCGGCGGCAGGCTTTCGCAACCGGGAGGGATGGGGTCGGCAGGAACATCCCGGCGACGGGCGACGATCCCGGCGCGATCACGTCGCAGCAGCCGGCGGCATCTCCGGGGCAGATCCGGAGACTGAAGGTGTCCGAGGGTCTGCGCCCGGCGCGCGTCCGTCACTTCGGCCCCGACCGGATCGCCTTGCCGAGCCTCTGCGACGACAGCGGGACGGTCAACGACCAGGTTCCCGAGGCGCTGATGCGGCGCCTCGGGAATGGCGGCCCGGGCGTTCTGGCGATCTGGACCGGGATCGACCTGACCGGCGGGCAGGTGGCGGCGCTTCAGCCCCGCGGCATCCGCATCGTGCGGATGTCGCCGGCGGCCCGGTTCGGGCCGATGCCGGACACGGGCCGACTTCCGCAGGCGGTCGGCCGGCTGATCCGCAAGTCCGGGGCGCGCGCCTGCCTGCCCCGGCAGCGCGCGCGGCCCGAGGCGGCGAGCGGCCTTGCTGCGCTCTGCGTCAGGGCGCTCGTCGGGCATCCCGACCAGAAGCGCGCGCTCGGGACTCGGGATGGTTGCGCGTCTGCCGCCCGGGGCGCTGTACGACATCCGGTTTCCCGCCGCGCCGGGCGGCGGCGACCGGATGGTGATCTGGCCCGGGCGCACCGGGCTGTCGCTGAAGCCGCCCACGGCGGTGATCGCCGGACCGCCGGCCTGGCCGACCGGCCGGGCTGTGCCCGGCAACCGCTGGTGCCGCCCGTCGGCAGCGGCGGCAAGCCTTCGGACGGGGCGCTGTCGCCGAACGTGACGACGGCGCGCTTCGGCTGACGCGACCCTGCCCCGGAGGTGACGGTCCGGCCCGACGCGCGCGGCGCGGGGACGACGGACCTCACGACGGCGCTGGCCGAATGGCTGGCGGCCCGGAACGCCCTGCGCGACACCGCCTTCCGCCCCGACACCACGACCTGGGCGATCGGGACCGTCTCCGACAAGGCGCTGCAGGTCCGGAGCCGCCGTCTGATCCCCGCGCCGGGTCTCGGGCGCTCTTCCGAGGTTCCCTCCGACAGCGGCCCGCACGATATCCCCGATGCCGACGTGCCGTTCCGGTGGGGATTTCGGAACACCAGGCACAAGAACCGCGCCGTGCGGACGGTTCTCGACCTGAACCGTCCCATCGTCTGCCGCGCGGACGCGGGTTCATCCGCTCGTTCGGGATCGGCCTGCCGGACGAGACCTCGGGGCTCGGTCTGCTTCGACGACCGGACGGACGTCTGCGACGCCGCCCGGCGGTCGCAACCCGGGGCCGCGATCCACCGCGACGAGCCTCTGACCGAAGCGCAGCATGCCCGGGCGCGCGCACGATCGACCGGATCACGTCGCGGAAGGTCTCGAAGGACAGTTTCGCACGCCCGGGGGTGACCCGCCGTCCCGACCCCGCGCG
>CALDYW010000179.1 GCA_937944395.1 uncultured Paracoccaceae bacterium | reverse complement strand
CCCGGCTCCGGGCGGCGGCACCGCGGCGAGCCGTCGTGCGGCGGCGGATGCGGGTCGTTCCGCCTGCCGCCCCTGCCCCGCCGGGCGCATGCAGCGCGACCCTGCGCCGGTCAGCCGGGCAGCACGATGGCTTCGGGATCGACATCGGGCCGCACGCATCGGCAGCGGCATCGGCGTCGAGCCAGCGGGCGGCCTGCGTCGCCGGGTCACCGCAGCGGAAGGTCCGGCGGCAATCTTCGCGGACGCGGGCCGCACGGGCCTTGGTGAGATCGTCGCGCCGGATGTGCGTCGGCAGTTCGGGGCCGGGGCGGGCGGCCGGCAGGGCGAAGGCGGCGGCCTCGGCCGCGACCAGGGCATCGACATCCGGGGTCTCGCAGATCCCGGGCGGGCGCCGCCCGGGCGGAACCATCCGGCCCGGCCCGGCGAAGGGATTGGCCTCGTCGCGGTTGATCAGGCGAACCTCGCGGAGGATCCGCCCGACATCGCAGGTCAGGGCCCGGCTGCGCTCGCGGTAGGCGTCGCGTTTCTCCGCGGCGACGACGCGGAAGTGCCGGATCGACGTCGCGCGGTCCCCTGACAGGCCCTGCAGGAGCGTGTTGGACCGCAGGAGATACAGAAGCCGCGACCTCCGGACGTGTGCACAGGAGAAGGCCCATGCCGCGGCCGTGAGGACGCCCTCGGGATCGGCGATGACGTGGGACATGAGCTTGGTGGCGAACACCCCGTTCGCGCGGGCATGGTGCACCAGCCCGGCCGGGAAGGGCTCGACGCGCGCAGCACCCGTGCGCCGGCCTGCGGAGCTCCGGAACAGGGAGACGACATCCGGACGGACGGGTTCGCGCGGGGCCCCGACGCCGCGCTGCTGCAGCCGGCGCGACAGGAACCGGCTGCCGGACCGGGGTGTGCAGAGGATGGCCGGCGACGGGGTGGCGGCGAGCGTCTGCCAGGTCGCCGCAAGGCCCCCCCCGCCCGGGCTTCGACGCGCCGCCCGGCGTCATCGGCTCGATGTCGTGCAGGATCCCGGAGATCTCGGCACCGATCCCGCGTTTCGAGAGCTTCATCCGAAGCCGGTGCCTGACCTTCCATTCGTCGCCCGCGATGACGACGAAATACGGGCCGGCGACCGGGTTCGGAAGGCGCCCCCGTCGCGGATCTCCTCCACCGGACTCCGCGGCGCCGCCGGCCGTGCCGGCTTGCCCGGCGCGGCGGGACGGGCGGCGCCGGGGCGCTGGCCGCGCAGGCCTGCCGCAGACGATCCGGGTCGAGGGCGTCGGGGGCGCCGGCCCCGCGGCACGGGCGACGCGAACGGCTTGCCGTCCGCCCGACGGGTGCGGGCCGGGGCTGCGCCGGGGCGCGGCGGAGACCCTTGCGGATCGCCGCGGCCCGGCGCAGGCTCGTGCGTCCAGAGGAGTGCGCCATGCCCGTCCGCAACCGACTGTCCGAACTTCAGCCCGAGATCGCCGCCTGGCGTCGCGCCCTGCACGAGCAGCCCGAACTGCTGTTCGACACCCGCCGCACCGCCGCCTTCGTGGCCGAGCGCCTGCGCGCCTTCGGCTGCGACGAGGTGGCCGAGGGGATCGGGCGAACCGGCGTCGTGGGGCTGATCCGCGGTCGCAGCGACAGCCGCGGCCGGGTCATCGGGCTGCGCGCCGACATGGACGCGCTGCCGATCGCCGAGGCGACCGGCAAGCCCTGGGCCTCGAAGGTGCCCGGCGCGATGCATGCCTGCGGCCACGACGGGCACACGGCGATGCTGCTCGGCGCCGCGAAGTACCTGGCGGAGACGCGCGCCTTCGACGGCACCGTGGCGGTGATCTTCCAGCCCGCCGAGGAGGGCGGCGGCGGCGGGCGCGAGATGGTCGCCGACGGGCTGATGGAGCGTTTCGGCATCGCCGAGGTCTATGGCATGCACAACATGCCGGGTCTGCCGGTGGGATCGTTCGCGATCCGGCCCGGCCCGTTCTTCGCCGCCACCGACCAGTTCGTGATCAGCGTGACCGGCAGGGGCGGCCATGCCGCCAAGCCGCACGAGACGGTGGACCCGGTGGTGATCGCCGCGCAGATCGTCACCGCGCTGCAGACCATCGCCAGCCGGTCGGTCGATCCGGTGCGCGAGGTCGTCGTTTCGGTGACGAGCATCGAGTCGGCCTCGAAGGCCTTCAACGTCATCCCGCCCTCGGTCGAGATGAAGGGGACGGTGCGCAGCCTCGACGAGGGCGTGCGGGCGCTTGCGGGCGCGCGTCTGCACGCGATCGCGCAGGGCACCGCCGAGGCGCTCGGGGGTCGGGCCGAGGTGCACTGGATGCCCGGCTATCCGGTGATGGTGAACGACGCCGCAGCCACCGAACATGCCGCCGAGGCCGCACGGCGGGTCGCCGGCGCCTGCGCCGAGACACCGGTGATCATGGGCGGCGAGGACTTCGCCTACATGCTCGAGGCGCGACCCGGCGCCTACATCCTTGTCGGCAACGGCGATACGGCGCCGATACATCATCCCGAATACGACTTCGACGACGACGCGATCCCCGCCGGCGCGTCCTGGTGGGTGGAGCTCGCGGAAGGCCGGCTGGGCGCCGCCTGACGGCCGCGCTCCCTCGCGCTGCCGGTCCCGGCGGTCCGCGGAGACCGGCAGACCACCGTGCACGGGTCTGCGGATGCGCGCTCCGGCTGCCGTCGATGCGGGCATGGGCCGTCCGTGCGGCGGCGCGGCGTTTCGGCGTGTCGTCGGTCACGCGCGGGGACGCCTTGCGCCGACGGCGCGGGACGGGGACATGCGGCCCGGGCGGCCGGGCCGTCCGCCCGCCGGAGAAGAGGCGCCCCCCCGGGGATCGACGCGCGCCGCGGGCCGGGCGCGCCAATTGACGGGCGGATGTGCGCATGGCAGCCTTTCCCTTATTGGGCGTCCGTCTAAGGAGATAGAAATGGCTGTCATTTTCGGAACCAGCGGCAACGACACGATCACGCCGGCCTTTGTCAACTTCGGTGTCACCGGCGGAATGCCCGGCGCGGCCGATGATTTGATCTACGCATTCGAAGGCAATGACTCGATCGATGCCGGCGAAGGGAACGACAGGATCTATGGGGGCGACGGGCGCGATACGATCTGGGGTTCGTACGGCAACGATTTCATTTACGGCGGGAACGGGCACGACAGGCTCTACGGCGAGGCCGATAACGATGGGATCGCCGGGGGCGGGGGCAACGATTCGATCTACGGCGGCTCAGGGAGAGACACCGTCTATGGGGACGACGGAAGCGATTCGATCGAGGGTTGGGACGGCAATGATATTCTTTACGGCGGGAGCGGGGACGACTCGCTCTACGGCGGCGCCAATAATGATTTTATCGAAGGGGACCGGGGCAGAGACCGGATCTACGGCGGAAATGGATCGGATACGCTCGGCGGCGGCGATGATGACAATGTCCTGTTCGGCGGCGCCGGCGCAGATTTCCTCGATGGGGGCAAAGGAAATGACCAGCTCTCTGGCGGAGGGGGCAACGACGACCTCCACGGCGGCGCCACCGGCGACGATGTGCTGAGAGGCGGCGCCGGGCGGGATTCGCTGACGGGCGGGTCGGGCAATGACACGCTGTTCGGCGGCGCCGGGGCCGACCTCTTCTATTTCAACGCCGCAATCGACGAGGGCCGCGACCGCATCCGCGACTGGGAGGACGGCATCGACAGGATCGCCGTTGACGGCACGCCGTACGATCTCAGCTTTTCCCCGGCCGCGGGCGGGGCGTCGACGCTGGTGACCCTTGCGGGCGGCACGACGATCCTGATCGATGGCGCGGCCTTCGGCACCATCGGCTATGACGATTTCTTCTACGCCTGAAGGGCCCGGCCGGGCGCCTCCTTTCCCTACCGGCCGGCGGCGGGACCTGCGGGTCCGGGCGGCCGGCCGACCCGCGGCGCAGGCAGCGGCCGCCGCCGGCGCCGAGATGGGTTTCCTCCCGCCCGGCCGTTCCGCCGCCAAGCCCGTCGAGACCGTGGTCTCGCAGCCCGGGGCGCTCCTGCGCAGGGCCGCCGGACGGAGCGTCGAGTCGGACGGCTCGGCAACGCCGTCGGACGCCGCGTCGATCGCGCCGCTCTTGCCGGGGGCCTGCGGCGCGGGTCGTCCGCGGCGGACCGGGCTGCGGGAGGTGGAGGAGGCGATCCGGCATCTGGTGTGCACGGGGGGCGCGTGGCGGATGTTGCCGAGGGACTTTTCGCCGTGGCAGGCGGCCGACTGGTGGTTCCGGCGCTTCGTGCGGCTGACGCCGGTCGCGACGGTCCACGAGCTTGCAATGATGCGCGACCGCCAGCGCGCGGGCCGGGGCGGAGGCGCCGTCGGCGGGCGTTCGAAGGCATGACCAGGGCGATGGCCCGGAATGGGCGCCGCACCGGATAAGGGTCAACACGCGCTGCCCGACCTTCCTGCGCAGGGCCCCGGCCGAACAGACCCTGTCCGATCCGGCCTGCCGCGCCTGGGTCGAGGCGGACATCGCGCTCGGGCGCCTGGCGGACCTGTCCGCCCTCACCGGGGCGGTGGTGTTCCTTGCCTCGGATACCCTCGGATGCCGCCGCGATGGTCACCGGCAGGCATCTGCTGATCGACGGCGGATGGACGGCGCGACGATCCGGTCGGACCGCGTCACCCCGCTCCAGGTCGCCCGCCGCGCCGGCGTAAGCCAGCGGGCGGTGAGGCGGGTGATCTCCGGCGCCAGCGCCCCGCCCGAGACGTTGGCCAGGGTGCGCCGGGCGGCCGGGGAACTCGGCCACCGCGCGAACGCGCCGGCCGAAGGCCGACCGGCCGGTGCCCGCGCGGCGGCCGGCCAGACCCCGGTCGCGGTGCGGGAACCGGCAGATCCCGGCCCCGACCGCGACCGGAGGCCGCAGATCCGCGCCTTCCGCGCGGCTTGCGGAGTGCCGGCCGCCTGCGCGGGCGCTGATGCCCGCCGGAAGGCGGATCATCCTGACCGGTGCGAGAGCCGGCATCGGCCGGGG
>CALDYW010000178.1 GCA_937944395.1 uncultured Paracoccaceae bacterium | reverse complement strand
GGTCGGCCGGTGCCGCCTCGGGCGCGGCGGGTGCGGGGCCGGCGGCGACCCGAGCCGCGACCGGCCCTGCCGCGGGCCGCGGCGCGGCGGCCGCGGCCTCGTCCTCGTCCTCGTAGTCCTCGGCCGGGGCGGCGGGTGCCGGGGCGACCGGCGCGAACCCGGCGGCGGCGGGGGCCGCCGTCTCGCCGCGGCTGCGGGCGACGATGGCGCGGATCCGGGCGAGCTTGGCCGCGACGCTGTCGTCGGCCGGCGCCGGTGCTGCGGCCGCGGCGGCTGCGGCCGCGGCCGCCGGCGGGGGCATCACGGCGGCGGGCGGCGCCGGCGGAACCGCGGCGGCGGGCACCGGTCCGGCCGCCGCCGGCGCGTCCGGGGGCATCGCCGTCTCGGGCCGGGCGGACAGGGCGGCAGGCTCGCCGCTTGCGGCGCGCAGGTGCACCCCGCCCGCGTCCAGACGCGCCTCGACCCGGCGGCGGACCTCGCGCTCGGCGATCCGTTGCAGCAGCTCGGCATCCGGCGTCGGCGGAACCGCGCCGAAATAGCGATCCTCGGCCGCGAGGTCGCGGAAGTATTCGGCGATGGCCTTCATCGTGCCGAAGGCATCGTCGAACCCTTCCAGCGTGCAGGAGAAGGTTCCGTAGGAGACGGTGAGGATCTTCGTCGCACCCACCATGGTCGGCTCACTTTCCTCTTGGCCCAGCAAGGCCCTGTTTACCACGCATCGGTTCGCCAATGAGAACGGAACTGGGGAATACGCGGTATCTTTTCGTGGTCATGCTGTGGCGCTTATCCGTGGGCGGGACAGTGGGAGACCATGCGGCATGATTGTTCGGTCCACGGACGGTGTCACGATCCTCGGCGCGGGCGAGACTAGCCCGGCCGTTCTTGCCGAAGCGCTAATTCACGCGCCCGTGCTGGTGGCGGCCGACGGCGGCGCCGGGCGGGCGCTGGCACTGGGCCACATGCCGCGGGCGGTGATCGGCGACCTCGACTCGCTCGCCGAGGCGGACGCCCGCGCGATCGGCCCCGGGCGCATCCACCGGATCGCCGAACAGGAGACGACCGACTTCGACAAGTGCCTGCGGTCGGTGCGTGCGCCGCTGGTGCTGGCGGTGGGGTTCACCGGCGCCCGGCTCGACCACGAACTCGCGGCCCTCTCGACCCTTGTCGCCCATGCGCGGCGCCGGATCCTGCTGCTCGGGCCCGAGGACGTGGCCTTCGTGGCGCCGCCGTCGCTGCGGCTTGCGCTCGCCCCCGGCACGCGGCTGTCGCTGTTTCCCTTCGGCCGGGTGCGCGGCACCTCGGCCGGACTGCGCTGGCCGATCGACGGCATCGCCTTCGCCCCCGGCGGCCGGATCGGCACCTCGAACGAGGTCGCGGGCCCCGAGGTGCGGCTGTCGTTCAGCGCGCGGCGGATGCTGGTGCTGCTGCCGCGGCAGGCGCTGGGCGCGGCGATCGCCGCGCTCGCCGCGCCCGCCGCGCCCGCCGCGCCGCCCGCCGGCGGCTGAGGCATCCGGCCGGGCGGGGCAGCGCGGTCAGCAGTTCGGCACGTTCACCGCAAGGCCGCCCAGCGCGGTTTCCTTGTACTTGTGGCTCATGTCCTCGCCGGTCTGGCGCATGGTCTCGATCGCGGCATCGAGGGGGACGAGGTGGATGCCGTCGCCGCGCAGCGCCAGCGAGGCCGCCGACACCGCCTTGACCGCGCCGAGGCCGTTGCGCTCGATGCAGGGCACCTGCACGAGGCCGCGGACCGGATCGCAGGTCATGCCGAGGTGGTGCTCGAGCGCGATCTCGGCGGCGTTCTCCACCTGCATCGGCGTGCCGCCCAGCACCTCGGCCAGCCCCGCCGCGGCCATCGCCGCGGCCGAGCCGACCTCCGCCTGGCAGCCGCATTCGGCGCCCGAGATCGAGGCGTTGTGCTTGATGATGCCGCCGATCGCCGCGGCGGCGAGCAGGAAGTCGCCGATCCGCGCCGGGCTCGCACCGGGGACATGGTCGAGCCAGTAGCGCAGCACCGCCGGCACCACCCCCGCCGCGCCGTTGGTGGGGGCGGTCACCACCTGGCCGCCGGCCGCGTTCTCCTCGTTGACCGCCATGGCATAGACGCCGATCCAGTCGTTGATCGTGTGCGGGGCGGTGAGGTTCAGTCCGCGCTCGGCCAGGAGCTTTTCGTGGATGCCGCGGGCGCGGCGGCGCACGCCGAGTCCCCCGGGCAGGGTGCCCTCGGCGGCAAGGCCGCGGTCGATGCAGGCGGACATCACCTCCCAGATCCGGGCGAGCCCGCGCTCGAGCCGTTCCTCCCCGTGCACGGCAAGCTCGTTCGCCCGCTTCATCTGGGCGACCGAGAGCCCGGATTCCCGCGCCATGGCCAGCATCTCGGCGGCGGTGCCGAAAGGATGGGGCACGGCGGGCGCGGGCGGGGCGCGGCCGGCCTTCGCCTCGGCCAGTTCGGCTTCGGTCAGCACGAAGCCCCCGCCGACCGAATAGTAGGTCTCGGCGAGGATCGTGTCCCCCTCGGGGTCGGTCGCGGCGAGGATCATGCCGTTGGCATGGCCGGGCAGCGCCCGCGTGCGGTCGAAGCGCAGGTCGGTGGCGGGGTCGAAGGACAGGGGCGGCAGCCCGGGCGGCTCGACGCGGCGGTGTGCGCGGATCGCCGCCAGCGCCGCCTCGGCGCGTGCGGCGTCGTAGCGGTCGGGCTCGAACCCGGCGAGGCCGAGGATCACGGCGCGGTCGGTCGCATGGCCGACCCCGGTGAAGGCAAGGCTGCCGTGCAGGCTGGCGCGCAGGCCCGCGGGGCGGAAGGGCGAGGTGCGCAGGCGTTGCAGGAACCGCGCCGCCGCCACCATCGGGCCCATGGTATGCGACGACGACGGACCGATCCCGACCTTGAACATCTCGAAGACGGACAGGAACATCGTGCGCCTCAGGGCCGCGGATCTGTCAGGAAGTCAAGCGGCAGCCCCTCGCGGGCGGCGACGCGCCGGGCGGCCGGGCGCGATTCGATGCCCGCCGCGATCGCCGACAGGGCCGGATGCGCGGCGACCGGCACGCAGAGGTCCGGCTCCGGGGCGAAGGCCGCGGCCCAGCGGCGCAGCATCGAAAGGTAGAGGCCGAGCACCGAGGGCGGCCCCGACGGCGACAGCCAGGACGGTGCCGCCGGGCCCGTCGCCAGCGCCTCGAACAGGTCGAGCCGGTCGCGGACCTCGGCCGAAGCGCGCCGGGCGACGGCGGCTGCGGCCTCCGGCCCGGCCGGTTCTTCGGAATGCAGCAGCGCCAGCACCGCCGGGTGCAGGGTGGTCGCGGCGAGGAGGAGCCAGGACAGGAAGGCCGCGCGCTCGGGGGACTCGGGTGCCGGGGCGAGTGCACCGTGCCGGTCGGCCAGCCACAGCAGGATCGCGGCCGTCTCGAACATCGGGCCGTCCGGCGTCTCGAGGGCGGGGATGCGTCCGGTCGGGCTGAGGCGCCGGAACGCCGGCGCGGCGCGGGCCGCCGGATCCTCGCCGGCCTCGGCCAGGCGGAACGGCTGGCCCAGTTCCTCGAGCGCAAGGTGGACGACCAGCGATGCCCAGTCGGGCACGAAGTGCAGGACATACATGGCAAGCGCTCCCCGATGCTCGCGCCGGGTCGCGGCAGCGGCGCGGCCGCCGCGCTGCGCCCGGTCAGGGCCGAGGCTGCGCCCGAGCGGGCGCGCGCGCAAGGCCGCCCGCGGCACAACGATGCGCGCCGGCGACCCGCGGCCCCGGTCGCCGCCACCGGCGGGCCCCGGGGGAAGCACCGCCCCGGGCCCGGGCCCCGGGGTCCTGCGCCGGGCTTGGGCCCCGGGGCTATGGCGGCGGCGCGCGGCGC
>CALDYW010000177.1 GCA_937944395.1 uncultured Paracoccaceae bacterium | reverse complement strand
GCGGGCCGCGGACGGTTCCACTTGCCGCGATCCCGATCTAAGGTCGCGCCCATGTCGCCTGCCCGCGCGCCCGCCGCCTTCTCGGAGGATCAGGCCGAAGCCTGGGACCGCGTGGCCGAGGCGCTGCGCGGCGCCGGGGTCGATATCGGGGAGGGCACCCTTGCGCCGCGCCCCGAGGGACGGGACAGCGTGCTGGCCGTGGTCGGCAAGGCGGGGTCGGGCAAGACGCTGCTGCTTTCCCGTCTCGCCGCCGCGCTCGGGCGGGCGGGGGTGGAGACCGTGTCGGCCGACTGGGAGGGGCGGCGGCGGCGCGACCGCCGCACGCTTGCCGTTCTTGCGCCCACCAACAAGGCGGCGGCGGTGCTGCGGGCGCGCGGCGTGCCGGCGACCACCATCCACCGCATCCTCTACACGCCGGTCTATGCCCCCGAATACGAGCGCATCGCCGAATGGCTGGCCGGACAGGGCCCGCGGCCGACGGTCGAGGGGCTGACCGAGCAGGCGCTCGACCGCGCGCAGGCCTTCTATGCCCAGATCGCCTCGATTCCGGGCGCGCTTGCCGCCGCGGGCCTCAGGGGGTCGGATTTCATCAGGGGCTGGAAGCGGCGCGACGAGCCGCTCGACATCGGGTTCGTGGACGAGGCCTCGATGCTGGACGACCGGGCGCTCGAGGACCTGCGCGCGATCTTCCCGGTGCTGGTGCTGTTCGGCGATCCGGCGCAGCTCGCTCCCGTGGGCCAGTCGGGCGAGATGGTGTTCGACCGGCTGCCCGCGCCGCGGCGCCTTCGGCTGTCGCGGATCCACCGTCAGGCGGCGGACAGTCCGATCCTCGACCTCGCCCATGCGCTCTCGGACGAGGCCACCGACTTCCGCGGCTTCGAGCGGCTGGTCGAACAGGCGGCGGCGGCGGATGCGCGGGTCCGGGTGGCCGAGCGGGTCGAGGCCGACCTGATGGCGCGCAGCCCGGTGCTGGTCTGGCGCAACGCCACCCGGATCCGCCTGATCCAGGCCTTCCGCGAGGCGCACGGCGCGCCGGACGATGCGCTGCTGCCGGGCGAGCCGCTGATCTGCGACGGCATCGAACTGCCGCTGAAGCACCGCCGCAAGCGCATCGACCTCGAGGCGCGGGGGCTGATCAAGGGGGCGCAGGTGATCTACCTCGGCCCGTCGCAGCGCCCGGGATTCTCGCGGCTGCACGTGCTGGGCGCCGAGGAGCCGCAGGTCTCGGTCGCCTCGATCGTCAAGATCGAACGTGCCGAGGGCGAGGAGCCGTTCATCCCCTTCGCCGCGACGATGGGGGTTGCGCTGCTGCACGGGGCGGCGGTGACGATCCACAAGGCGCAGGGCTCGCAATGGCCCGACGTGCAGGTCTTCGCCCCCGACCTGTTCGCCGCGGCGCAGTCGGGCCGCGTCGAGGCGGGGGTGGCGCTGTGGAAGCGGCTGGCCTATGTCGCGGTGACCCGCGCCGAGGCGCGGCTGCACTGGGTCACGCGCAACCGGCTGGCGCGGCCGACGGCGGCGCTGTCGGTTGCCGACCTGAAGGGCCCGGGCGGGGCATTGTCGGCGAGGGAGGACGCATGCGGACGATCGTGGTGACCGGAGCCAGCGGCGGCATCGGCCGCGCGGTGGCGCTGCGCTTCCTCGACATCGGCTGGAACGTCGCGCTGCTGGCCCGGCGGCGCAGCCTGCTCGACGAGATCGCCGCGGGGCGTCCGGCGGCGCTGGCGCTGGCGGCCGACGTGACCGATGCCGCGGCGGTCGAGGCCGCCTTCGACGCCGCGGCAGAGCGGTTCGGCCGGATCGACGTGCTGTTCAACAACGCCGGCATCTTCGGGCCGATCGGCGCGGTCGACCAGATCGAGCCCGACGACTGGCGCCGGGTCGTCGAGGTCAACCTGACGGGGATGTTCCTGTGCGCGCGCGCGGCTTTCGGCCGGATGCGCCGGCAGAGCCCGCGCGGAGGGCGGATCATCAACAACGGTTCGGTCTCGGCGCAGGTGCCGCGGCCGGGCTCGGCGGGCTACACCGCCACCAAGCACGCGGTCACCGGGCTGACGAAGGCGCTTGCGCTCGACGGGCGCGACCTCGACATCGCCGCGGGCCAGATCGACATCGGCAACGTGCGGACCGACATGCTGGAGGCGGTGGCCGCCCGGCTGCGGGCCGAGAACCCGGACGCGCCGCCGCCCGCGATGATGGAGATGGCCGACGTGGTCGAGGCGGTGGTCTACATGGCCGGGCTGCCGCTGTCGGCCAATGTCCTGCAGATGACCGTGATGGCAACGAAGATGCCGCTCGTCGGACGGGGCTGAGCCGGATCCGCGCCGGGGCGTCGGGCGGGGTTGGGCCGGGTTCGCGCCGGGGCGGTCAGATCCCGACGAAGGGCTGCGCGAGACGGGGCAAAAGGCCCGAGAACTTCAGCCGGGCGTCGGTGGCCGCGAGGCAGATGCAGGTCTCGCCGGGCTCGGCGACCGGCGTGTGCTCGGTGGTCTCGTCGGCCACTTCCACGTCGCCGGGGCGGTAGATCACGCCGTCGTCCCGGAACGCTCCCTTCAGCACCAGCGTCAGCTCGAGCCCGCGGTGGCCATGGTCGGGAATCGCCGCGCCCGGCGGGATCGAGAGCAGCCGCACGCGCGCATCCTTCGCGGTGGGAAGGATCGCCTGGCGCACGCCCATGCCGGCGGGGCGCCACTTCACCGCCTCCTCGCCGCCGCCGACGTAATCGGCCAGCGGAGCGGGGAAGATCCCCCGCCGGCGCGGTCGCGGTGCGGCCGATGGCGCCGGTTCCGACGGACTGTCCGAGATCAGCCGGAGCGTGGCGGCCAGGCAGTCGTCCGACAGCGCGACGCCCTCGGCCTCGTCGAGCACCGCGCCGCCCAGCGCCTCGTAGGCGGCGAGCTTCGCGCGGCAGTCGTCGCACATCGAGATGTGGGTCGCGACGACCAGATCGAAGGCTTCGGGAAGCGCCCCGGTGGCGTAGCCGATCAAGAGCGCGTCCGTGGGGTGGTGCCTGATCCTGTACATTGCGTTCACTTCATCTCTTGGCGCAGCCGCTCGAGCGCCAGTCTGATCCTCGACTTGATCGTGCCCAGCGGCAGCCCGGTCTCCGCGGCGATCTCGGTATGCGACAGATCGCCGTAGAAGGCCCGTTCGACCAGTTCCCTCTGCTTCTCGGGCAACCGCGCCAGCGCAGCGCCCAGACGGTCACTCTCCTGCTGCAGCGCCAGCGCCTCGGCCTGATCGGGCTCGGGCTCGGGCCCCCAGGGCAGGTCTTCGGGCTCGGGCCGCCGCTGCCGGCGCAACGCATCGATCCGGCGGTTGCGGGCGATCGTGAACACCCACGTCGCCACGCTGGCCCGGGCCGGGTCGAACAGATGCGCCTTCTGCCACAGCGTGGCCATCACCTCCTGCGTGCATTCCTCGGCCAGCGTCTCTCCGGCGCCGGACTTCATCAGATAGGCCTTCACCCGCGGCGCGAAGTGACGGAACAGGGCGACGAACGCCTCCTGGTCCCGACGGGTCCGGATGCGCTCGACCGCCTCGATCCACTTCGCCTCGCCGGTTCCGGCGTCCGACACCGCGACCCTCCGCAGGAGCGGCTGCGCATCCGCCTGCCAGAGGGCGGAGGAGACGACAGCGCTTGCATCCGTTTCCTCGAAGGAGTGGGTGGCGGTCAACATGGTCGTTCTACGCAGGCTGCGCGCGACCGGATCACCGCAAGCCGGTTGATCCACTCTCCGCCGTCGCGCGTAGACGACACCGAACCGTCAACCCGGCCTGTCAGGAGCCCGCATGCCACATCATCTCGCCGTCCCGCCCCGGCGCATTGCCGTGATCGGCGGGGGCATCTCGGGCCTCGGGGCCGCGCACTTCCTGAGCCGCGCGCACCGCGTGGTGCTGATCGAGGCAGACCGGCGGCTGGGCGGGCATGCGCGCACGGTCCTGGCCGGCAGGCGGGGCGACCAGCCGGTGGATACCGGCTTCATCGTCTTCAATCATGTCAACTATCCCGAACTCACCCGGCTGTTCCGCGATCTCGGCGTGCCGGTGGCCAGGAGCGACATGAGCTTCGGCGCCTCGATCGCGGGCGGACGGCTGGAATACGGGCTGCGCAACCTCCGCGCCGTCTTCGCCCAGCCCGCCAACCTCGTCCGGCCGCGGTTCCTCGCGATGATGCGCGACGTGCTGCGGTTCAACGCGACCGCTCTGGCCACCGCCACCGACCCCGGCGAGACCGTGGGCGGCATGATCGCGCGGATGCGTCTTGGAGACTGGTTCCGCGATCACTACCTGTTGCCGCTCTCGGGAGCGATCTGGTCCACCCCGCCCGAGCGCATCCTCGACTTTCCGGCGCTGGCGATGATCCGCTTCTTCAAGAACCACGCCCTGCTGTCGGCCACCGGCCAGCACCAGTGGTACACGGTGCAGGGCGGATCGGTGGAATACGTCCGCCGTCTCGAGGCGTCGCTGCGCGCGGCCGGGGTCGAGCTTCGCACCGGCGCGCCGGCCGTGGCGGTGCGGCGGGTGCCGGGCGGGGCCGAGGTCCGCCTTGCGGGCGGGGTCTGGGAGCTGTTCGACGAGGTGGTGTTCGCCACCCATTCCGACGACGCGCTGGCGCTTCTGTGCGATCCCGCGCGCGAGGAGCGCGCGGCGCTCTCGGCGGTCGCCTACCAGCCCAACCGCGCCGTGCTGCACGCCGACCCGAGCCTGATGCCGCGCCGCCGTGCCGTCTGGTCGTCGTGGAACTACACCGAGGCGCCGGGCGGGCGGGCGGCGCGGATCGACCTGACCTACTGGATGAACTCGCTCCAGCCGATTCCGAAGGACGATCCGCTGTTCGTCACCCTGAACACCGATCGGCCGATCCGGCCGGAGCTGGTCTATGACGAGGTGACCTTCCGCCACCCGGTCTATGACCTGGCCGCGCTGGCGGCGCAGGAGCGGATCCGCGGGTTCAACGGCGCGCGGCACACCTGGTTCTGCGGCGCCTGGATGCGCAACGGCTTCCACGAGGACGGCCTGGCTTCGGCGGCCGAGGTGGCCGCGGGTCTGGCTTCGGCGGCAGAACGGCGGCGGGCTGCGGCGTGAGCGCGGTCGAGCACATCGCCGGCACCACCTTCCACGGCCGCCGCGGCGCGGTGGCCAATGCCTTCCGTTACACGGTGGACTATGTCCTCTTGGATCCCGAGGCCGAGGCGGCGGGCCCGCCGCTGTTCGCGCGCAACCGCCGCGGGCTCTTCGCGCTGCGGGACGCCGACCACGGCGGGCCGCCGGGGCGGGGCCGCGGCGCGGCCTGGGTGCGCGAGGTCCTGGCCGGGCACGCGCCCGGGGTGACCGGGCGCATCCTGCTGCTGGCGCAGCCGAGGGTGCTGGGGCATGTGTTCAACCCCGTGTCGTTCTGGCTCTGCCACGACCCTGCCGGCCGCCTGCGGGTGGTGATCGCCGAGGTGACCAACACCTTCGGAGACCGCCACTGCTATCTCTGTCACCGCGACGACCTGGCGCCGCTGACGCGCGAGGATCGCGTTGCGGCGCGGAAGATCCTGCATGTCTCGCCGTTCCAGCCGGTCGCCGGCGGCTACCGCTTCCGCTTCGACATCCGCCCCGACCGGATCGGCATCTGGATCGACTATGCCGAGGCCGAGGCCGCCGGGGGGGGCGGGCTGATCGCCACCCTGACCGGACCGCGCCGGCCGCTCACCACGGGCGCGATCCTGCGGTCGGCACTCCGGCGGCCGTTCGGCTCGCGCCGGGTGCTGGCGCTGATCCACTGGCAGGCGCTGAAGCTCTGGTGGAAGGGGGCGCCCTACCGCGTTCGCCCGGCGCCGCCCGCGGCCGAGGTGTCGCGGTGACCCGCGCCGCCGCCCTTCCCGCGATGGCGGCCGAACCCGCGCGGCTGCTGCCCTGGTCGCTGTTCGCGGCGACCCTCGCGGCCGCGGGGCTGCCGATCTACATCCATGCCCCCAAGGTCTATGCCGACGACTTCGGGGTGAGCCTGGCCGCGCTCGGCGCGGTGCTCTTCGCGCTGCGGCTGATCGACGTGGTGCAGGATCCCGCGCTCGGCTGGCTGGCGGCGCGTCTGGCGCGGCAGCGGCGGGCGGCGGTGACGGCGGCGGCAGCGCTGCTCGCGGGGGCGATGGCGGGGCTGTTCGCGGTGGTCCCGCCGGTCGCACCGCTGCTGTGGTTCGCGCTGATGATGACGCTCGTGTTCAGCGCCTACAGCTTCCTGACGATCGCATTCTACGCCGAAGGCGTGGCCAGGGCCGAGGCGCTGGGGACCGGCGGGCATGTGAGGCTCGCCGCCTGGCGCGAGGGCGGGGCGCTGGCCGGCGTCTGCCTGGCCGCGGCTGCACCGGCGCTGCTGGCCGGTACCGGCGCGCCCTTCGCGGCCTTCGCGGCCGTGTTCGCGGGCCTGACCCTGACCGCCGTCATCGCGATGCGCGGCGAGTGGCGGGGGCGGGGCGGCGCCCCGGCGGGCGATGCCGGCGCGGCGTTCCGCGCCGTGCTCGGCGACCCGCTGGCGCGGCGGCTCCTGATCCTTGCGCTGGTCAACGCGCTGCCGCTTGCGGTGACCTCGACCCTCTTCCTGTTCTTCGTCGAGAGCCGCCTTGCCCTTCCGGGGTGGGAGGGGGCGCTCCTGCTTCTGTTCTTCGTCGCCGCCGCGGCCTCGGTGCCGGGGTGGGGGCGGCTCGCGCAGCGGCTGGGGGCGAAGCCGGCGCTGATGCTGGGGATGGCGCTGTCGATCGCCGCCTTCGTCTCTGCGGCGCTGCTCGGGCCCGGCGACCTGTTGCCCTTCGCGCTGATCTGCCTTCTCTCGGGGGCCGCGCTCGGCGCCGACTTCACGCTGCTGCCTGCGCTCTTCGCCCGCCGCATGGCGACGATCGCCCCGGGCGGGGCCGAGGGCTTCGGGCTCTGGACCTTCGCCGCGAAGTTCGCCCTCGCCCTGGCCGCCGCGGTGCTGCTGCCCCTGCTCGAGGCGGCGGGCTTCGTCTCGGGCGCCCCCGACAACCCGGACTCCGCGCTCGCGGCGCTTTCGGTCCTCTACGCGCTGGTTCCCTGCGCGCTCAAGCTGGTCGCCCTCGCGCTTTTGGCGGCGACCCCCCTCAAGGAAGGCTGACAGGCATGGAACAGGCCCTGTTTCTTCTTCTCGGCGCGGTCCTCTCGTTCGGCCTTGTCGCGCTCGGGTCGCGCTATCTCGACTTCCGGGCCCAGCGCCCCGAGGACTTCGCCGGGAAGGGACCCGAGTTCGACCTGCGCAAGCACCTCTCCGGCCCGATCCTCTGCGAAGGCGTGATCTACGGACCCACGGGCCGCGTGTCCTCGCGGTTCGTCGCCGACATGCACGCGCACTGGGAGGGCAACGTGGGCGTGATGACCGAGCAATTCCGCTACGACAGCGGTGCGACCCAGAGCCGCGAGTGGCGCCTCACGCTCGGCAACGACGGCACGATCCGGGCCGAGGCGCCCGACGTGGTGGGCACCGGGCGCGGCGTGCAGTGCGGTGCCGGCGTGCAGCTCTGCTACCGGATCCGGCTGCCCGAGGATGCCGGCGGCCATGTGCTCGACACCACGGACTGGATGTACCTGATGGAGAACGGTGCCATCATCAACCGCAGCCAGTTCCGCAAGTACGGCATCAAGGTGGCCGAACTCGTCGCCACGATGCGCCGCAAGGAACACTGAGGCGGCGCCGTTCCCGACGACGTGCGGCACCGGCACGCGAGATCGGCGGCGGAGACGCCGGAGGGCACAAAGCGGTCGCGGCAGCCGTAGAGGCGACAGGAAGGGGTGGCGGATGCGGAACTGGAGCGGCGAACGCTGGTGGCTGGTGGGTGCCAGCGAGGGGCTCGGCCGGGCGCTCGCCGAGGTGATGAGCCGGGCGGGCGCCGAACTCGTCCTTTCGGCGCGCAATGCCGAGCGGCTGCAGGCGCTCGCGGCCGCGCTGCCGGGCCGGGTGCAGGTGGTTCCGGTGGATGTGGCGTCGCGTCCCGCCGTCGAGGCGGCGGCGGCCGAAGCCGGCGCCATCGACGGGCTGGTCTGGCTGGCCGGCGTCTACTGGCCGATGCCGGCGACGGCGATCGACCCCGGGCGCGCCGAGGCGATGGCCGACATCAACTTCACCGGGGCGGTGCGCACGGTCTCGGCGGTGCTGCCCGGGATGCTGGCGCGCGGGCGCGGGCACCTGGTGATCGTGGGCAGCCTGTCGGGCTTCCGCGGCCTGCCCGGCGCCTACGGCTATGCCGCCAGCAAGGCCGGAACGATGGTCCTGGCCGAATCGCTCCATGCCGACCTGCGCGGCACCGGGGTCAGGGTGCAGCTGGCCAACCCGGGATTCGTCCGCACCCGCCTGACCGCGCAGAACGACTTCGCGATGCCCTTCCTGATGGAACCCGAGGCGGCGGCGCGCGAGATCTGGGAGCTGATGAACGCGACCGCGTTCAAGCGCAGCTTTCCCTGGCTGTTCTCGCTGCTGTTCCGGGGCGGCCAGTTCCTTCCCGACTGGGCCTGGTACCGGCTGTTCGGCCGCTGACGAAGCCCTCTCCGAGGGGCTTGCCAGCCGCGCGGCCGGGCGCGAAGATTCATCCGGGAGGTGCGGTCATGCTCGAGATCAGTCCCGCCAAGGTGGCCTACCTCGCGATCCTCGCCCGCGAGATCGACGTCAAGGTGGGCGCCTGGGAGCCCGAGCCCGACGACGAGGATGCGGGCGCGGTGTTCGAGGCGCGCGCCGACGACGCGGCCGTGGCCGAGTTCCGCGCCTTCGTCGAGGGGCTGAACGAGGACGAGCAGGCGAGCCTTGTCGCGGTGATGTGGATCGGCCGCGACACCTTCGACGCCGACGAGCTCGACGAGGCGATCGCGACCGCGCGGGCCGAACGCACCGCCCCGACCGCGGACTACCTGCTGGGCGTGCCGCTGCTGGCCGATTACCTCGAGGCCGGGCTCGAGGCGCTCGGGATCGATCCCGAGGCGGCGGAGGACGACGTCTACTGACCGCGGCGGGGCCGAAGGGCGCCGCCCGTCCCGCTTTCCGCGCGGTCGCGTTCGGAAGCCGTGGACCGGAGCCGGCAAATGGCCGACACTCCGGGGCGGGCAGACCGGAGGAGGCGGCCATGGCGCGGACCATCCTTGTCGCGATCGGGCTGGTGCTCGGGGCCGAAGCGGCCCTGGCCGGGGATGTCGCGCTGCTGATCGGCAACAGCGACTACCGCCGGGCGCGCGACATCGCCGCGGGGACCGAGATCCTGCGGGCGGCGGCACCGCTCGAGCGGGCGGGGTTCCGGGTGATCCGGGTCGAGAACGGGGATGCCGCCGCGCTGCGCGACGCCGCGTCCGAGCTGAACCGCGCCGCCGACGGATCGGGCCGGGTCGTGATCGCCCTTGCCGGGCACTTCGCGCGGTCGGACTCGGGCACCTGGTTCCTCGGTGTCGATGCCGCCCGGCCGAGCCTGATCGGAGCCGCGGCCGAAGGCCTGAGCCTGGCGGTTCTGGCCGAGATCGCCGGGCGGGCGCCGGGGCAGGCGGTGATCCTTCTCGCCACCGAGGAGCAGCGGATCGACCTCGGGGTGGGGCTAAACCCCGGGCTCGGCGAAATCGTGCCGCCGCAGGGTGTGGCGGTGATCACGGGCGAGGCGCGGCGGGTGGCCGAGTTCGCGGCGGGCGCGCTGCCGGTGCGCGGGCGCAGCCTGCTCGCCGCGCTCGACCGGTATGCCGACCTCGTGGCGGAAGGCTTCGTGACCGATGCGCTGCCGTTCCTGCCGGCGGCCCCCGAATCCGGGCCGGCGCCCGATGCCGCCGAGGCCGAACGCGCCGCCTTCGCCGTCGCCGAAGGCGTCAATACCGTCGCCGCCTGGGAGGAGTTCCTGCGGCGGTTTCCGTCGGGGGCGAATGCCGAGGCGGCGCGGGCGGCGCTGGCGCTTCTGCGCGAGACGCCCGAGGACCGGGCGCGCCGGATCGAAGAGGGCCTCGGCCTCAGCCGCGACCGGCGCCGCGAGATCCAGCGCGAGCTCACGCTCCTCAACTACGACACCCGCGGAATCGACGGGATCTTCGGACCCGGAACGCGCAGTGCGATCGCCGCCTGGCAGGGCGCGAACGGCTACGAGCCGAGCGGGTTCCTGACCGCCGACCAGATCACGCGGCTCGGCGCCCAGGCGGCGCGCCGGGCGGCCGAGATGGAAGCCGAGGCGGCGGCGCGGCGGGCCGAGATCGAGCGGCAGGACCGTGCCTATTGGGCCGAGACCGGGGCCAAGGGCGACGAGGCGGGCTATCGTGCCTATCTCGGGCGCTACCCCGACGGGCTGTTCGCGGCGGTGGCGAAGGCG
>CALDYW010000176.1 GCA_937944395.1 uncultured Paracoccaceae bacterium | reverse complement strand
GTTGTCGAACTTCGACTTGGTGACGCTGTCGTTGACGTTGATCGCCGGGAAGGGCAGATGCCCCTTCTCCATCATGCGATACAGCCGCGCGACGCCCGTGGTGGTTTCCTCCGACACGCCGCGGATGGCCCGGCGCTGGCGCACGAACCAGCCCGGCGTCTCGGCCATGCGCTTGCGGATCTGGGCGAACAGGGATTCCTCTTCCTCGCTCCCGGGGCTGGCGATCAGGCTGTCCTCGCCCTCCTCGACCCGCGCGCCCAGAAGCACATAGAGCGTGGCATCCCCGCCGTCGTCGAGGATCATGTTCGCCGTGCCCTCGGGGAACTGGAAGATGCGGTCGGTGTAGGCCCAGTAGTCGGCCAGCGTCTCGCCCTTGACCGCGAACACCGGCACGCCGGCGGCGGCGATGGCGGCGGCGGCGTGGTCCTGGGTGGAGAAGATGTTGCACGAGGCCCAGCGCACCGAGGCCCCGAGCGCCACCAGCGTCTCGATCAGCACCGCGGTCTGGATCGTCATGTGCAGCGAGCCCGCGATCCGCGCCCCCTTGAGCGGCTGCGCCGCCCCGAATTCGGCCCTCAGCGCCATCAGACCCGGCATCTCGGTCTCGGCGATCGCGATCTCCTTGCGGCCGTAGTCGGCCAGAGCGAGATCCCTGACGACATGATCGGCGGGGGCGGCGGTATCGGGCACGGGGGCTCTCCTGGTCGCGGGGTCGGGTTGGCAGATAGCAGCGTGCCGGCCGGGTGGCAATCTGCGGCCGGCGGGGGCTTGCCGCGGCCCCGGCGCGGGCATAGCCATGGCGCGGGCATAGCCATCAAGCCGGGAGGACGCCGCATGCCCCGACGACCGGGACCGTCCCGCGCCTGGCAACGGATGCTCTCGGGCCGGCGGCTCGACCTGCTCGACCCGACCCCGGTGGACGTGGAGATCGAGGATATCGCCCACGGCCTGGCCTTCGTCGCGCGCTGGAACGGGCAGACCAGCGGCGACTGGCCCTATTCGGTGGCCGAGCATTCGCTTCTGGTCGAGGAACTCTTCGGCCTGATGCAACCCGGCGCCCCGGCGCGCTGGCGGCTGGCGGCGCTGTTGCACGATGCGCCGGAATACGTGATCGGCGACATGATCAGCCCGGTGAAGGCGGCGGTGGGCCCGGCCTACGGCGCGCTCGACGCGCGGCTTGCGGCGGCGATCCGCATCCGCTTCGGGCTGCCGGCCGAAGTGCCGCCGGCGGTGAAGCGCGCGATCAAGGCGGCCGACCGGGTGTCGGCCTGGCTGGAGGCGACACAGATCGCGGGATTCTCCGCCGCCGAGGCCAACCGCTTCTTCGGCCGCCCCGACCCGGCGCTGGTGGCCGGGCGCCGGATCGCGCCGCGCCCGCCGGCCGCGGTGCGGGCGGCCTACCTCGCGCGGCACGCCGCGCTTCTGGCGGAGTGCTGAGGGCCCAGGCGACGCACCCTGCCGGCTCGCCGCGGTCGCCGTCCGCGCGGATGGCGCGGCTGCCGGTGGCGGAACGGCGGCGCCGGCCGGGCCGGCGCAACCGGCCGCTCCGCCGGCTCCGCGGTTCCGCCGGTGCCGTCTCCCCGGCCGGGTTGCGGTGCCGATCGCGGCGGAGTGCGGGGCGCCCTCGCCGACCTTGCCGACCTTGCCGATCCGCGGGCGGCAGCGGGCAATGCCCGGCGCCCGGGTTCCTGCCCGGCGCCCGGGTTTCGGGGCGCCGCGGCCCCGGGTCCGGGTCCGGGCGCCGGGCGGCTGATCGTCACGCGCCCGCGCCGGGCAGCCGCCGCGGCCCGATGCGCTCCCGCGCGCCCGCGTCCGCCTCGCGCTCGGGGCGCTGCCGGTCGCGTTGCCCGGCGCAGGCCCGGTCCATCCGGGTGGCGATCAGCAGGGCTTCACCGATGATCTGCAACATCTGCTTGTCCTCCTGATCCGTTGATGCTTTCCATATGTGCGGAAACGGGCCCTTCCGCCAGTCAGAAAACTTCCCGAAACGATAGCTGGACTAACACATGTCTCCGGCCCTGCCACCCCTTGCCGCCCTGCGCGCCTTCGAGGCCGCGGCCCGGACCGGCAGCTTCTCGGCCGCGGCGCGGGAACTCAACGTCACCCATGCCGCGGTGGCGCAGCAGGTGCGCGCGCTGGAGGCGCATCTGGGGCAGGCGCTGGCCTTCCGCGAGGGGCGCGGTCTGGGGCTGACCGGGGCGGGGCAGCGGCTCGGCCAGAGCCTGACCGAGGCCTTCCGCCAGATCCGCACCGCCGTGGCCGAGGCCCGCACGGAAGGGCGGGACCGGCCGCTCGGCGTCAGCGTCACCCCCGCCTTCGCGGCGCGCTGGCTGATGCCGCGGCTCAAGGACTTCTGGGCCTCGCATCCCGAGGTCGCGCTGGCGATCCACCCCGAGGAGCGGGTCGTGGACCTGCGCCGCGAGGCGGTGGACCTGGCCGTGCGCTTCGGCCGCGGCCGCTGGCCCGGGGTGGTGTCCGAGCTGCTGCTGCCGGCCGAGGACGTGGTGGTGGGGGCGCCGGCGCTGCTGGGCGGCCGGTCGAGGCTCGATGCCGCCGGGATGCAGGCCCTGCCCTGGATCGTCGAGGCCGACTGGCCCGAACAGCGCGCCGTGCTCGCGGGCATGGGGCTCGATCCCGCCGCCCTCGACACCACCGAGGTCACCACCGAGGATCTCGCGCTGGTCGCCGCGCGGCAGGGCTACGGGCTGGCGCTGGTCACCCGCGCGCTCGCCGCCGACGACATCGCCGAGGGCCGGCTCGCCGTGGTGCACGCCAACCCGCCCGAGGCGGGCCTCGGCTATTACACCGTGGTCCGCCCGGGTCCGCAGCGCCCCGAGGCGGCGGCGTTCCTGCGCTGGCTGCACGCCGCGGCGCGCGCCCGGCCGACCCCCCGGGGCCGCGCCCCTTAACCCCGCCTTCACCCCCCGCTGGCTAGGCTCGACCCCGGGTGAGAGTGTGCGAGGTGGTGCCATGACGGTCCCGAACCGTCCGGCCATCATCAAGCGGAAGAAGATCGTTGTCGGCGGCGGCCACCACGGCGGTGCGTGGAAGGTCGCCTATGCCGACTTCGTGACCGCGATGATGGCCTTCTTCATGCTGATGTGGCTGCTCGGCGCGACGACCGAGAAGCAGCGCAAGGGAATTGCCGACTATTTCAACCCGACGGTGCCGATCAACCGGGTCTCGGGCGGCGGCGACGGCGCCTTCGGCGGCGACAGCGTGTTCGCCGAGGAGACCTTCGCCTACAACGGCACCGGGGCGAGCGACCGGCACCACTCGGTCAACCTCGCCGCACCCGACGACCGCGCCGAGGGCACCGCCTCGGGGCGCAGCCAGCAGGACGCCGAGTTCCGGGCGCTGGAGGAGATGCTGCTCGGCCGCGGCGGCGAGAGCGCGGTATCGCCGCGGCTTGCGCGGCACATCCTGACGCGGCTGACCGACGAGGGCCTGATCGTCGAGCTCTACGACGTCGAGGACGCGCCGCTCTTCGCCCCCGGCACCGCCGCGCCCGAGCCGGTGCTGGCCGAACTTCTCGACATCATCGCCCGGGTCTTCGCGCTGGTGACGAACGGCGTCGCGATCGGCGGGCATGTGGCCGCAAGCCCGGAGGTGCTGCGCGTCGATCCGGCCTGGGATCTCTCGACCGCGCGGGCGCAGGCGGTGCGGGCCGCGCTCGAGGCCGCCGGGCTGGCGCCGGAACGGGTGCAGCGGGTGACCGGGCATGCGGCGCGGCGTCCCGCGGCCTCGAACCCGATGGCGCCGCGCAACAACCGTATCGAACTGGTGCTGCTGCGCTCGGACATGGGCTGACCGGCGGCGGGCGGCCGCGCTCGCGGCCGCGCGA
>CALDYW010000175.1 GCA_937944395.1 uncultured Paracoccaceae bacterium | reverse complement strand
GAGCCCGCCGGGGCACCCGGGGCCGCACCGGGCCGGCCGCCTTGCCGGCAACCGTTCCCCGCCCGGGTCGGCCGGCCGCAGGGGTGCGCCGGCCTGTCCGCTTGCCGGCGCCGCCGCGCCGGCGTAAGCGCTCGCGCATGGCCGATGCACCCGCCCCGCCGCTCGCGGACCCCGCACCGCCGCCGCGGCCGCTGCCGGCCCGGCGCAACGTCGCCGTGCTGGTTCTCGCCCAGGCGGTGCTCGGCGCGCAGATGCCGATGATCTTCACCATCGGCGGACTGGCGGGGCAGAGCCTTGCGCCCAATCCCTGCTGGGCGACGCTGCCGATCTCGCTGATCGTGCTCGGCTCGATGCTGTCGGCAACGCCGCTCTCGGCGCTGATGCAGCGCTACGGACGGCGGGCGGGCTTCGCGCTCGGGGCCGCCGGCGGTGCGGCGGGGGGGGCGGTGGGCGCGCTGGGGCTCTGGCAGGGCAGTTTCGCGCTGTTCCTCGCCGGCGCGCTGCTGACCGGCATCTACATGTCCGCGCAGGGCTTCTACCGTTTCGCCGCGGCCGACACGGCGGATGCCGCGTTCCGCCCCAAGGCGATTTCCTGGGTGATGGCCGGGGGCCTCGTGTCGGCCGTCGTCGGTCCGCAGCTCGTGAAGGTGACCGCCGAGGCGATGGCGGTGCCCTTCCTCGGCACCTACCTGGCGGTGATCGCGCTGAACCTCGGCGGCGCCTTCCTGTTCCTCGGGCTCGACATCCCGCGCCCGCCCCGGCCGGCCCCCGGCGCCGCCCGCGGCCGGACGCGGACGGAGCTGCTGAAGTCACCCGCGATCGCGGTGGCGGTGATCTGCGCCAGCGTCTCCTACGCGCTGATGAACCTGGTGATGACCTCGACCCCGCTCGCCGTCGTCGGCTGCGGCTTCGACAAGGGCGATGCCGCCGACGTGGTCAGCGCCCATGTGCTGGCGATGTTCGCGCCTTCGTTCTTCACCGGCCATCTGATCGCGCGCTTCGGTGCCGAGCGCATCGTCGCCGTCGGCCTCGCGATCCTCGCCGCGGCGGGGGCGGTGGCACTCAGCGGGGTGGCCCTCGAGCAGTTCTTCCTCGCGCTGGTGCTGCTCGGCATCGGGTGGAACTTCGGCTTCATCGGCGCCACCGCGATGCTGACGGCGGCGCATGGACCCGAGGAACGCGGACGCCTGCAGGGGCTGAACGACATGATCGTGTTCGGCTCGGTCACGCTCGCCTCGTTCGCCTCGGGGGGGCTGATGAACTGCGCCGGCGGCACCACCGAGGCCGGCTGGCAGGCGGTCAACCTGTTCATGCTGCCGTTCCTCGTTCTGGCCGGCGGCGCGCTGATCTGGTTCACGCTGCGGCCGAAGAGCGCGTGACCGGCCGCGGCAGGGGGGGGCTGCCTGCCCCCCCTCTTGCCGCGGTCCGGGGGCAATTCATCCCTCGGGGATATTTCCGGAGCGGAAGGCGGGAGCGGCGGGGGCGCGGTGCTGGCAGGGCGGCGCGGGCCGGCCTATGTTCACGGCCATGACGCTCTGCCTGCCCTTCGACAACAGCTATGCCCGGCTGCCGGAGCGGTTCTATGCCAGGCTCGATCCCACGCCGGTCGCCGCGCCGCGGCTTCTGGCGCTGAACCGTCGGCTGGCGCAGGACCTCGGGCTCGATCCCGAGGCGCTGGCCGCGCCCGAGGGCGTGGCGATGCTTGCCGGCAACAGGGTGCCGGCGGGCGCCGCGCCGCTTGCCCAGGCCTATGCCGGGCATCAGTTCGGCGGCTGGGTTCCGCAGCTCGGCGACGGTCGGGCGATCCTGCTCGGCGAGGTGGTGGCGCCGGCGGGCAGCCCCCTCGCCGGCCGGCGGTTCGACATCCAGCTCAAGGGGGCGGGGCGCACGCCGTTCAGCCGCATGGGCGACGGGCGCGCCTGGATGGGGCCGGTGCTGCGCGAATACCTCATGGGCGAGGCGATGGCGGCGCTCGGCATCCCGACCACGCGCGCGCTTGCGGCGGTGGCGACCGGCGAGACGGTCTGGCGCGAGACCGGCCTTCCGGGCGCGGTGCTGACTCGCGTGGCGGCCAGCCACATCAGGGTCGGCACCTTCCAGTTCTTCGCGGCCCGCGGCGACCGCGAGGCGCTGGAGCTTCTGGTGGCCCATGCGCTGGCGCGTCACCATCCCGAGGCCGAGCCGACGGCGCTGGGGCTTCTCGGCGCCGTCACCGCGGCGCAGGCGCGGCTGGTGGCGCAATGGATGGGCGCGGGCTTCGTGCACGGGGTGATGAACACCGACAACTGCGCGATCTCGGGCGAGACCATCGACTACGGGCCCTGCGCCTTCCTCGACGCCTATCATCCGGCGGCGGTGTTCTCCTCGATCGACAGTTTCGGCCGCTATGCCTACGGCAACCAGCCGCGGATCGCGGTGTGGAACCTCGCGCAGCTCGCCACCGCGCTGCTGCCGCTCATCGACGCCGACCGGGACGCGGCGATCGCCGCGGCGACCGCGGCGGTGCACGGCTTCGCGCCGGCCTACGAGGCCGCCTGGTGCGCGGTGTTCCGCCGCAAGCTCGGGCTGTCCACCGAGGAGCCGGGCGACGGCGCGCTGGCCGAGGCGCTGCTGAAGGCGATGGCCGACGACGGCGCCGACTTCGCCCGCACCTTCCGCGGACTGGCCGCGGAGGGCGGGGCCGGGGCGCGGGCCGAGTTCCGCAACGACCCGGGCGCCTTCGATGCCTGGGCCGAGGCCTGGCGGGCGCGGCTTGCCCGCGAGGGTGCGACCCCGGAGGCACGGGCGGCCGCGCTCGCCGCGGCGAACCCGGCGGTGATTCCGCGCACGCACCGGATCGAGCAGGCGATCGCGGCGGCGGTCGCGGGCGACCTCGGCCCGTTCGAGAGGCTTCTCGCGGCGCTGCTCGAGCCGTTCCGCCCGCCTGAGGATCCCGGCCTCGCGGCGGCGCCGCGCCCCGAGGAGCGCGTGACACGCACCTACTGCGGCACCTGAGCGGCGGCTTCAGCGCGCCAGCGCCGCGGCCGGCACCGCGGGACGGCGGTTGATCAGCACGAGGCCTGCCGCCACCAGCCCGAGTGCTCCGAGGGTTGACAGGTGCACCGGCTCGTCGAGCAGCGCCCGGCCCAGGAGCACCCCGAGCACCGGTGTCAGGAACGAGAAGCTCGCGACGCCCGAGGCCGGGTAGCGCGCGAGAAGCCACAGCCAGCCGATGAACCCGAAGGTCACGACCACCACGCCCTGGAACATCAGGCCGGCCAGGTGCAGCGGCCCCGGGTCGCGCAGGAACGGCCCGAAGGCGGTGGCGGCCAGCAGCAGCAGAGGGATCGAGAGCGACACCTGCCACAGGAGCTGCACCTCGGGGCGGACGTCCCGGAGCCGGCTGGCGCGGACCAGAAGCGCCATCGCGGCCCAGCCGACGGCGCCGCCGAGCGCGAACAGGTCGCCCGCGAGGCTGGCCTGCCCGTCGGCGCCGCCGCGGTCGAGGATCGCCCAGGCGACCCCGCCGAAGGCGAGCGCAAGGCCGGATGCGCGCAGCGGGGTCAGCCGGTCGCCCGGCAGCAGGAAATGCGCACCGAGTGCGGTCCAGACCGGCATCGAGTAGAAGATCACCGACGACCGCGCCACCGTGGTCAGGTCGAGCGCCATGAACAGGCAGATGAATTCGGCGGTGAAGAGGACCCCGGCGACGAGGCCCGGTGCCAGCGTCCCCGGTGCGATGGCGAGCGACTGACCGCGCAGGCGCATCCACGCCAGGATGCAGACCAGCGCCACGGCCGAGCGCAGCGCGGCCAGGAACACCGGCTGGAAGCCGCCGTTGGTGAGCTTGATCACCACCTGGTTCAGCGCGAACAGAAGCGCGAAACCCGTCAGCGCGGCGGCGCCGAAGGCGTCGATCCTGTCCTTGCGTTCCATGCGTCCTCCGCTGCCCGTCCCCATCCCGCGGGCGCCCGGTGCTGTCAAGACCGGGCGCGGCGCGGCCGATCCGGCCTTCCGACGGCGGCCGAATGGCGCTAGAGGGGTCACGCAGGCGCAGGCGGGGGACAATGCGCGAGACGATCCTGGAACGCTGCGAGGCGAAGGGCTTGCGGATGACCGGCCAGCGCCGGGTGATCGCGCAGGTGCTCGAGGCCGCCGACGATCACCCCAACGTCGAGGAGCTTCATGCCCGTGCCGCGGCGATCGACCCGCGGATCTCGCTTGCCACCGTCTATCGGACGGTGAAACTCTTCGACTCCGCCGGAATCCTCGACCGCATCGACTTCGGCGACGGGCGCGCGCGCTACGAGGATGCCGAGCGGGCGCACCACGACCACCTGATCGACGTGACCACGGGGCAGGTGATCGAATTCGTGGACCCCGAGATCGAGGCACTGCAGGAGCGCATCGCACGGCGGCTGGGCTACCGTCTGATGGGTCACCGGCTGGAGCTCTTCGGCGTTCCCCTGAAGCGCGGCGACGGCGGCTGATCGTGGACAATTTCCGCGCCGCGCTGCTGATGGTCGCCGCGATGGCGGGCTTTGCGCTGGAGGACCTGTTCCTCAAGCAGGCGACGGCCACGCTGCCGGTGGGTCAGGTGATCGTGCTGCTGGGCGGGGGCGGAACCCTGGCCTTCGTGCTCCTGCTGCGCCGCCGCGGGCTCGGCTTCCTCTCGCCGCTTCTGTTCGTGCGGCAGGTCATGGTTCGCAACCTGGCCGAGGCAGCGGCCGCAGGTTCGATCGTCAGCGCGCTCGCACTGGTGCCGCTCGCGACCTTCTCGGCGATCCTGCAGGCGAGCCCGCTGGTCATCACTCTCGGCGGGGCGCTGTTCCTGGGCGAGCGGGTCGGCTGGCGGCGCTGGAGCGCGATCGTCGTCGGCTTCTGCGGGGTGATCCTGATCCTGCGCCCCGGCACGCCGGAATTCCGGCCCGAACACCTGCTCGTCGTGGCGGCGGTGGGCGCGCTTGCGGTGCGCGATCTCGTCACCCGGCGCATCCCCGGGCGGGTTGCCACCTTGCAGCTTGCCGCCTGGGGCATGGCGGCCACGATTCCGGTCGGGCTCGGGGTGATGCTGCTGGCCGGGACGCCGCCGCGGCTGGCTGCCGAGGGGCTGGGCTACTCGCTGGCGGGCATGTCGGTGGGGATCGCGGCCTATTATGCGATCACCCTGGCCACGCGCACCGGCGAGGTCGCGGTGGTGGCGCCGCTGCGCTACGTCCGGCTGGTGTTCGCGCTGGGGCTTGCGGTCGCGGTCCTGGGCGAGCGGCCCGATGCGATGACGCTGGCCGGGGCGGCGCTGGTCGTCGGCTCGGGGCTCTACACGCTCCTGCGCGAGGCCCGCCTCGCCGCAGGGGCCCGTGCGACCGCGCGCGCCGCGGCGCGGCGGGCGGCCGAGGCGTTGGCGGCCGAGGCGATGGCGGCCGAGGCTTCCCCCAAGGCGGGCGGCGGGGTATAGCGGCGGCGCGCCAGAGCCCGAGGGAGCCGCCGATGACCACGATCGCCGAGATCCATGCCCGCGAGATCCTCGATTCGCGGGGCAACCCGACGGTCGAGGTGGATGTCACCCTCGAGGACGGCACGATGGGCCGCGCCGCGGTGCCCTCGGGCGCCTCGACCGGCGCCCACGAGGCGGTGGAGCGGCGCGACGGCGACCGCAGCCGCTACAAGGGCAAGGGCGTGCGCGCGGCGGTCGCCGCCGTCAACGGCGAGATCGCCGAGGCCCTGGTCGGCTATGATGCGACCGAGCAGGTGGCGATCGACCGCGCGATGATCGAGATCGACGGGACGCCGAACAAGTCGCGCCTCGGCGCCAACGCGATCCTCGGCGTCAGCCTTGCGGTGGCGAAGGCCGCGGCCGAGGCAAGCGCGCTGCCGCTGTTCCGCTACGTCGGGGGAACCGCGGCGCGGATCCTGCCGGTGCCGATGATGAACATCCTCAACGGCGGGCAGCACGCCGACAATCCGATCGACATCCAGGAGTTCATGATCATGCCGGTGGCCGCGCCGTCGCTGTCGGAAGCGGTGCGCTGGGGCGCCGAAGTGTTCCACACGCTCAAGGCCGACCTCAAGGCGGCGGGCTTGTCCACCGGCATCGGCGACGAGGGCGGCTTCGCGCCGATGATCGCCTCGACGCGCGCCGCGCTCGACCTGATCCTGCGCGCGGTCGAGGGCGCGGGGTTCCGCCCCGGCGAGGATGTGGTGCTGGCCCTCGACTGTGCGGCCAGCGAATACTTCCGCGACGGCCGCTACGTGATGGCGGGCGAAGGGCGCACGTTCACCGCCGAGGAAAACGTGGGCTGGCTGGAGTCGCTCTGCGACGACTATCCCATCGTGTCGGTCGAGGACGGCTGCGCCGAGGACGACTGGGACGGCTGGATGATGCTGACCGATGCCCTGGGCGACCGGCTGCAACTGGTCGGCGACGACCTGTTCGTGACCAGCCGGGTGCGGCTGGCCGAGGGGATCGCGCGCGGGGCGGCCAATGCGCTGCTCGTCAAGGTCAACCAGATCGGCACGCTGACCGAGACGCTGGAAGCGGTCGAGATGGCGCATCGGGCGCGGATGGCCTGCGTGATGAGCCACCGGTCCGGCGAGACCGAGGATGCGACCATCGCCGACCTTGCGGTGGCGACCAACTGCGGCCAGATCAAGACCGGAAGCCTCGCGCGGTCCGACCGGCTGGCGAAGTACAACCAGCTGCTCCGCATCGAGGAGATGCTGGGCGAGACCGCGCAGTATGCCGGCCGCGGGGTTCTGCGCGGTTGAGGCCGCAAGGCGGGTTGACACCGGCAAGCGCAGGAGAGGGCCATGAGCGATCCGCACGACCGCCCCCAGAGCTACGGGCCGCAGGACGGGCCCTGGGCGCGGGCGCTGTTCACCGTCCTTCTCCTCGTCCTGTTCCGGGTCGCGCAATGGGTTCTGACGGCGGTGGGCATCGTGCAGGTGCTCTGGGGGATCATCGCGCGCGAACGCAACCTCGCCGTCGCCGAATTCGGCGAGAGCCTCGCGCGCTGGCTTGACCGCTGCGCCCGCTACATCGCGGGCGCGACCGAGGACAAGCCCTTCCCCTGGACGCGCTGGGACGCCTGAGGGCGGCTGCGGCAGAGCGGCGGCACGGGCGGGGGCCTGCGCCCCTGACGCGCCCTGCCGCGGCGCTCTCCTGACAGTCCGACCCCCGCCGCCCGCAGCCCCCGCCCCCGCCGCCGGCCGGGCGCACCCGGCGCATGACCGCGCCCCGCAGCGCCCCCGGACCGCGGGCGGCCGCCGAGGCCCGGAGACAGAGCCCGGGCGGGCCGCGCGCCGGAGGGCGCCCGGCCGGCGAAGAGCGGAGGGCGGCAGGCGGAGAGCGGACGAAAGCGACACGCGCGGCCGTCGCCGGCGGAGGCGACGGGCCGCGGCCGGTTGGCCCACCGTGAAGCGGTCAGCCGACCTTCGCCGCGAGCCTGCGCCATGTCCGCCCCCTACCGCGACCGCCGCAAGATCGACCCCGGCCGCGGCACGCACCTGCCCGACGGCAGCGCCAACGACAACGACCGCATCGAGATCGGGCCGACGCCGCTGGCGCTGGGCGAATGGGCGGCGGCGGGGCTCGTCCTGCCCGATCTGGCGCGGATGCGCCGGCACCGCTGGCAGCGCCTGACCGGGGCGGTGGTGCGGGCGGGGCTGGGCGGCGTCCTGCTGTTCGATCCGCTCAACATCCGCTACGCGACCGATTCGTCGAACATGCAGCTGTGGAACACGCACAACCCGTTCCGCGCCGTGCTGCTGTGCGCCGACGGGCACATGGTGGTCTGGGACTATCGCAACGCGATGTTCCTCGCCGGGCTCAACCCGCTGGTGGCCGAGGTGCGCACCGGTGCCGATTTCTTCTACTTCGACCGCGGCGAGGGCGCCGATCGCGCCGCGGCGGCCTTCGCGGCCGAAGTGGACGACCTGCTCAGCCGTCACGCCCCGGGCGAGCGGCGGCTGGCGGTGGACAAGATCATGATCCGCGGGCTCCGGGCGCTCGAGGCGCGCGGGCTCGCGGTGGTCGAGGGCGAGCCCCTCACCGAGCGGGTCCGCGCGGTCAAGAGCCCCGACGAGATCGCCGCGATGCGCTGTGCCCATCACGCCTGCGAGGCGGCGGTGGCCGAGATGGAGGCCTTCGCCCGCAACGAGATCCCGCAGGGCGGCGTCACCGAGGACGACGTCTGGGCGGTGCTGCATGCAGGCAACATCCGCCGCGGCGGCGAGTGGATCGAGACGCGGCTTCTGGCCTCGGGGCCGCGCACGAACCCCTGGTTCCAGGAATGCGGCCCGCGGGTGATCGCCGAGGGCGAGATCGTCGCCTTCGACACCGACCTGATCGGCTGCTACGGCATGTGCATCGACATCAGCCGCACCTGGTGGATCGGCGCGCGCCCGCCGCCCGCGGCCATGGTCACGGCGATGCGCCATGCGCTTGACCACATCCGCGAGAACATGGCGCTGGTGGCGCCGGGGGTGAGCTTCCGCGAGCTGTGCTTCGGCGGCCACCGGCTCGACCCAGAGTACGACCGGCAGAAATACGGCTGTCGCTTCCACGGCGTCGGACTGTGCGACGAGTGGCCGCTGATCGCCTATCCCGACCATTGGGAGGAGGGCGCCTTCGAGGGTGTGCTCGAGCCCGGCATGGTGCTCTGCGTCGAGGCGCTGGTCAGCCCCGAGGGCGGCGATTTCTCGATCAAGCTCGAGGATCAGGTGCTGGTGACCGAGACGGGCCACGAGAACCTGACGCGCTACCCCTTCGACCCGCGGCTGACCGGCGCGGGCTGACGGGCGCGGGCTGACCGGCGCGGGCTGACGGG
>CALDYW010000174.1 GCA_937944395.1 uncultured Paracoccaceae bacterium | reverse complement strand
CGCGCGCCGCCCTGCCCGGCGGTGCGGCCGTCGCGGCGGGCCGCCGCCCCCCGTGGTCCCGGCGCCCCGCGCCCGCCTTGCGCCCGGAACGGCTTGGCGTCACTCTCCCCCGGCAGCAGCGCAGGAGCCCGCGATGACCGCCGCCGAAGTCCCGACCGCCTCGCCCTGGGACCGGCCGGGTCCGCTGCTGAACGCCTGGCTGTCGCTGCCCTGCGCGGTCAGTGCCGAGGCGATGGCGCGGCAGGGGTTCGACTGCGTCACCGTGGACCTCCAGCACGGCGTCACCGGCTACGAGACCGGGGTGGCCATGCTGCAGGCCCTGGGCGGAACCGGGGTGATCCCGGTCGTCCGGGTGCCGGCGCTCGATGCCGCCTGGATCGGCCGCGTGCTCGACGCGGGCGCGCTCGGCGTCATCGTGCCGCTGATCGAGACGCCGGCGCAGGCCGCGGCGCTGGTCGCGGCGGTCCGCTATCCGCCGTTCGGAACGCGCAGCTACGGCCCGACGCGCGCCGCGCTCCTGCACGGAGAGGGCTACCGCGACTGGTCGGACCGGGGCGTGAAGTGCCTTGCGATGATCGAGACCCGGACGGGGTTCGGGAACCGCGACGCGATCCTGGCCACGCCGGGGCTCGACGGGGTCTATGTCGGCCCCTCCGACCTCACCCTCGGGCTGACCGGGCGCGCCCACCGACCCGGGCTCGACCGCACCGAGCCCGGGATGGAGGCGGCGATCCTGGCGATCCGCGACAGCGCGCGGGCGGCGGGCAAGCTCGCCGGCATCCAGTGCGCCGATGCCGGCTATGCCCGGCGGATGGCGGACGAGGGCTTCGGCCTCGTCACCCTGGGCAGCGACCTGCGCAACATGCTCCGGGCCACGGCCGCCGATGTCGCCGCGTTCCGGGCGGGGGCGGAAAGGGCCCGGTCGGAAGCGGCGCCGTCCGTTTACTGAGACCGCCGGGCTCCGGGCGACGAGAACGGGCGGCGTCTAGCGGCCCGAGGACCGCTCGGCCGCCGCCACGTCCTGCTCGGACTTCAGCAGCGCGCCGTGGAAGGGCGGCAGGCCGGGGCCGGCAAGGGCCTCGGGCGGCACCTCGGCGGCGGCGAGAAGCCGCAGCCAGTCGAGGAGTTCCGAAGTCGAGGGCGGCTTGCGCAGGCCGCGCGCCGACCGCAGCTCCTCGAACCGCCGGATCGCGGCGCCGACCAGCGCCTCGCGCAGGCCGGGGTGGTGCAGCTCGACGATCCGGCGCAGCGTCGCGGCATCGGGAAACCGGATGAAGTGGAAGAAGCAGCGCCGCAGGAAGGCATCGGGCAGCTCCTTCTCGTTGTTCGAGGTGATGATCACCACCGGCCGGTGCCGCGCCCGGATGGTCTGCCCGGTCTCGACCACATGGAACTCCATCCGGTCGAGCTCCTGCAGCAGGTCGTTCGGAAACTCGATGTCGGCCTTGTCGATCTCGTCGATCAGCACGACCGTCCGCGCCGGGGCCGCGAAGGCCTGCCAGAGCGGGCCCGGGCGCAGGTAGGCCGCGACGTCGCGCGCCCGCTCGAGCCCGAGCTGACCGTCGCGCAGGCGGCCGACCGCATCGTAGTCGTAGAGCCCGTGCACCGCCCTCGTCGTGCTCTTGACGTGCCATTCGACCAGACCGAGCCCCAGGCCCGCGGCGACCTGGCGGGCGAGTTCGGTCTTGCCGGTGCCGGGCTCGCCCTTGACCAGAAGCGGGCGCTCCAGCCGGACGGCGGCATTGACCGCAAGCATCAGCTCGGGCGTTGCCACATAGGCCTCGGTGCCGGCGAATTTCATCAGCGTTTCCCGCTATCTTTCGGAGGATGCTGGGAAAGGTTACAGGGCGGGTGCGGGCGCCGCAACCGCATGTGCCCGGGGTAGTGACATTTGCCGGACCCTGCGATAGAGCGGCGCCGAGGGAACGGGATGACCGAACCGAGCGCCGCAGCCGACACCAGTCTGACGAGGGAAGCCGAGATGAAAGCCGAGGTCTTTCTGCCCGAAGACTACCGCCCCGCCGAGGACGAGCCGTTCATGAACGAGAGGCAGCTCGAATACTTCCGCCGCAAGCTGATCGCGTGGAAGGCCGAGCTTCTGGACGAGAGCCGCGAGACGATCGAGGGCCTGCAGGAGGCGACGCGCAACATCCCCGATCTGGCGGACCGCGCCAGCGAGGAGACCGACCGCGCGATCGAACTGCGCACCCGCGACCGGCAGCGCAAGCTGGTGGCCAAGATCGACGCCGCGCTGCGACGGATCGAGAACGGCGAATACGGCTACTGCGAGGAGACCGGCGAGCCGATCTCGCTGAAGCGTCTCGACGCGCGTCCGATCGCGACCCTGAGCCTCGAGGCGCAGGAACGTCACGAGCGGCGCGAGCGGGTGCATCGCGACGACTGAGTTGCGCGACCGTCTCGCCGCCGGCGCCCCCGGCGGGTCGGCGGGCGGAGGCCGCGCCGCCGGAGCCGGGGCAGATCGGCCGCCTTCCTTCGGCAAACGTCCGGGTTGCGGCCGGGCGGCGATGTCTCGGCGCCCGCTCCGGGAGGGCTGCGCCGTGGCCCGCCCTGCCGGCGCCCGCAGCGGAGCGGACCGGTGGCGCTGACCGGACGGCAGGTCACCGTGCTCGGCGGCGGAATCGCCGGCCTCGCCGCGGCGCGGGCGCTGGCGCTGCGCGGCGCCGCGGTGACGCTGATCGAGCAGGCTCCCGCGCTGTGCGAAGTCGGCGCCGGCATCCAGATCGGACCGAACGGGGCCCGGGTGCTCGAGGCGCTCGGGCTCGGGCCGGACCTCGACCGGGTCGGCACCAGGGCCGAGGCGGTGGAGCTGCGCGACGCCGCAGGCCGGCGGGTGCTGCGCATGCCGCTCGACCGCGCGCGCCCCGCATGGCGGTTCCTGCACCGCGCCGACCTGATCGACATGCTGGCCGAGGGTGCCCGGGCGGCAGGGGTCGGGCTCCGGCTCGGCACCAGGATCGGCAAGGTGGAGATCGGGTCGGGCAGGGCGCGGATCCAGCCCGAGGGTGCCGCGTCCGAGGACGCCGGCCTTCTGGTCGGCGCCGACGGGGTGCAGAGCGTCGTGCGCCCCGTGCTCGAGGGACGGATCGTGCCGCATTTCACCCTTCAGGTCGCCTGGCGCGCGCTGGTGCCCGCGGCGGGCGGCGAGGCGCCGGTGGCGACCGTGTTCATGGGGCCGCGCCGGCATCTGGTGACCTATCCCCTGCGCGGCGGCCGGCTGGTCAACCTCGTCGCGGTCGAGGAACGCTATGCCTGGGCCGCCGAGGGCTGGCACCACGCCGATGACCCGGCGCACCTGCGCGCGGCCTTCGCCGGCTTCGGGCGGCCGGTGCGCGACCTGCTCGACCGGGTGCGCGAGGTGCACCTGTGGGGCCTGTTCCGCCACCCGGTCGCACGGAACTGGCACGCCGGCGGGGCGGTGGCGATCCTGGGCGATGCCGCCCACCCCACGCTGCCGTTCCTTGCCCAGGGTGCGAACCTCGCGCTCGAGGATGCCTTCACGCTTGCCGCTTGTCTTGCCGAAGGCGACGACACCGCGGCGGCCCTCGCCCGCTGGCAGGCCTTGCGCGCGCCGCGCGCCGAGCGGGCGATCGCGGCCGCCACCGGGATGGCGCGGCTCTATCACCTGCGCCCTGCGCCGCTGCGCCTGGTCGCGCATGCCGCGCTCGGGCTGACCGGTGCGATCGCGCCGCGGCTGCCGCTCGGCCGCTTCGCCTGGCTGCATGACCACGACGCGACGGTGCTGCCGCGCGCCGGGGGCCCGCGCGCCTAGGGCCGGGGACACCCTGCTGTCGGTCCGACCAACGGGCCCCAGGGCGCCGGGCATCGGCGCCGCAGGCTCGCTCTCCCTTGCGGGGGCGCCGGCGGCGGGGAAGCGCACGGGCGACGGGGGCGCCGGCGAGCGTGCCGATCCCGGCGTCGGGTCGGATCCCTTGCCCGCGCCGCCCTGCCGCCGCGCCGCCCTGCGCCCGCGCCGCCCGGCTCAGCCTTCCAGCATCACCCGCGCGTGGCGCTTGCGCCCGGCGGTCAGCTTCACCGGCTCGGCCAGCCGGTCGGGGCCGAACATCTCGCCCGCGTCGGCGGCCGGCGCGTCGTTCACGCGGGCGCCGCCTTCCTCGATAAGGCGGCGCGCGTCCTTGCCCGACTTCGCCAGTCCGGACCGCACGAGGAGCTGCGCCAGGCTGATGCCTTCGCCCACCTCGCTGCGGCCGAGCACGAGCGTGGGCAGATCGGTGCCGATGCCGCCCTCCTCGAACACCTGGCGCGCGGTGGCCTCGGCCGCCGCCGCCGCTTCGGGCCCGTGCAGGAGGGCGGTCACCTCGTTGGCCAGGCACACCTTCGCCGCATTGATCTCGGCGCCGCCCAGCGCACCGAGGCGGTCGCATTCGGCCACCGGCAGTTCGGTGTAGAGCTTCAGGAACCGGCCCACGTCGGCATCCGCCGTGTTGCGCCAGAACTGCCAGAATTCGTAGGGAGACAGCATCGCGGCGTCGAGCCAGACCGCACCCGCCGCCGACTTGCCCATCTTGCGCCCGTCCGCGGTGGTCAGGAGCGGCGCGGTCAGGCCGAACACCTCGGCATCCTGCACCCGGCGGACCAGGTCGATGCCGCTGACGATGTTGCCCCACTGGTCCGACCCGCCCATCTGCAACCGGCAGCCGTGCCGGCGGTAGAGCTCGAGGAAGTCGTAGGCCTGCAGGATCATGTAGTTGAACTCGAGGAACGACAGCGACTGCTCGCGGTCGAGCCGGCTTCTGACGCTCTCGAACGACAGCATCCGGTTGACGCTGAAGTGGCGGCCGATGTCGCGCAGGAAGTCGAGGTAGTTCAGCCGGTCGAGCCATTCGGCGTTGTCGAGCATCAGCGCGCCCGTCGGCCCCTCGCCGTAGTCGAGGAAGCGCGCGAAGACCCGGCTCATGCCGGCGATGTTGGCCGCGATCGCCCCGGCCGACAGCAGCGGCCGCTCCTCGGAGCGGAACGAGGGGTCGCCGACCTTGGTGGTGCCCCCGCCCATCAGCGTGATCGGCCGGTGCCCGGTCTTCTGCAACCAGCGCAGCATCATGATGTTCATCAGATGCCCGACATGAAGCGACCGCGCCGTTGCGTCGTAGCCGATGTAGGCGGTCTGCGTCCCGGCCAGCAGCGCGGCGTCGAGCCCCTCCAGGTCCGAGCAGTCGGCGAGGAACCCGCGCGACGCGATCACGTCGAGGAAGTCGGATTTCGGATGGTAGGGCATCGCGGGCTGGTCCATGGTGCGCCGGGCAGGACGCCTCTTAGCGGCAGGGCGCGCAAAGGGAAAGGGATGCTGGGGGCAGAGCCGGTCTGGGCGCTGGGCGCGATGTCGGGCACCTCGCTCGACGGGGTCGATGCCGCCCTGATCCTGACCGACGGCGAGCGCGTGTTCCGCCGCGGCGCGACCGGCTACCGCCCCTACAGCACCGCCGAACGTGCGGTGATCGCCGCGGCCCTTGGCCGCTGGCCGGGCGAGCCCGGCGTGGCCGAGGCCGCGGAAGTGGTCGAGGCGGCCCATGCCGAACTCATCGCCGGCATTCCGGGCGCGGCGCTGGTGGGATTCCACGGCCAGACGCTCGCCCACGACCCGCGCGGCCGCGGCACCCATCAGGCGGGCGACGGCGCCGTGCTGGCCGCCGCGCTCGGCCTGCCGGTGGTCTGGGACTTCCGGTCGTCGGACGTGGCGCTGGGCGGCGAGGGCGCGCCGCTCGCGCCGTTCTATCACTTCGCGCTGGCCGCCGGCTTCGGCGGCGACGTGCCGATGGCCTTCCTCAATCTCGGCGGGGTGGGCAACCTCACCTGGGCCGACCCGTCGCGCGGCCGGCCCGAGGCCGAGGGTGCGCTTGTCGCCTTCGACACCGGCCCGGGCAATGCGCCGCTCGACGAGCTGCTGCGCGCGCGCCGCGGGCTCGCGCATGACGCCGGCGGGGCGCTGGCGCGGGCGGGGGTGCCGGACGAGGCTGTGGTGGCCGACTTCCTCGCCGCGCCCTGGTTCGCGCGGAAGCCGCCGAAATCGGCCGACCGGGCCGATTTCGCCGGGCTCCTCGATGCGGTCGCGCACCTGTCGGATGCCGATGCCGCGGCCACGCTCGCGCTCTGCACGGCGGCGGCCGTGGCCGAGGGGCTGCGCCACTTCCCCGCCCCCCCGGGGCGGCTTCTGGTGTCGGGCGGCGGGCGGAAGAACCGCGCCGTGATGGATATGCTCGCGGGCCTCACCGACCTGCCGGTGGAGCCGGCCGAGGCGGCCGGGCTCGACGGCGACATGCTCGAGGCCGAGGCCTTCGGCTTTCTCGCGGTGCGCGTGGCCCGCGGCCTGCCGACCTCCTGCCCCTCGACGACCGGCGTGCGCGCCGCCGTGGGGGGCGGGCGCATCAGCCGGCCCGGGGGCTGAGACGGCGACCGCGGCGGCGG
>CALDYW010000173.1 GCA_937944395.1 uncultured Paracoccaceae bacterium | reverse complement strand
GCCGGCGGGCGCCCTCGACCCCGCTGCCGCCGCCGGTGTTGAACGACACCGAGGGCAGGGTCACGACGCGCCCGAGTTCGGGGAAGGGATCGACCGCGTGGGGGATCGCGTTGGCATTCACGAAATGCTCCTGGAAGCGCGGCTCGATCGCGGTCTCGACCTTGTGGATGCGGCGGACGACCGCCTCGATCCGCGCCCGCTCGGCGCGGTTCAGGAGTGCGATCCGCGCGCCCGTTCCCGCGGCGTTGCCGGCGCTCGTGACCCTTTCGAGCGGACAGTCGGGGATCATGCCGAGGACCATCGCATGGCGCGGCGAGATATGCGCGCCGAAGGCGCCGGCCAGCACGATGCGGTCCACCCGGTCCACGCCGAACGCGTCCATGAGCAGGCGCGCCCCGGCATAGAGCGCCGACTTGGCGAGCTGGATCGCCCGCACGTCCCCCTGGGTCACGCGGATGCGCGGGCCGCCTTCGGCGCTGCCGTCGTGGAGCAGGTAGGCGTAGGTGCGGCCCTCGGCCTCGCAGCGGTCGGTCCCGGTCTGCCCGGGCGATCCGATCAGGCCCGAGGCGTCGAGGATGCCGGCCATGCGCATCTCGGCAACCGCCTCGATGATGCCCGAGCCGCAGATGCCGGTGACGCCGGTGGCCGCCGTCGCCTCGGCGAACCCGGGCTCGTCGGACCACAGGTCGCAGCCGATCACCTTGAACCGCGGCTCCTTTGTCGCCGGGTCGATCGCGACCCGCTCGATCGCCCCGGGCGCGGCGCGCTGGCCGGAGCTGATCTGCGCCCCCTCGAAGGCGGGTCCGGTGGGCGAGGAACAGGCGAGCACGCGCTTCCGGTTGCCGAGCAGGATCTCGGCATTGGTGCCGACATCGACGATGAGCACGAGGTCGTCGGAGTCCTGCGGCGCCTCGGCCAGCGCCACGGCAGCCGCATCGGCCCCGACATGGCCGGCGATGCAGGGCAGCACGTAGGCCCGCGCCTGCGGGTGCAGCGCCGCAAGTCCGAGATCGCCCGCGGCGAAGGACAGCGCCCCCGAGACCGCGAGCGCGAAGGGCGCCTGGCCGAGCTCGACCGGGTCGATGCCGAGCAGCAGGTGATGCATCACGGGGTTGCCGACCAGCACGCATTCGACGATCAGGCCGGGATCGGCGCCGGCTGCGGCGGCCACCTCGGCGGCGAGCGCATCGAGCGCGCCGCGGACCGCCCGCGTCATCTCGATGTCGCCGCCGGGGTTCATCATCGCATAGGAGACACGGCTCATCAGATCCTCGCCGAAGCGGATCTGCGGGTTCATCACCCCGGCCGAGGCCAGCACCGCGCCGTCGGCGAGGTCGCACAGATGCGCGGCGATGGTGGTCGAGCCGACATCGACCGCGAGGCCCAGAAGCCGCCCCTCCCAGAAGCCCGGCCAGAGGTCGATCAGCCGGTGGGCGCGGTCATGGGCGCCGCGGTGCAGCGCCACGGTGACCTTCCAGCCGCCCTTGCGCAGCACCGGCTGCAGCCGCCGCAGGACCGCCAGGTCGGCCTCGACCGCCGCGATCTGCCATTGCGCGGCCAGCGCCGCGCAGAGGCGCTCGAAATCGCCCGAGGGTTCGTGCATGTCGGGCTCGGCGACCTCGACGTAGTGGAGCCGCGTCGCGGGATCGAGGGTGATGCTGCGCGCCGTCGCCTCCTTGCGCACCACCTGGCGGTGCATCTGGCTCTCGGGCGGCACGTCGATCACCACATCGCCCATGACCAGCGCCTGGCAGCCCAGGCGGCGGCCGGGGGCAAGCCCGCGCAGCCGGTCGTAGCGGTCCTCGACGGCATTGCGCGGCGACAGGGCATCGGCGGTCACGGTGATGCCGTGCTTGGGAAAGGCGCCGATCCCCGGTGCCACCTGGCACTTCGAGCAGATGCCGCGACCGCCGCAGACCGAGTCGAGATCGACGCCGAGCCGGCGCGCCGCGGTCAGCACCGGCGTGCCGCGCGGGACCCTGCCGCGCTTGCCCGAGGGCGTGAAGATCACCAGCGCCTCGCCGTCCATCCCGCGTCCCCTCACGCTGTCCCGGCGCTGGTGATAGCCCGGGGCGCGGCCGCTGCAAGGTCGGGAAGCGACCGCCTGCCGCGGGCCGGCGTCACGTCGCGGCGGTCGCCTCGAGCCAGGCGAGGATCGCCGCCCGGTCGCCGTCGAGCCGCGGGGCGGCACCGCCCGGCGCGGGGTCGGGCAGCGTGGAGAGCTTGACCGGGTTTCCCGGCGCGCGCAGCAAGGGCCCGCCGGGGTAGAGCGCGACCTCGCGGATCATGTTGCGGGCGAGGATCTGCGGATCGGCCATCGCCTCGGCCACGTCCTGGACCCGGCCGGTGGGCACGCCGGCCGCCTCGAGCGCGGCGATCCAGTGCGCCCGCGGTGCCTCGAGCGTCACCGCCTCGATCCGCCGCTTGAGCAGCGCGACGTTCTCGCAGCGCGCGGCGTTGGTGGCGAAGCGCGGATCCGCGGGCAGGTCGTCGAGCCCGAGCACGGCGCAGAGCCGGGCGAAGAGCGTGTCGTTCCCGGCGGCGATCACGAAGAAGCCGTCCGCGGCGCGGTAGGTCGCGAAGGGGGTGATCGTCGGGTGCCGTGCGCCGGTCGGGCCCGGGGCCTTGCCCGTCGCCGCCACCATGGCGACCGCATGTTCGAGGATCGCGAGCTGGCTGTCGAGCATCGCCACGTCCACCCGGGCGCCGCGGCCGGTGCGGCCGCGCTCGAGCAGCGCCGCAAGGATCCCCTGCACCAGAAACATCCCGGCCACGATGTCGCCGATCGAGGCGCCGACGCGCACCGGCGGCCCGCCTTCCTCGCCGGTGATCGACATCACCCCCCCGCGCGCCTGCACCACCATGTCATAGGCCGGCCGGCCGGCGTCCGGACCGGTCTGGCCGAAGCCCGAGACCGAGGCGAGGATCAGCCGCGGATGGCGCGCCTGCAACGCCTCCCAGCCGTAGCCCAGCCGGTCGAGCACCCCGGGCCGGAAGTTCTCGACCAGCACATCGGCGCGGGCGAGCAGACGGTCGAAGATCGCGCGATCGGCGTCCGACCTCAGGTCCAGCGCGATCCCCTGCTTGCCGAAGTTCAGCAGCGCGAAATAGGCGCTCTGCCCTTCGACGAAGGGCGGGAAGGCCCGGGTGTCGTCGCCGCTGCCGGGGCGCTCGACCTTGATCACCCGCGCGCCGAGGTCGCGAAGCTGGGCGGTGGCGAAGGGGCCCGCCAGCACATGGGTCAGGTCCAGCACGAGGATGTCGTCAAGCGGAGCGGACATGAGCGGGCATCTCCCCGGGGTTTCCTGCCGCCGCCAGTCTGGCCCGCAGCGCGCCCCCCGCGCCACCGGACGCCGCGCCGCACCCCGGAGGCCGCACCGGTGTCCGGGCGCCGGGCCGGGGCCGGGGCCCGGAGCGGTGCCGCCGGTGTGCGGCGCGTCGTCCCTGCCGGAAGGCCTCGGGAGGAGGGGAGGGGAAGGGGCGGGCGGCGGCGGGGCAGCGCCCGCTGCGCCCGCGCGCGCGGCCCCGGGCGGGTCAGTCCTCGTCCTCGGCCGCCGCCGCCTCGGCCTGCGGCGCGCCGCGGAACCCCGTCGCCACCACGAACTTCTCGGCGCTGTCGGCCCTCGAAGCCGGGGGCTTCACGTTCGCGACCTTCGCAAACCGCCGCTTCAGGCGCGCCTGCAGCCCGGCCTCGGCGCCCCCTGCCAGCACCTTCGCGACGAAGGTGCCGCCCTCGGCCAGCACCGACAGGGCGAAATCCGCCGCCGCCTCGCCGAGCGCCACGATCCGCAGGTGATCGACCTGGCGGTTGCCCGAGGCCGCCGGCGCCATGTCCGACAGCACCACATCGGCCGGCCCGCCGAGCCAGCCGCGCACGGCCGCATCCGCGCCCTCCTCGAGGAAGTCGAGCAGGTGCAGCTCGACCCCGGGCACCGGCTCGACCGGCTTCATGTCGATCCCGATCACGCGGCCCCTCGGCCGGTCCGCCCGGCCGCCGCGGGCGTTGGTGCGCAGGGCCGCGACCTGCGCCCAGCCGCCCGGCGCGCTGCCGAGGTCAACCACCCGTGCGCCGGGCTTCAGGAAGCCGAAGCGGTCGTCGAGCTCGATCAGCTTGAAGGCGGCGCGGCTGCGCCAGCCCTCGGCGCGGGCCCGCGCCACATAGGGGTCGTTCAGCTGCCGCTCGAGCCAGCGGGTGGACGAGGGCCGCCGCCCCTTCGCCGTCCGCACCCGCACCTTGAGATCGCGCCGCCCGCGCCCGCTGCCGTCCTGTCCCGGACCCTTCGCCATGCCCCGCTCCGCCCCCCCCTTTGCCGTCGCCCTAGCGCATCGGCGCCGGCGGGGCGAGGGCCCGCGGGCGTCAGAACGGCCCGTCCTCGAGCACGCCGTCGGCCGACATCTGCGCATAAAGCAGCCCCTCGCGCAGCCCCCGGTCGGCGACCGACAGCCGGTCGGTCGGCCAGATCCGCATCAGCGCCTGCAGGATCGCCGCCCCCGACATGATCAGGGCGTGGCGGTCGCGCCCGATCCGGGGGTCGTTGCGCCGCCCTTCGGGCCCGAGCGCAAGGTAGTTCCGGATCACCTGGTCGATCTGGTCCGAGGTCATCCTGAGCCCGTCCACCTTCGAGCGGTCGTAGCGCTTGAGCCCCAGCCACGAGGCCGCCACCGTGGTCACCGTTCCCGAGGTGCCGATGATCTGGAAGCCCTCGCGCGGCTGCTCGGCGGCATAGGGCGAGAAGGCCGACAGGTTCTCCTCGAAATACCACGACATCAGCGCGAAGCGCGCGGCGTCGTTCTCGACGTCGGCGAACTGGTCCTTCAGCGTCGCCACACCCAGCGGCACGCTGATCCAGTCCACCACCTTGGGCATGGGGAAGGGGCTGTCGGGGGCATGGAACCCCGCATGGAGCCGCATGATCGCCCGCGGCCGTTCCGGCGGGGCGACCCGCGACAGGTCGATCCAGACCAGCTCGGTCGAGCCGCCGCCGATGTCCACGACCAGAAGCTGCTCGGTCTTGGTCGAGACCAGCGGCGCGCAGGACACCACCGCAAGGCGCGCCTCCTCCTCGGGCTCGATGATCTCGAGGTCGAGCCCGGTCTCGCGGCGGATCAGCGCCAGGAAGTCGGCGGCGTTGCGGGCGCGTCGGCAGGCCTCGGTGGCGACGAGGCGCATGCGCGCCACGTTGTGCTTGTCGAGTTTCCTGCGGCAGATGTGCAGCGCCTGGACGGTCCGCGCCATCGAGGCGCGCCCCAGCCGCCCCGATGCCTCGAGCCCGGCGCCGAGCTGCACCGTCTTCGAGAAACTGTCCACCACATGGAACTGGGAGCCCTTGGGTTGGGCCACCAGCATCCGGCAACTGTTCGTGCCCAGATCGAGGGCGGCATAGAGCGCCGCCGGATCGGGCCTTGAAGGTGCGGGGGTCTCGACCGCCCGGGGAAACGCGCCCGCACCACGGGGACGCCTGGGCGTCATCGGCAACGCCCTCCATTCCTGGTTGCCCCGAAGGTAGTCGGCCGCCCCCCGTCCCGCAAGCACCGCCGCGACTTCGTGCAGGCTTCCTGCCGGCCTACGACGATCCGCGCGCAGCCAGCCGCCGGCGGCGTTGCCCCCGGCCCTGCCGTCTTGCCCTCGGCGCCGGGCCGCCCGCCGGGCCGCGCGACGATCCGCGCGCCGAACCGCCCGCCGGGCCGCGCCGCGCGTCGCTGAGCGCGCGCGCGAGGTCGAAATCAAGCTGCGGCCGCGGCCGGGTTGCGCGTATGCAGGGCGCCGAAAGGACAGCACATGGCCGAGATCACGATCCTCAGCTGGCGCGACATCCCGGCACAGGTCATCGCCGGCCGCGGACGGGCGGCGGTCAAGATCGTCCTGCCCGAGCGGTTCGAGCAGGCGATCGACCGTTGCGCGATGAAGGTGGGGGCACGGGAGACCGACGCCTATCTGGCCGAGTGGCGCAAGCGGCAGGTCGAGGTTCCCGGCGAGGCCGCAGAGGCGGCCCGCGCCGAGGCTGCACGGATCGAGTCCGAATACGACGCCGCGCGGCTGGCCGCGCTGATTGCCAACGACGGCTGGGCGTGAGCCGGCCGAAACCGCTCTGGGAGGCCCTGATGGCCCTGTTCCCCTTCCGCCGTCCCGCCCCGGTGCAGCCCGCGCCCGCCGACGCCGCGCGCCTGCTTGATGGCTTCTCGATCGAGGTGATGCCGCGGACTGCCGAGAAGGTCGAAAGCTTCCGCGCGATCCTGCCGGCGGGCACGCGGGTCTATCTCGCCCATATCGACGGAACCCCCTTCGAGGCGATGCTGGCCACCGCCCGCCGGATCGCCGCCGAGGGCTTCCCGGTGATGCCGCATTTCCCGGCGCGGATCATCCCCGACCGGGCGACGCTGGCCGACTGGGTCGCGCGCTACCGGGACGAGGCGGGCATCGGCGAGGCGCTGGTGCTGGGCGGCGGGGTCGCCCGGCCGGCCGGGGAGTTCCACGAGGCGATGCAGCTTCTGGAGACCGGTCTGTTTGACGGATTCGCGCGGATCCATGTCGCCGGCCACCCCGAGGGCAACCGCGACATCGACCCCGAGGGCGGCGAGGCGCAGGCGATGGCGGCACTCGGGCGCAAGCAGGACTGGGCGCGCGCGCGCGGCGTGGAGATGGCGATCGTCACGCAGTTCGTGTTCGAGGCCGAACCGGTCTTCGACTGGGCCGGACGGCTTGCGGCGGCGGGGATCGCGCTGCCGGTGCACATCGGCGTCGCCGGGCCGGCAAAGCTGCAGACGCTGATCAAGTATGCCGTGGCCTGCGGCGTCGGCCCCTCGCTGCGCGTGCTTCAGCGCCGGGCCCGCGACGTGACCAAGCTCGTCGTGCCCTTCGAGCCGACCGAGCTGGTCGAGGCGCTGGCGGCCCGCAAGGCGGCCGACCCCGCCTTCCCGGTCGAGCGGGTGCACCTGTTCCCGCTGGGCGGGATCCTGCCCGCTGCCGACTGGGCGGCGGCGCTCTGCGGCCGCGGCAGCGCCGCGCGCACCGCCTGACCTATTCCCGCCCCCGCCTTCCCGCAGATCCGGACCGCCCAGAGGAGGCCGCGCCATGACCCGCACCGTCGTCGAATCGAAGTCGAAGACCGTCGTGATCGGCTTCGACGAGCCCTTCTGCGTCATCGGCGAGCGGATCAACCCCACGGGGCGCAAGAAGCTGAACCTCGAGCTCGAGGCGGGCGACTTCTCGACGGTCGAGAGGGATGCGGTCGAGCAGGTGGCCTGCGGCGCGATGGTGCTCGACATCAATTCGGGCGCGGTGTTCTCGAACCGGATGGCCGAGGATCCGCGCTATGCCGACAACAACTTCGTCGAGCCGCCGCTGATGCGCGAGCTGGTCACCCGCGTGCAGGCGCTGGTCGATGTGCCGCTCTGCATCGACAGTTCGGTGCCGGAGGCGCTGATGGCCGGGCTCGAGGCGGCCGAGGGCCGCCCGCTGGTGAACTCGGTGACCGGCGAGGAGGAGCGCCTCGAGGTCGTGCTGCCGCTCGTCAGGAAATACAATGTGCCGGTGGTCGCGATCTCGAACGACGAGACCGGGATCAGCGAGGATCCGGACGTGCGCTTCGCGGTGGCGAAGAAGATCGTCGAGCGCGCCGCCGACCACGGGATCCCGGCGCATGACATCGTGGTGGATCCGCTGGTGATGCCGGTGGGGGCGATGGCCAGCGCCGGCCGGCAGGTCTTCGCGCTGGTCCGCCGGCTGCGCGAGGAACTGGGCGTCAACACCACCTGCGGCGCCTCGAACATCAGCTTCGGCCTGCCGCACCGGCACGGGATCAATGCCGCCTTCCTGCCGATGGCGATCGCCGCCGGCATGACCAGCGCCATCATGAACCCGGTCAGGCTGCAGGAGATGGAGGCGATCCGCGCCGCCAACTTCCTGATGAACCACGATCCGAACGGGGCCGAATGGATCCGCTTCGCCCGGATTGCCGAGGCGGTGGCCGAGGGCAGGAGCTTCGCCGAAGCCTCGGCCGAGGCGCTGGCCGCCCGCGGCGACGGGCGCCGGCGCCGGCGCGGCTGAGGCGGGCCGCGGACGGGCCGCAGGCGCGCACGCGCGCGGGGGGGTGACCGGCCGGGCTTCCGGCGACGCGCCGCCTCTGCTAGGGTAGTGCAAAACACTCCGGGGCCCATGAGCAGCCTTCCCCGACGCATCCGCGTGGCGCTTCTCGCGCTTGGCCTTGCCGTGCCTGCCCTGCCGGCGACGACGGCGGCGCAGGAGTTCACCGCGCTCGCCCGTCTCGATCCGGCGCACTCGTCGCTGAGCGACACGGGCGCCGGCCTTTCGCTCGCGCTCGCGATCAGCCAGCCGGTGCCCTGGCGGGCCTTCACGCTGGCCGATCCGCCGCGGCTCGTCCTCGACTTCCGCGAGGTGGACTGGCGCGGGGCCGATGCGGCGGCACTCCTGCGCACGGCGCGCGCGACGGACCTGCGCACCGGAACCTTCCGGCCCGGCTGGTCGCGGCTGGTGGCCGACCTTGCGGGTCCCTTCGTGATCGCCCGTGCGGGGATGGAAGCGGCCGCCGGCGGCGCCGGCCCGGCCGCGGTGCGGGTCGATCTGGTGCCGGCCACCGAAGCGGTGTTCCGTGCCCGGTCGGGCGCGCCGGACGACGCGCTTTGGCCGTCGTCGGCACAGGCGGATGACAGGGACGCCGCGGCAGCGCCGCGGGGGCGGGGCGACGGGCCGCTGACGGTGGTGCTCGATCCCGGCCACGGCGGGATCGACCCCGGCGCCGAGCGCGACGGGTTGCGCGAATCGGACCTGATGCTGGCCTTCGCGCGCGAACTGCAGGAGGTGCTGGTGCGGCGGGGCGGCTACCGGGTGGTGCTGACGCGCGAGGCCGACGTCTTCGTGCCCCTCGACCACCGCATCAGCATCGCCCGCGCGGCCGGGGCCGACCTGTTCCTGTCGCTTCATGCCGACGCGGTGGCCGAGGGCGAGGCGCGCGGCGCGACGATCTACACCCTTTCGGACACGGCGTCCGATGCCGCCTCGGCGACGCTGGCCGAGCGGCACGACCGCGCCGACCTTCTGGCCGGGGTGGACCTCAGCGATCAGGACGACATGATCGCGACGGTGCTGATGGAGCTTGCGCGGCTCGACACGCAACCGCGCTCGGAAGCGCTGGCCGACGCCGTCGTGGCGGGTCTTGCGGCAACCGTGGGCGGGCTGCACAAGCGGCCGCGTCTGGCCGCCGGGTTCTCGGTTCTGCGCGCCCCCGACATCCCCTCGGTGCTGATCGAACTCGGCTTCATCTCGTCGGCAGCCGACCGTTCACGGCTGACCTCGCCGGACTGGCGCGCCCGGGCCGCCGAGGGAATTGCCGCCGCGGTCGAGGCCTGGGCCGCCGAGGATGCGGCCCGCGCCGCGCTGCTTCGCCAATAGCGGCGGGCGGCGGGCTCGCGCCGATGTGACGGCGCGCCGGGCCGCATTCCGCCGCCCGCGCCGCCCGCGGCTTTGACCCCGGCGCAGGCTGCGGCCTATAAGACGGTCGGACCTCGAACGGCGCGACGACATGATCCGGCTCCTTGTCAGCTTTCTCGGCGCGATCTTCACGGCGGTGACGCTGGGACTGGCCTTCGCCGGGCTGACGGTGGGGGCGATCTTCTACATCTACGGGCGCGACCTGCCCAACCACGAGCAGCTGGCCCAGTACACCCCGCCGACGATCAGCCGGATCTATTCGGGCGAGGGGCGGATCATCGACGAATTCGCGCAGGAGCGGCGGCTCTTCGTGCCCTCCGAGGAGATTCCCGATCTCGTCAAGCAGGCCTTCATCTCGGCCGAGGACAAGAACTTCTACCTGCACCGCGGCTACGATCCGCTGTCGATGCTGTCCGCGGCGCGGGATGCGCTGACCGGCGGGCGGCTGCGCGGCGCCTCGACCATCACCCAGCAGGTGATGAAGAACTTCCTGCTGTCCTCCGACCGCTCGGCCGAGCGCAAGATCAAGGAACTGATCCTCGCCGCGCGGCTCGAGCAGACGCTGAGCAAGGAGAAGATCCTCGAACTCTACCTCAACGAGATCTTCCTCGGGCAGAACTCGTTCGGCGTGGCGGCCGCCGCGCAGACCTACTTCAACAAGCCGCTGTCGGACCTCGCCCCGCACGAGGCGGCGTTCCTCGCGGCGTTGCCGCAGGCGCCCTCGAACTTCCACCCGGTGCGCAACGCCGACCGGCTGCGCGAGCGGCGCAACTATGTCCTGCGCGAGATGCTCCAGAACGGCTATCTCGACCGCGCGGCCTACGAGGCGGCGGTGGCCGAGCCACTGCGCTCGGTGCAGGCGGGCGACTACGAGCCCTTCCGCGCCAGCCTGCCGCCGCGCGACTACTTCACCGACGAGATCCGCCGCCAGCTGTCCTCGACCTTCGGCGAGGACGAATTCTTCGGCGGCGGGCTCACGATCCGCGCCACGATCGACCCCGACCTGCAGGCGGTGGCGGCGCGCGCGCTGCGCGCCGGGCTCGAGCGCTACGACCGCAACCTCGGCATCTGGCGCGGCACCCGCAAGGTCATCGACCCCGACCGGCTGACGACCGAGGCGGACTGGCGCGCCGCGCTGGCCGAGGTGGACATCGCCCGCGATATCGAGGGCTGGTATCCGGCGGTGGTGCTGTCGGTGGGCGAGACGCATGCGCGCATCGGCATCGAGGGCGTGGCCGAGGACGAGGACGGGCACTTCATCCCGCCCGAGGATGTCGAATGGGCACGCAAGCGCCAGGCCGACGGGCGGCTCGGGCCGAAGGCGCGTCGGGCGGGCGATCTGCTGTCGGTCGGCGATGTCGTCCATGTCCGCGCGGTCACCAACGAGGACGGCAGCTTCCGCCGCTGGTCGCTGCGCCAGATCCCCGAGGTGCAGGGCGCCTTCATGGCGATGGACCTTCACACCGGCCGGGTTCTGGCCATGCAGGGCGGCTTTTCCTACCAGCATTCGGTGTTCAACCGCGCCACCCAGGCGACCCGGCAGCCGGGCTCGGCCTTCAAGCCCTTCGTCTATGCCGCGGCGCTCGACAGCGGGTTCACGCCGGCCTCGATCATCATCGACGCCCCGATCGAAATCAACACGCCCGAAGGGCTGTGGCGTCCGAAGAACGCCTCGAACCGCTTCTACGGGCCGACGCCGATGCGCACCGGCATCGAGCAGTCGCGCAACCTGATGACGATCCGGCTGGCGCAGGAAGTGGGGATGGAGACGGTCGCCCGCTATGCCGAGCGCTTCGGCGTCTACGACCGGATGAATCCCTTCCTTGCCAATTCGCTCGGCAGTCAGGAGACGACGCTCTACCGCATGGTCGCGGCCTACGCGATGTTCGCCAACGGCGGGGTGCGGGTCGAGCCGACGCTGGTGGACCGCGTGCAGGACCGCTGGGGCCGCACCATCTACCGCCACGACCAGCGCACCTGCGAGGACTGTCAGGTGGCCTCGCTGGCCCCCGGGGCGGCGCCGCGCATCACCGGTCACCGCGAACGGGTGATCGACGCGATCACCGCCTATCAGATCACCTCGATGTTGGAAGGGGTCGTCAAGCGCGGCACCGGGCGCGGCATCAGCCTGCCCGTGCCGATCGCGGGCAAGACCGGCACCACGAACGATTCCAAGGATGTCTGGTTCGTCGGCTTTTCCTCGAACATCGTCGCCGGCTGCTACATCGGCTTCGACCAGCCGCGCAGCCTCGGCGACAGCGCCTCGGGCGGGGGCATGTGCGGGCCGGTGTTCCAGAGCTTCATGGCCGAGGCGATCCGGGAATACGGCGGGACCGCGTTCAAGGCCCCGCCCGAATGCGAGTTCATCAACATCGACCGCTTCACCGGCGCGCGTCTCGGCGCGGGGGCCTCGGGCGACAACGTGATCGCCGAATGCTTCCGCCCGGGTGTCGATCCGGTGTTCGGACTGGCCTACGACGGCGGTTTCGGCATGGGGTCGAACCTGCCGCTGTTTGCCGCCGGCGAAGGCGACATCGACGGGCAGGAAGTCACCACCTCGACCGGGGCGACCGCCGTGATCCCGCCGCGGGCGAATTTCGGCACCGTCTCGACGGGCGGTCTCTACTGAGCCGGGGCCGCGGCAGCGGCGGGGGAGCGGCTTGCCCCCCGGCGCGCAGTCGTCTATCACCCGGGCCCGTCCCCGAAGCGAAGGAACCCGAGGCCCGATGCGCGCCGAGACCCAGGCCAATGTGGAAGCGATCGAACGGTCGCTCGATCTGCTCGCCTGTCGGATGGACCGCCCGACCGCGCAGCATCGGCTCGAGGAGCTGAACGCACGGGTCGAGGATCCCGCGCTCTGGAACGACCCGGCGCGCGCGCAGAAGCTGATGCGCGAGCGCCAGCAGCTTCTCGAAAAGATCGAGACCCACGATGCGATCGCCCGCGACCTGCGCGACAACCTTGAACTGATCGAACTCGGCGAGGCCGAGGGCGATGCCGCCGTCGTGGCCGAGGCCGAAGAGGCGCTGCGGCGTTTGCGCGAGAAGGCCGCGGCACGCGAGCTCGAGGCGCTGCTCGGCGGCGAGGCCGACGGCAACGACACCTTCCTCGAGATCAACGCCGGCGCCGGCGGCACCGAAAGCTGCGACTGGGCGGCGATGCTGGCGCGGATGTACACCCGCTGGGCCGAGGCGCACGGCTACAAGGTGGAGCTGCTCGACGAAAGCCCGGGCGAGGAGGCGGGCATCCGCTCGGCGACCTACCGGATCTCGGGGCCGAACGCCTATGGCTGGCTCAAGTCGGAATCGGGCGTCCACCGCCTGGTGCGGATCTCGCCCTATGACAGCGCGGCGCGGCGGCATACCTCGTTCTCGTCGGTCTGGGTCTATCCGGTGGTGGACGAGACGATCGAGATCGAGATCCCCGAGAAGGACATCCGCATCGACACGATGCGCGCGTCGGGCGCGGGTGGCCAGCACGTCAACAAGACCGAATCGGCGGTGCGGATCACTCACCTGCCCACCGGCATCGTCGTCACCTCGTCGCTGAAGTCCCAGCACCAGAACCGCGAGATCGCGATGAACGCGCTGAAGGCGAGGCTCTACCAGCTGGAACTCGACAAGCGCACCGCCGCCATCGCGGCGCAGCACGAGGCCAAGGGCGATGCCGGATGGGGCAACCAGATCCGCTCCTATGTGCTGCAGCCCTACCAGATGGTGAAGGATCTGCGCACCGGCTACGAGACCTCGGATGTGCAAGGGGTGCTCGACGGCGACCTTGACGCGTTCATGGCGGCCACCCTGGCGATGGACGTGGCCGGCAAGAGCCGTGCCGAGGCCGAGGCCCGCGCGGCAGGCTGAGGCGTCGCGTCCTTCGCCCGGAGAAGCATCGCACCCGGCTTGAATCGCGGCGCGACCCGCGCCACGCTATGCGTGTTTGCTGGGGATAGCCGCATGTCCGACGCCGCCGCGCCCGCCTCGCCCGCCCCGCCCCCCGATCCGAGGGCCGCCACCGTTTCCGACCTGCGCGCCGCGCTTGCCGCCGGCTGGCGCGACTTCCGCGCCGCCCCCGCCTTCGGCCTGTTCTTCGCCGCGGTCTTCGTGGCCGGCGGCTGGCTCCTGACCTGGGCCCTGGCCGTTGCCGGCGAGGTCTGGTGGACGATTCCGGTCAGCCTCGGCTTCCCGCTGATCGGGCCCTTCGTGGCGGTGGGGCTCTACGAGGTCAGCCGCCGTCTCGAGCGCGGCGAGCCGCTGCACTGGGGCCCGGTGCTCGGTGTGGTGTTCCGTCAGAAGGACCGACAGATCCCCTCGGTCTCGGCGGTGATCGTGGTGTTCTTCCTGTTCTGGAACTTCCTCGGGCACATGATCTTCGCCCTGTTCCTGGGCCTCAGCACGATGACCAACATCTCGAGCTCCTGGGAGGTGTTCCTCAGCCCGGAGGGCCTGATGATGCTCGCCGTCGGCACGCTGGTGGGGGCGGGCTTCGCGCTGGTGCTGTTCGCCACCCAGGTGATCAGCCTGCCGATGCTTCTGGACCGCGAGGTGGATTTCGTGACCGCCATGATCGCCTCGGTCGGCGCCGTGCGCGCGAGCCCGGCGGTGATGCTGGGCTGGGGCGCGCTGATCGCGGCGGCGCTATTCCTGGCGATGCTGCCGGGGTTCCTCGGGCTGTTCGTCGTCCTGCCGCTCTTCGGTCACGCGAGCTGGCATCTCTACCGCCGGCTGGTGCCCTCGGGCGGCTGAGCTAGGCTGCCTGAACGGGGACGCGGCCCCCGATCCGGTCGCGCGCCCCGAACCGCGTTCGTGGCGGGGATCAGGCCTCGACGGCGCGGGCGGTCACCGTCGAGGGCGGAGCGAGAGCCGGCTTCTGGTTTCCGGTGATCGGGTCGTCCTGGCGCTGCACCGAACCCTCGAAATGCGCCCCCGACTCGATCGCGATCGTCTTGTGGATGATGTCGCCCTCGACGCGCGCGGTCGAGGTCAGACGTACCTTCAATCCGCGGACCCGGCCGACGATCCGTCCGTTCACCACCACGTCGTCGGCGACGATCTCGCCCTTGACGGTCGCGCCTTCGCCCACGGTCAGCAGGTGGGCGCGCACGTCGCCCTCGACGGTGCCCTCGATCTGGATGTCGCCGGTCGAACGGATGTTGCCGACCACGGTGATGTCCGCCGACAGGACCGAGGCGGGGGGCTTCGCCTTGGGCGCGGCCGCAGGGGCATAGTCGCCGAGCGGTTTCGCGGTCATCGGTTCGGGCATCTTCGGCTTCTCCGGCTCGCCGGTCGTCCTGGGGCCCGGCTCGTTGATTCGTGACTTACTGAACATGTCTCGCCGCCCTCAGATAGGTCATCGGGTTGACGGCAACGCCCCCGACGCGCACTTCGTAGTGCAGATGCGTTCCGGTGGAGCGGCCGGAACTTCCCATATCACCGATGCGCTCCCCGCGCGAGACCCTTTGCCCCGCGTTGACATGGATTCGGGACAGGTGCGCATAGCGTGTCTCGATCCCGAAACCGTGCCGGATCACCACCGAACGACCGTAGCCCGAGTCCCAGCCGGCCTCGACCACGACGCCATCGGCGGTGGCGTAGATCGGCGTGCCGGTCGCTGCGGCGAAGTCCACGCCCTCGTGCATCCGGGTGCCGCCGCCCTTCGGGTCGCGGCGGTAGCCGAAGCCGCTGGTGAAGCGGAAGGCCGACTTGACCGGCATGGCGAAGGGCGTCTTCTGGATCGCGATGCGGTAGAGGTTCAGCTCGTCCAGACGCTTCAGGATGTCGTTCGCGCGCAGCGTGTCGGGGTCGGGCGTGCCGTCGCCGCGGGTGGACATGGCAAGCGGCATCAGCGGCCCGCCCTGCCCGGAATAGCCGCGGCGCACCTCCTCGAGGATGCGGACGGGGTTGAGGCCGGCTTGTCGGAACATCGCGTCGAGCGGCTCGAGCGAGACCGACATCGCCTCCTCGATCTGGCCGAAGATGCGCGCGTTGCGCTCGGCCATCAGCCGCAGTTCCAGCGCCAGATCCGCGGCCTCGGCCTTCGCCGTCTCGGCCGCCTCGGCGATCCGCGCGCGCTCGGCCGCGGAGTCGCCCAGGGCATCGGTCAGGAACGACACGGTCGCCGCCAGTTCCCGGGGATCGGCCCCGCCCGACCGGTCGGGGCCGGCGGTGCCCTCGACCTGGGCAGAGAGCTGGCGTATCTCCGCGCGGGCCGCCTCGCGTTCCTGCATCGTGCGCCGCAGCGTCGCCTGGATCACCTCGATCCCGGTCTCGAGCTCGCGGCGCCGGTCCTCGGAGGCCAGCAGCCGCTCCTGCATCGCCGAGACCTGCTCCATCGCCAGGGCGAAGCGTGCCTGGGCGGCATGAACCTCGGCGGCGCGGGCATCGCGGTCGGCGGCAAGCGCGTTCAGCCGCTGCTCGTAGGTCAGTTGCGCCCGGGCGATCTGCTCGCGCGCGCTGCCGGCGCCGATCGAGTCCATGAGGATCATCGCGGTGGCGATGATCGTCCAGCCGACGAACAGCGTGGCGCCGACGATTGCGGCAAGCTGGGTCGTCGGGCGCAGGCGGATGAAGCGCGTCTCGGAGTCGGACTTCAGGAACAGGCGCCGCTCGGGGAGGCGCCGCTCGAGCGCCGCCTGAAGCCCATGCGCGAAGCGTGCCTGCACCGATCCGCCTCGTCTGCCGCCGGGCGTGCGGACCTTCGCCCCGCGCCCATCCCCGGGGCTTTGGTATCCCATGGGGCAGGCGCGCCGCAACCGGCTTGATCCGGGGGGCCGCGGCCCCGGGGGGCGGTCGCGCGGAGTCTTGCCGATGCCCGGGCCCCGCTTCCGTCAACCGCCCTCAGCCGCCGCCGGCGGGTTCGACGAGAGGCCAGTAGAAGTCGGGCGGAAGTCCGGCCTCGGCGCGGGCCGCCTCGTCGAAGGGCGGCTTCAGCGTGCCGTGGAAATGCCGGCGCACCAGGGTGTGGAAGGTCTCCTTCGGGTCGAGGTCGTGGCGGCCGCAGAGGAAGTTGAACCATTTCGCGCCGTAGGCGACATGCCCGACCTCCTCGGCCCGGATCGTCTCGAGGGCGCAGACCGCCGCGGCATCTCCGGCCTTGCGGAAGACCTCGATCATGCCGGGCGTCACGTCGAGCCCGCGCGCCTCGAGCACCATGGGCACGACCGCGAGCCGGGCGAGCAGGTCGTGCGCGGTGTCCTCGGCCGCGCGCCACATGCCGGCATGTGCGGGAAGCGCCCCGTAGGCACTGCCCGCAGCCTCAAGACAATCCGCCAGAAGAACGAAATGTCCCGATTCCTCTTCGGCTGCCTTCACCCAGTCGTCGAAGAAGCCGGCCGGCATCGGCACATCCGCGAAGCGCGCGACGATGTCCCAGTGCAGATCGACGGCATTGAGTTCGATATGCGCGACCGCGTGCAGCAGTGCGATCCGCCCCTCGGCCGTTCCGGGGCGGCGGCGCGGCACCTCGCGCGGGGGCAGGAGAACCGGCCGCTCGGGTCGGGCGGGGCGGTCGGGGGGGGTCGCCCGACCCAGCGGCAGCGCCGTTCCCGCCGCCCGGGCCGCGAACCAGGCGGCGGCATGCCGGCGCGACAGCGCGGTCTTGGCGCGCGGGTCGGCGGTCGTGAGCACCGCGACCGCGCGCGCGGCGAGGCTCTCGCTCACAGCGCCCGGGCCGCGGCCAGCACCTCGGCGACATGGCCATCGACCTTCACCTTGGGCCAGACGCGGCGCACGGTGCCGCTGCCGTCGATCAGGAAGGTCGCCCGCTCGATCCCCATGTATTTCCTGCCGTACATGCTCTTCTCGACCCAGACCCCGTAGCGTTCGCAGACGTCGGAGTGTTCGTCCGAGGCGAGGATGACCCCGAGGCCGTATTTGGCCACGAACTTGTCGTGGCTCTTCACGCTGTCCTTCGAGACGCCGATCACCGTGGCGCCGGCCTCGGCGAAGGCCTCGGCATGTTCGGTGAAGCCCTGCGCTTCCCTGGTGCAGCCCGAGGTGTCGTCCTTGGGGTAGAAGTAGAGCACGACGGTCCGCGGCCGGAGCGCCGAGAGTGTGATGTCGCCGCCTCCGTCGCGCGGCAGGGTGAAGTCGGGGGCGATCTGGCCTTCTGCGATCATCGAAACGTGTCCTTGCGGGGTTGCGGATGCCGCTTTCACTCTAGACCGCGGCGGGAGAGAATAAAGGCCACGGGAAGGGCACGGGGCGCGCGCGCAAGCAGGAGAGAGATGCCGGAAGGGGGCAGGCGGGGCGCAGGGATCGGCGCGGATGCGTCAGGGCAGCGGCCGGCGCGGCGCGGGGCCTGGCTGCTCGTTGCCCTCGTCCTGGCCGGCGCCATCGGCTGGGGGGTCGCGCTCCTCGCCGCCGGCCGGCCGGTGGTGGCGCCGGCCTGGGCAACGGCGCGGATCGAGGCCCGGGCGAACCGGGCTCTGGCGGGAACCGGCGAGGTGCGCCTCGGCGGCGTCGCGGCGGTGCTGGCCGAGGGCTGGGCGCCGCGGATACTGATCCGCGATCTCGCCTTTTTCGACGCCGCCGGGCAACTGGTGGCGCAGGTGCCCGAGGTCCGGTTGCGGCTCGCACCCGAGGCGGTCCGGCGCGGGCGGCTCGCGCTGACGCGGCTTGCGGTCACGGGGGGCGAACTCCGGATCCGGCGCGACGCGGAGGGACGCTTCGGCCTGATGCTGGGGATCGGCGCGGCAACCGCGGCCGAGGGCGCGCTGCCTGCGATCCTTGCCGCCGTGGATGCCGCCTTCGCGCGGCCGGAACTCGCCCGGGTCGAGGAAGTCACCGTCGAGGCGCTGCAGGCCAGCTTCGAGG
>CALDYW010000172.1 GCA_937944395.1 uncultured Paracoccaceae bacterium | reverse complement strand
CGGCGGGGGCACGGCGCCGGCAGCGAAGGGACAGCCCGACCGGTCCGACGGCAAGTCGGGCGGGCCGAGGGGCGAGCGGCCGCCGGCCCGCACGGGCGGCAAGCCGCAGGGCGGCAAGCCCCCCGGCAGCCGGCAGGGCGGGGGCGGCCGCTCGCGCGACGACGAGCGCCCCCGCGCCTACGAAACCGGCCCCTCCCGCAAGGACCGGATCGACCCCGACAATCCCTTCGCCGCGGCGCTCATGGGCTTCCGGGTGAAGGAGTGAGCGATCCGGCCCCCGGGGGCGGCATCCGCCTGGACAAATGGCTGTGGCATGCCCGCTTCTTCCGCACCCGCAGCCTCGCGGCGGCCGCCGTGTCTGCCGGCGGCGTCCGTGTCAACGCGCAGCGCGTCACCCGGCCGGGCCGCTCCGTGGTGCCCGGCGACGTCCTCACCTTCGTGCAGGGCACGAGGGTGCGCGTCGTGCGGATGACCGCTGCGGGCCTGCGGCGCGGACCCGCCGCCGAGGCGGCCGCACTCTACGACGATCTCGACCCGCCCGGTCCCGCATCTCCGGCGCCTGCCGAGACGGGTTGATCGTCGCCGCGCCGCGGACTACCTCCTCCCTGTCAACCTCGCTGGACACGCGGACCTCGCCCCAATGACCTATGTCGTCACCGAAAACTGCATCGCCTGCAAGTACACCGACTGCGTCGAGGTCTGCCCCGTGGACTGTTTCTACGAGGGGGAGAACATGCTGGTGATCCACCCCGACGAGTGCATCGACTGCGGCGTCTGCGAGCCCGAGTGCCCGGCCGATGCGATTCGGCCCGACACCGAGCCCGACATGGAGCGATGGGTCGAGTTCAACCGGAAGTACTCGGCGATCTGGCCGGTGATCATCACCAAGAAGGATCCGCTGCCGGATGCCGAGGCGCGCGACGGCGAGAGCGGCAAGCTCGAGAAGTACTTCTCCGAGGCTCCGGGAAACGGCGGGTAGGGGGCGTCGTTCGCGCCGCGCCGCGGCGCGGGCCGGCCGCGGCAGGGGGCGGCGAAGGGGCCATCCCGCAGGGATCCGGCGCCCGCCCGGCCGTTCCGCAGCCCTGCCCCCCCTTTCTTTCCTGCGTGATTTCTGATATGCAACTGTTACAAGGAAGGTACGAACGAATACACCATCCGCAGAGCTGCTCGCCTGCGCGGTGGTTTTTTGCGGCAGTGGCGACTTCCAGCGGAAGCGGTGAACCGCTTGCGCCGGTGCCGTGCCGAATCTGACTGGGGGTCCTGTCTAGGAACGTCTGCATGGCCAAGGACAAGAAAACCGAATTCCGTCCGAATGACTTCGTCGTCTATCCGGCGCACGGGGTGGGGCGGATCGTTTCGATCGAGGAGCAGGAGATCGCCGGGATCCGGCTCGAACTCTTCGTGATCTCCTTCGAGAAGGACAAGATGACGCTGCGCGTGCCGACGAACCGCGCGAGCCAGGTGGGCATGCGGTCGCTGTCCTCGCCGGATGTCGTGTCGCGGGCGATGGCGACCCTCAAGGGCAAGGCGCGGGTGAAGCGGGCGATGTGGTCGCGCCGGGCGCAGGAATACGAACAGAAGATCAATTCGGGCGACCTCGTGTCGATCGCCGAGGTGGTGCGCGACCTGCACCGCGCCGACGACCAGCGCGAACAGAGCTATTCCGAGCGCCAGCTCTACGAGGCGGCGCTGGAGCGGCTGACCCGCGAGGTCGCGGCGGTCAGCGGCACCGACGAGCGCATGGCCGCGCGTCAGGTGGACGAGGTTCTGGTCAGCCGGGCCGCCTGATCGGCGCGATGGCGGAACGACCGGGCGGGCCGCGGGTTGCCGCGGCCCGCTTGCGTTCCCCGGTCCCGGTCGGGCTGCGCCGTGTCGGACCCCGGCCGGGGCGTCAGTCCTCGAGCTCGATCCAGACCGGAACATGGTCCGACGGCTTCTCCGCTCCGCGCCGCTCCTTCTCGATCCAGGCGCCCGACAGCAGGTCGGCGGCCTGGGGGCTCAGCAGGTGATGGTCGATGCGGATGCCGTCGTTGCGTTCCCAGGCCGCGGCCTGATAGTCCCAGTAGCTGTAATGCCCGGGGCCGGGCTCGAAGACGCGGAAGGCATCGGTCAGGCCGAGGTGGACGAGCCTGCGGAAGGCGGCCCGCGATTCGGGCCGGAACAGGGCGTCGTCCGTCCATGCCTCGGGTCGGGCGGCATCGAGGCGTTCGGGGATCACGTTGTAGTCGCCCGCGCAGACCACCGGCATCTCGAGCGCCAGAAGGCCGGCGATCCGACGCCGCATGCGCGCCATCCACGCCAGCTTGTAGTCGAACTTCGGCCCCGGCGCCGGGTTTCCGTTCGGCAGGTAGAGGCAGCACACCCGCACCGCGCGGCTGCCGATGACGGTTGCCTCGATCCAGCGGGCCTGCGCGTCGTCCGGATCTCCGGGCAGGCCGCGGGCGACGTCCTCCAGCGGCAGGCGCGACAGGATGGCGACGCCGTTGAACCCCTTCTGGCCATGCGTTTCCACCCGGTAGCCCCGGTCCTCGAAGGGCTCGCGCGGAAAGGCCTCGTCGGCCGACTTGAGCTCCTGCATCAGCGCCACGTCGGGCCCGCTTTCGTCGAGCCAGGCAAGCACGGCCTCGATCCGGGCCTTCACGCCGTTGATGTTGAAGGTTGCGATCCGCATGGCCGGCCATCTCCCGCTGGCCTTTATCTACCGGCTCGCCGCGCCGGCGCACAAGGCCGCGAGACGGGGTTTCCGCCGCGGCACCGCGCTTGCGCCGCGCCGCGACTTCGGGCAGGCGGCGCGCGAAGGGGGGCGGGCGGGGCGACCGGGAGGGCAAGGCGATGCTGGACGGATGGGTGCGCCGGGCGATCGACCCCGCGATCGACCGTGCGGGCCGGCAACTGGCCGCAACCGGGGTTTCGGCCGATACGGTGACGCTGGCCGGGCTCGGGCTCGGCCTGTCCGCGGCGGCGGCGATCGCCGCGGGGGCCATGGGCCTCGGGCTCGCGCTCCTGCTCGCGTCGCGGCTGGCCGATGGCCTCGACGGAGCGGTGGCGCGGGCGACGCGGCGCACCGATTTCGGGGGCTACCTCGACATCGTCGCCGACTTCGCCTTCTACGGCGCGATCCCGCTCGCCTTCGTCGCGCTCGATCCCCGGGCGAACGGACTGGCCGGCGCGGCGCTGCTGGTCTCGTTCCTCGTGAACGGCACGACCTTCCTGGGCTACGCCATCCTGGCCGAGCGGCGGGGGCTCGAGACCCGGGCGCGGGGTCTGAAGTCGCTCTACTTCTCGAGGGGTCTGATCGAAGGCACCGAGACCATCGCCGCCTTCGTGATGTTCTGCCTCTGGCCGGGGGCCTTCGCCGCACTTGCCTTCGGCTTCGCCGCGCTCTGCCTCTGGACCGCGGGCGCCCGTGTCCTTGCCGCGCGGCGGGCCTTTCCGGCCGACCCGGCGACCGGCGCGGCAACCAGACACGCAGGACCACGATAACGATCGCGTGATCGCACACCGCTCCGCATCGTTTTTTCCTTGGTCGGCGCAGGGATCCCTTGGTCTCATGCCACCGCTGCCGCCCCTGATCCGCATCCCCTACGGATGGAGGAGACACGCCCATGGCCCTGCCGAGCCTGCTGTTGCCCGGTGATCCTGCCCCGGTCTTTGCCGCGCGCACGGCCGTCAACGCGAACTTCCGCTTCGACACCGTCGCAGGCCGCTACATCGTGCTGTGCTTCCTCGGCTCGTCGGTCTATCCCGCCGCACGCCGGGCGCTGGCCGCCGCCTTCGCCCGGCCCGACCTCTTCGACGACACGCGCGCCTGCTTCTTCGCGGTGACCGCCGATCCGGCCGACGAGGCCGAGGGCCGCATCGCCGACCGCATTCCCGGCTACCGGATCTTCTGGGACTTCGACCGGCGGGTGGCCTCGGCCTACCGGATCGTTCCGCAGGGGGCGCCGCACGAAGGCTGGGTCGTGCTCGACCCGACCTTGCGGGTGCTGAAGGTGACGCCGTTCCGCGCCGATGGCTCGGACGCGGCCGAGGTGCTGGACTTCCTCGCCGCGCAGCCCCCGGTCGGGGCGCATCCGGGGTTCGAGGTGCCGGTGCCGATCATCGTGATGGCGAATGTCTTCGAACCCGAGCTCTGCGACCGTCTGGTGGCGCTCTACGAATCGCACGGCGGCGAGGAATCGGGGTTCATGCGCGAGGTCAACGGCCGGACGCTTCCGATGTTCGATGCAGGCCACAAGCGCCGCCGCGACCATGTGATCGAGGATACCGCCCTGATCGAGGAGCTGAAGGCCCGTTTCGTGCGACGGGTTCTGCCCGAGATCGCCAAGGTCCACCAGTTCGCCGCCAGCCGGATGGAGCGCCACATCGTCGCCTGCTACGATGCCGAGGAGGGAGGGCATTTCCGCGCCCATCGCGACAACACCACACGCGGCACCGCGCACCGCCGGTTCGCCGTGTCGATCAACCTCAACGACGACTTCGACGGCGGCGAGGTCAGCTTTCCGGAATACGGGCCGCGCAGCTTCAAGGCGCCGAAGGGCGGTGCGGTGGTGTTCTCCTGCTCGCTCCTTCATTCCGTCAGCCAGGTCAGGCGCGGCCGGCGCTATGCCTATCTCCCCTTCCTCTACGACGAGGCGGCCGCGCGGATCCGCGAACAGAACGCCCGCTTTGTCGGCCCTGCCGAAGGGGGCGCCGCGGGCGGCTAGCGGCGCCGCTCAGATGCGGAGGAGCCAGATGAGAACCACCCCGACCGCGGCCATGCCGAACCAGATCAGCAGCATTCTGCCCCGGTTGCGCCGGAACCAGTCCTCCGCGCCGAGCCCGATCAGCACCGCAAGCGACGTGACCACCGCATAGCGCAGCCCGCGCGACAGCAAGAGCGCGGCAAGGAGCGTGGCCGGGCCGACCCCGGTCACGCCGGCGCCCAGCGTGCCGATGTGCAGGGGAATGGGCGTGAGCCCGATCACGAAGAGCGTGGCGAAGGCGTTCTCCCGGATCGGGTCGAGCTGCGCCTCGAAGGCCGCAAGCAGCCCCAGGCGCTGCAGCAGCGGATCGACCAGCGCCTCGCCCGCGACGAGGCCGATCGCGTAGAAGATCAGGCATCCGGTCAGGCATCCGGCCAGCAGCGCCAGTGCCATCAGGGGCGCGCGGCGCGGGTGCGTGGCGAGGACCGGCAGCACGAAGGGTTCGAGCGGCACGGGCAGGATCGACCCGTCGAGAACGCCCAGCCCGAAGAACGCTGCCAGCCGACCGCGCGGGTTCGCGAGGACGCGGGCGATCCGTTCGGTCGGCGTCATCGCGGGCCCCGTTGCGCGGGGCGCTGCGCCCCACCGGCTCAGATCGAGAAACTGGTACCGCAGCCGCAGGACGCGGTGGCGTTGGGATTGTTCACCACGAAACGCGCACCGATCAGTTCCTCGCTGAAGTCGATCACGGCATTGGCGAGAAACGGCAGCGACACCGGATCGACCAGCACCCGCTGGCCGCCCTTTTCCAGCACCAGATCGTCCGCGGCGGGATCGTCGAGCCGGATGTCGTACTGGAAGCCCGAGCACCCGCCCCCCTCGACCGCCACGCGCAGGGCGCGCGGGGGATCGACCGTGGCGTTGATCTCGGCGAGCCGCGCGAAGGCGCGGTCGGTAACGCGGGGGGGAACGGTCAGGGTCATCGCAGGCTGCCGATGTCGAGGCTGTCGCGTCGGATACCCCGGACATATACGGTCACGCGGAGCGGCGAACAAGGACGGCCCCGAACGATGCTTGCCCCCTATGCCTGCGACCCCGGCGCGAGCCGCGGACGCCTGTTCCCCGAGGCGCTGAGCACCTTCCGCAGCCCGTTCCAGCGCGACCGCGACCGGATCATCCATTCCTCGGCCTTCCGCCGGCTGAAGCACAAGACCCAGGTCTTCGTCGAGCATGAGGGCGACTACTACCGCACGCGCCTTACCCACACGATCGAGGTGGCGCAGGTCGCGCGCACCCTCGCCGGGCAGCTCGGGCTCAACGTCGATCTGGCCGAGGCCGTGGCGCTTGCGCACGATCTCGGGCACCCGCCCTTCGGCCATACCGGCGAGGAGGCGCTGCAGGCGCTGATGGCGCCCTGGGGCGGGTTCGAGCACAACGCCCAGGCGATCCGGATCGTCACCCATCTGGAGCGCCACTATGCCGGGTTCGACGGGCTCAACCTGACCTGGGAGACGCTCGAGGGGATGGCCAAGCACAACGGGCCGGTGACCGGCGAGCTGGCCGAGACGCTCGCGGCCTATACCGCGCGGCACGACCTGGAACTCGGCACCTATCCCTCGGCCGAGGCGCAGGTGGCCGCGATCGCCGATGACGTGGCCTACAACCACCACGACCTTCACGACGGGTTGCGGGCCGGGCTGTTCACCGAGGCCGACCTGATGGACCTTCCCGTGACCGGCCCGGCCTTCGCCGAGGTGGACCGGCTCTATCCCGGGCTCGCCACCATGCGGCGGCGGCACGAGGCGCTGCGGCGGGTGTTCGGCGTGATGGTCGAGGACGTGATCGCGGTGGCCCGCGCGCGCCTTGCCGCCGCCGAGCCGAAGAGCCCCGACGAGATCCGCGGCATGGGGACCACGGTCATCCGCTTCTCGAAGAAGCTCTACCAGGAGCTCAAGGCGATCCGGTCGTTCCTGTTTCACCGGATGTACCGCGCGCCGTCGGTCATGGCCGAGCGCGCGCGGGTCACGGCGGTGGTGGCCGACCTCTTCCCGCTCTATCTCGCGCGGCCGGAGCTTCTGCCCGAGGACTGGCAGGGCGACGTCGCCGCCGCCGACGGCGACCGCGGCCTCGCCCGGGTCGTCTGCGACTACATCGCCGGCATGACCGACCGCTTCGCCATCGCCGAACATCGCCGGCTGTGCGGGGGCGGTCAGCCGCGCGGATCGTAGAGCCGCGCCAGCACGCTCGACGGGGTGACGCGGCCGACCGTCTGCCCGCCCTCGGCGACGGCCAGCGCCGCCTCGCGGTGGAGACGCCCGATCAGGTCGCGCACCGGCGTTTCGGGGTCCACGGGCTGGCCGGCGGCCTCGCCCGGTTCCATGACGTCGCGCGCGGTCAGTACCCCCAGCGGATTCATGTTGGCCACGAAGTCGGCGACATAGCTGGTGGCCGGCGCCGAGAAGATCTCGCGCGGGGTGCCGCACTGGACGATCCGGCCGCCCTCCATGATCGCGATCCGGTTGCCGAGCTTGAACGCCTCGTCGAGGTCGTGGCTCACGAACAGGATGGTGCGCCGGAGCCTTGCCTGGAGTTCCAGCAGCTCGTCCTGGAGCCGCGCGCGGATCAGCGGATCGAGGGCCGAGAACGGCTCGTCCATCAGAAGGATCGGCGCCTCGGTGGCGAAGGCGCGGGCAAGGCCCACCCGCTGCTGCATGCCCCCGGAAAGCTCGCCCACCTTCCGGTCGGCCCAGTCGGCGAGGCCGACAAGGGCGAGCTGCGCGGCGACGCGCTCGGCGCGCTCGGCGCGCGGCATCCCGGCAAGCTCGAGCCCGAGGCCCACGTTCTCGCGCACCGTCCGCCAGGGCAGCAGCGCGAACTGCTGGAACACCATCGCGACCCGGTGCAGCCGGATCCGGCGCAGGGTGGCAGGGTCGGCATGGGTCACGTCCACCAGCCGGTCGCCGTCGGACACATGGGCGGATCCCCGGCAGACCGGATTGAGCCCGTTGACCGCGCGCAGCAGCGTGGACTTGCCCGAACCCGACAGGCCCATGAGCACGAGGATCTCGCCCTCGGCCACGGTCAGCGAACAGTCGTGCACGCCGAGGACCTGGCCGCACTTCGCCTTGACCTCGGCGCGGTCGAGGCCCGCGTCCATCAGCGGCAGCGCCGTCTGCGGCCGGTCTCCGAAGACGATCGAGACCCGGTCGAACTTCACCGCGATCCGGTCGGGGTCGGACATCAGCGCCGTTCCACCCTCAGCATCCGGTCGAGGACGATGGCGACGACGACGATCACCATCCCCGCCTCGAAGCCGAGCGCGGTGTTGACCGAGTTCAGCGCCCGCACCACCGGCACCCCCAGACCGGCGGCGCCGACGAGCGCCGCGATCACCACCATCGACAGCGACAGCATGATCGTCTGGTTCAGCCCGGCCATGATCTGCGGCACCGCCCAGGGAAGCTCGACCTTCCAGAGCACCTGCCGCGGACGTGCGCCGAAGGCGGTGGCGGCCTCGAGCAAGGGCTGCGGCGTGGTCGAGATGCCGAGATGGGTCAGCCGGATCGGGGCGGGCAGCACGAAGATCACCGTGGCGATCAGCCCCGGCACCATGCCGATGCCGAAGAACACGATGGCCGGAATCAGGTAGACGAAGGTCGGCAGCGTCTGCATCAGGTCGAGGATCGGCCGCATCGCGGCATAGAGCCGCGGCCGGTGCGCCGCGGCGATGCCGATCGGCACGCCGAGCCCCATGCAGACCACGCAGGACGACAGCACCAGCGTCAGGCTCTCGGTGGTGGCCTTCCAGTAACCCTGGTTGAGGATGTAGACGAGCCCGATCAGGACGAGCAGGCAGGTCTTCCAGCTGCGCTGGATCACCCAGGTCAGTGCCACGAAGGCCGCCACCACGATCAGCGGATGCGGCGTCTGGAGCACCCAGAGGATCGACCGGATCAGCGCCTCGAGTGTCAGTGCGAGGGCGTCGAACAGGTCGGCGGCATTCGCCTTCAGCCAGTCGAACGCGGCCTTGGCCGAACGCCCGACCGGGATCTTGTTGTCGGTCAGCCAGTCGAGCATCGGGGCTGGTCCTTCCCGGGCGCGGCCGGATGCGCCGGGGTCACCCGGCGGCGGCAGGGGCCGCCGCGGCGGTCAGGGCCGCCGCGGTGGCAAGGGCGGCGGCCCGGCGCATCACTGCAGCGCCGCCAGCGCGGCCGCCAGCGCGTCGCCGCCGTCCTTCGTGGTCACCCCCTCGAGCCAGGGGCCCAGAACCTCGGGATTGGCCGACAGCCAGGCCCGGGCCGCGTCGGCCGGATCCATGCCCTCGTCGAGGATCATGCCCATGATCTCGTTCTCGAGCTCGAGGCTGAAGCGCAGGTTCTTCAGGAACGTCCCGAGGTTCGGGCAGGCTTCGGAGAACCCCGCGCGGGTCACGGTATAGACGGTCGCGCCGCCGAAGTCGGGGCCGAACCAGTCGTCGCCGCCGGTGAGATAGGTCATCTCGAAACTGGCGTTCATCGGGTGGGGCTCCCAGCCGAGGAAGACGATGGGCTCGCCGCGCTCCACCGCGCGGGCGACCTGCGCCAGCATTCCCTGTTCCGAGCTCTCGACGAGTTCGAACCCCGACAGCCCGAAGGCGTCCTGCTCGATCATTTCGAGGATCAGGCGGTTGCCGTCGTTGCCGGGCTCGATCCCGTAGATCTTCCCGCCCAGCGCCTCCCGCGCACCGGCAATGTCGGCGAAGTCGGTGATGCCGGCGGCGGCCCCGGCGGCATTGGTGGCCAGCGTGTACTTCGCCCCCACAAGGTTGACGGCCACCTGTTCGATCGTGCCGGCGGCGAGGTAGGGGTCGATGTCGGCCGCCATCGTCGGCATCCAGTTGCCGAGGAACACATCGATGTCGCCGGCCGCGACCGAGGCAAGCGTCACCGGCACCGACAGCACGTTGACCTCGGTGGCGTAGCCGAGCGCCCCGAGCACCGTCGTCGTGACCGCGGTGGTGGCGGTGATGTCGGTCCAGCCGACGTCGGAGAAGCTGACCGTGCCGCAATCGGCAACGGCCGCCGTGGCGCCGAGGATGCCGGCGAGTGCGGCGGCATGGGTGAAATGTCGCATGGGCTGCCTCCCTGGGGTTGGCCTCTTCTCTTCACGGCAATGAAGCGCAGGTCGCGCCGGCTTGGCAACGGTGTTCCTCTGCTCAGTCTGTTTTTTCTTGATTGACGAGTCAATGAAGAATCTCTAGCCCCTTGGCCAGGGAAGGTGCGGATGCCGAAGCTCGGGATCGAACCCATCCGGCGCGACGCGCTGGTGCAGGCCACCATCGCCGAGGTCGGGCGGCGGGGGTCGCTGGACGTGACGGTGGCGCAGATCGCCCGGACGGCCGGAATGTCGCCGGCGCTGGCGCACCACTACCTCGGCGCCAAGGAGCAGATCTTCCTTGCCGCGATGCGCCACATCCTGTCGGTCTACGGCGCCGAGGTGCGCGCCGCGCTGGCCGAGGCGGGCGACCGGCCCGCGGCGCGGCTGTCGGCGGTGATCCGGGCGAGCTTCTCGGAGGCCTCGTTCCGGCGCGAGGCGGTGGCGGCCTGGCTGAACTTCTATGTCCTTGCCCTGACACTGCCCGAGGCGCGCCGCCTGCTGGCGGTCTATCAGAAGCGGCTCCGGTCGAACCTGATCCATGCCCTCCGCCCGCAGGTCGGGGCGCGGGCCGCCGAGGTGGCCGAGCGACTCGCGGCGCTGATCGACGGGGTCTACCTGCGCGAGGCGCTGTCGGGGCGGGCACCCGACCGGACGGCGGCGGCGGCGATGGTCGAGGGCGTGGCACGGGCGGAGGTGGGACGATGATCGGAAACGTGCAGCCGGCGGCAAGCCATTTCGTGGACGGCCGTCCGCTCGAGGACGCGGGCGGCACCGAGATGCCGGTGCATTTTCCCGGCACCGGCGCAGTCATCGCGACGGTGCGCGAGGCGACCGGGGCGGTGATCGAGGCGGCGCTGGCCGCGGCCGAGCGCGCCCAGCCGGCCTGGGCGGCGCTGAAACCGGTCGAGCGCGGGCGCATCCTGCTGCGCGCGGCGGCGATCATCCGCGACCGGGCCGAGGCGCTCGCCCGGCTCGAGACGCTCGACACCGGCAAGCCGCTGTCCGAAACCCGGGTGGCCGACTGGCCTTCGGGGGCCGACGCGCTGGAATACTTCGGCGGGATCGCCGCCACGATCGGGGGCGAGACGATCCCGCTCGGGGAGGACTGGGCCTATACCCTGCGCGTGCCGCTGGGCGTGACGGTCGGCATCGGCGCCTGGAACTACCCCAGCCAGGTCGCCTGCTGGAAGGCGGCGCCGGCGCTCGCCTGCGGCAACGCGATGGTGTTCAAGCCCTCCGAACTCACCCCGCTCGGCGCGCTGCAGCTTGCCGCGATCCTGACCGAGGCCGGCCTGCCGCCGGGGGTCTTCAACGTCGTGCAGGGGCGCGGCGGGGTGGGCGAGCGGCTGGTGACCGATCCGCGCGTCGCCAAGGTGTCGCTGACCGGTTCGGTGCCGACCGGCCGGCGCGTCTATGCCGCCGCGGCCGAGGGGATCCGCCACGTCACCATGGAACTCGGGGGCAAGTCGCCGCTTCTGGTGTTCGAGGACGCCGACCTCGACGCCGCCGTGGGGGCGGCGATGCTGGGCAACTTCTACTCGGCCGGGCAGGTCTGCTCGAACGGCACCCGGGTCTTCGTGCAGCGCCGGGTGCGCGAGGCTTTCCTCGAGCGCCTGGCCGCGCGCACCTCTGCGATCCGCATCGGCGATCCCCTCGACGAGGCGACGCAGATGGGCCCGCTGGTGAGCCCGGCGCAGCGCGACAAGGTTCTGGGTTATGTCGCGAAAGGACAGGAAGAGGGCGCCCGCATCGTGGGCGCCCTGCCGGAAGTGCCGGAATCGGGATGGTTCGTGCCGCCGGTGATCTTCGCCGGCGTGACCGACGGCATGACGGTCGCGCGCGAGGAGATCTTCGGACCGGTGATGTGCGTGCTCGACTTCGACACCGAGGCCGAGGCGGTCGCACGCGCGAACGGCACCGACTACGGGCTGTCGGCCGGCGTCTTCACCCGCGACCTCGCCCGGGCGCATCGCGTCGCCCGGGCGATCCGGGCCGGCACGCTGTGGATCAACACCTACAACCTGACGCCGGTGGAAGTGCCCTTCGGCGGGTCGCGGCTGTCGGGCGTCGGGCGCGAGAACGGGCGGGCGGCGATCGAGCACTGGACCGAGGTGCGCAGCGTCTATGTCGGCATGGGAGGGGTCGATGCGCCCTTCTGAGGCGGTCGTCCCCACGGCGGCCGACCTGGCCGCGGCCTGGGCCGTCACCCGCGCGGCGACCCAGCGCACGCCGCTGCTCGAGTCCGAGGCGCTGGCGCGCGCGACCGGCGCGGTGCGGGTCTTCGTCAAGCCCGAAAGCCTGCAATGGGCGGGGTCGTTCAAGATCCGCGGGGCCACCTGGCGGCTGCACCGGCTGTCGCCGGCGGAACGCGAACGCGGCGTCGTCGCCTATTCCTCGGGCAACTTCGCGCAGGGTCTTGCGGCCGCCGGCCGGGCGCAGGGGGTGCCGGTGACGATCGTGATGCCGGCCGATGCGCCCGCGACCAAGCGCGAGGCGACGCTCGGGTATGGTGCGCGCGTCGTCCTGTCCGACCACGGCGAGCGCCCGCGCGAGGAGGTCGCCGCCGCGCGCGCCCGCGAGATCGCCGCCGCCGAAGGTCTGACGCTGCTGCATCCCTTCGACGATCCCGACATCGTGGCAGGCCAGGCGGGGGCGGGGCTCGAGGCCCTGGAACAGCTGGCCGAGCTCGGCGCCGCGGTGGATCTGGTGCTCTGCCCGGTCGGCGGCGGCGGCCTTGTGGGCGGTGTGGCGCTGGCCTTCCACTATCACCGTCCGGGGACGGATCTCGTCGCCGTCGAGCCCGAGGGCTACGACGGCATGGGCGCCTCGCTCGCCGACGGCGAGATCCAGCGCCGCGCCTCGGGCCTGCCCACGATCTGCGACGCGCTGCAGGCGACCGCGCCGGGCGCCGCCCCCTTCGCCGCCGCCCGCGCCGCGGGGGTGCGCGGCGTCGCCGTGCCGGACGACGCGGTGCGCGCCGCCCTGCGCTTCGCCTTCGAGCGGCTGAAGCTCGTGCTCGAACCCTCGGGCGCCGTGGCGCTGGCGGCGCTGCTGTCGGGCCTGGTGCCGGCGACGGGTCGGCAGGTGCTGGTCTATGCCACCGGAGGCAACGTCGGGTTCGAAGCCTTCCGGCAGTTCCTCGAGGGGTGATGGAGGCCGATCACGTCATCGTCGGGGCCGGGTCGGCCGGCTCGGCACTCGCCTTCCGGCTGGCCGAGGCGGGCCGGTCGGTGATCGTGGTCGAATACGGCGGCAGCGACCGCGGCCCCTTCATCCAGATGCCCGGGGCGCTCAGCTATCCGATGAACATGGCGCGCTACGACTGGGGCTTCGTCTCCGAGCCCGAGCCGGGCCTCGGCGGCCGGCGGATCCCGGTTCCGCGCGGCAAGGTGATCGGGGGCTCATCCTCGATCAACGGCATGGTCTATGTGCGTGGCCATGCGCGCGACTTCGACCACTGGGCCGAGGCCGGCGCCGCCGGCTGGGCCTTTGCCGACGTGCTGCCCTACTTCAAGCGGATGGAACACGCCCACGGCGTGCCCGATCCCGCCTGGCGCGGCACCGCCGGGCCCTTGCACGTCACCCGCGGGCGGCGCGACAATCCGCTCTTCCACGCCTTCGTCGAGGCCGGGCGCTCCGCCGGCTACGGTGTCACCGAGGATTACAACGGCGCGCGGCAGGAGGGCTTCGGCCCGATGGAGGCCACCATCTGGCAGGGCCGCCGCTGGTCGGCGGCGAACGCCTACCTGAAGCCCGCGCTGCGGCGGCCGAACTGCCGGCTTCTGCGCGGGCTCGCCCGCCGGGTGGTGATCCGCGAGGGCCGCGCCGTGGGCGTCGAGGTCGAGAGCGGCGGCCGGGTCGAGGTGATCGCGTCGAGGTCCGACGTGATCCTGTGCGCCTCGTCGATCAACACGCCGAAGCTGCTGATGCTTTCGGGGATCGGTCCGGGGGCGCATCTGCAGGCGATGGGTCTGCCGGTCGTCGCCGACCGGCCGGGGGTGGGGGCCAACCTGCAGGATCACCTCGAGGTCTATGTGCAGTTCGCCGCGCGCCGGCCGATCACGCTCTACCGCTACTGGAACCTCCTCGGGAAGGCCTATGTCGGCCTGCGCTGGCTGTTGACCCGCAGCGGTCCCGGCGCCTCCAACCAGTTCGAGAGCGCGGGCTTCATCCGCTCGGCGGCCGGCATCGACTATCCCGACATCCAGTTCCATTTCCTGCCGCTCGCGGTGCGCTACGACGGCAAGGCCGTCGCCGCCGGGCACGGGTTTCAGGCCCATGTCGGGCCGATGCGGTCGAAATCGCGGGGCAGCGTGACGCTGCGCTCGCCCCGGCCCGAGGATGCCCCGGTGATCCGCTTCAACTACATGAGCCACCCCGACGACTGGGCCGAGTTCCGCGCCTGCCTGCGGCTTGCGCGCGAGATCTTCGCGCAGCCGCCGATGGCGGCACATGTCGCGCGCGAACTGCAGCCGGGCCCGGCGGCAGAGACCGACGCCGAACTCGACGCCTTCGTGCGCGACCACGCAGAGAGCGCCTATCACCCCTGCGGCACCGCCCGGATGGGCGCCCGCGACGATCCCGGGGCGGTGGTCGATCCGGAATGCCGCGTGGTCGGGGTCGAGGGGCTGCGGGTCGCCGACTCCTCGGTCTTTCCCCGCATCACCAACGGCAACCTGAACGCCCCGTCGATCATGGTGGGCGAGAAGGCGGCCGATCATGTGCTCGGCCGGAGGCCGCTGCCGCCCGAGAACCTCGAGCCCTGGATCCACCCCGACTGGCGCCGCTCGCAGCGCTGATCCGCAGGCGCCGGCCCCTCGTGCCGGTCCGGGGGCGCTGCGCCGGGGGTGCGGAGCCGCGGGCGCTGAACCGGGGGCGCTGAGCCCGGGGGCGCCGGTCCCCGGCGGCCGGTCCGGGGCGCGGATTGGCCGCGCCCGGCGGGGCGGCGGAGCGCGCCGGACGCGACATTTCCTGTCACCCGTCCGTCCTTTCCGCTTGACCGGGGCCGTCCGTCCGCGCAAGCGGAGGGCGATGTTAAGAATCTGTTTACTCTCCGTTCTGGCCGGCACGCTGCTCCCCGGCCTTGTTGCGGCGGCCGCCGCGGCCGACCGGATCGCGGGCGCGGCCCGGGTGATCGATGGCGACGGGCTGCGCATTGCGGGTCTGAGCCTGCGGCTCCACGGGATCGACGCCCCCGAGCGCGACCAGACCTGTCTGCTTGCGGGCGAGGACTGGGCCTGCGGGCTTTGGGCGAAGGCCGAGCTCGAGGCGCTGATCGACGGACGCGAGGTGATCTGCGTCCTGCGCGCGCAGGATCGCTACGGCCGCAGCATCGCAACCTGCGAGGTCGGCGGCGCCGACCTGTCCGAGGCGATGGTGCGCCGCGGCGCGGCCTTCGCCTACCGCGCCTTCGCGCTCGACTACGTCGATGCCGAGAAGGCGGCGATGATCGAGGGGGTCGGGCTCTGGGCCGCCGAAGTCACGCCGCCCGCCGAGCATCGCGCCGCGGCCCACGCCGCGGCCCACGCCGCGGCCGAGGCGACGGGCGCGGAGGATGCCGCCGCGGCGGGTTCCTGCGCCGTCAAGGGCAACATCTCGGCCGCGGGCCGGGTCTACCACCTTCCCGGACAGGCCGACTATGCCGCCACCCGGATCGATCCCGCCCGCGGCGAACGCTGGTTCTGCTCGGCCGAGGAGGCCGAGGCCGCCGGTTGGCGCCCCGCCGCGCGTTGAGGCTTGACCGGGATCAAGGCGCGCCGCAGCTGCCGGCGGCAGGCTCGGGCGGAATCCACCCGAGGAGCGCCACGGCGATGACCCACACCCCGCACGAACTGGCAGAGGACTTCCCCGAGCACCGCGAGCGCATCGCGGCCCTGAAGGTGTCGGATCCCCATTTCGCACGGCTCGTCGGGGAGTACCACGAGGTCAACCGCGCCGTTCACCGGGCCGAGACGCTTGCCCAGCCCACCACGCCCGAACACGAGTCGGAACTGCGCCGTGTCCGCGCGCGTCTCAAGGACCAGATCTGGCGCCGGCTGACCGCCGCGGCCTGAGGCCGGGTTTCAGCCGCCTTCGACGGCGGTCTGGAAGCGCTCGAAGAACTGGTCGGCCATCTTCTTGGCGAAACCGTTGATCAGACGCGCGCCGAGCTGGGCGATCTTGCCGCCGACCGCGGCCTCGACGTCGTAGGAAAGCTCGGTGCCGCTCTCGCTATCCGACAGCCGCACCGCAGCCGCCCCCTTGGCGAAGCCCGCGACCCCGCCCGACCCCTCGCCGACGATCCGGTAGCTCTCGCCCGGCACGACGTCGGTCAGACGGACCGTGCCGCGGAAGGTCGCGCTGACCGGCCCGACCTTCTGCTTGACCACGGCGGCGAAGCCCTCGTGGGGGTTGCCGGTCAGCTCCTCGCAGCCGGGGATACAGGCCTTGAGCGTTTCGGCATCGTTGAGCCGGGCCCAGACGGTGGCCCGGTCGGCGGCGATCGTGCGGCTGCCCTTGAGTTCCATCGGCGTCTCCCCCCTTCCTGCCCGCGACCCTAGGGCAGCGCGGGCGCCGGGGGCAAGCGGACAGCGGGCCGGGCTACTTCGCGATCTTCTCGTCGCGCACGAACATGTTGGCCCAGGCACGATCGATCAGGGCGGGCGTCATCTGGTAGGGGATCCCCTCGAAATCGCAGATCGCGATGATCTGGTCGATCAGGAACACCGGGTGATAGTTGGCATAGACGTTGCCGATGGTGGGGTATTTGACCTTCAGCAGGTGCAGCAGCGAGGCCTCGTCGAGCGGCACCTTCTTCTTGCGCGCCACCATCGCGAAGATCTTCAGGAACATCTCCTGGTTCGGCCCGTCGATCTTGATCTTGAAGAAGATCCGCCTGAGCGCCGCGCCGTCGAAGATCTCGTTGGGGTGGAAGTTGGTCGAGAAGATCACCAGCGTGTCGAAGGGCACGACGAACTTCTCGCCCGACTGCAGCGCAAGGATGTCGTAGCCCATCTCGAGCGGCACGATCCAGCGGTTGACGATGGCCTGCGGCGGCTCTTCCTGACGGCCGAGGTCGTCGATGATGAACACGCCGCCCGAGGCCTTCATCTGCAGCGACGCGGTGTAGGTCCGCGCCGTGGGGTTGTAGTTCAGATCGAGCATCGACAGCGTGAGTTCGCCGCCGGTGATCACGGTCGGACGCTCGCAATGGACGTAGCGGCTGTCGAAGCGGTTCGAGGTGCGGCGAAGCTGGGTCGGGTCGTCGGCGTATTCGACGGCTTTCGTGTGCACGATCGGATCATAGACGGTGATCACCTGTCCCGAGTATTCGACCGCACGGGGAATGTAGATCCGGTCGCCCAGCGCGTCGCGGATCCCGTTCGAGATCGACGACTTGCCGTTGCCGGGCGGGCCGTACAGCAGGATCGACCGCCCTGATCCCACCGCGGGACCGAGATGGTCGAGCAGCGAGTCCGGCAGGATCAGGTGCCCCATCGAGCGTGTCAGCTGCTCGCGGGTGATCCTGATGTTGCGGATCGACTGGCGCTTCGTCTGTTCGGCATAGGCCGAAAGCGGCACCGGCATCGTGCCGTGGTATTCCGATTGGGCCAGCGCATCCAGCGCCCGCGCCTTCCCCGAGTCCGAAAGCCGGTAGCCCATCTCGCCGCCCGAGTTGGCATGCAGCGTGCCGGTCGCCTCGACCAGGCGCTGGCTGCGCGCGAGGTCCACAAGTTCCTGCGCCACCGGAACCGGCAGGCCGCAGACACGGGAGATCTCGCTGACCGTCTCGATATTGCGGCGGAACATGGTCTTGAGCAGGATGTCACGCAGCATCACCGGGCTCAGCCCGGTGTCGGCCAGGTTCCGCGGCGGCGGCGGGGCCGTGACGGAAGTGACATGCATGTTCATCGGCGGCCTCCTCGGGGCTCGGGCGCGGTCCGCTCGGCGGGCGCGGCGGGCGGGGTGCCGCCGCGACCCCCGGCGTGTGCGAAGCTGCCCGAGGATGGTGGCACGACTGTGGCACCGGGCGCGCCGCGCCGTGGCTGCTAGCGCGCTCCGAAGGCCGCGAGCCCGAGGTAGAGCGAAAGGCTTCCCGCCAGCGCAAGCCCCATCGGAAAGTCGCCGCGGCTCCACGACTGCCAGTCGGCGGCAAGCCGCCGCGCCGCCGGCATCGCGCGGAAACCGCGATGGGTGGCGAAGGCTGCCAGAAGCACCGCGGCGAAGAGCACCAGGAACCAGGCGGCGTCCGACAGCGCCACGAAGGGTGCCATCGCGGCGGCGAACTTGGCATCGCCCGCGCCGACGAGCCCGCCCATGTTCATCACGAAACCGATGACCAGCACGACGGCAAGGTGCAGCCAGCGCCAGCCCCAGTCGGCGAGCGGCAGCAGGAACGGGCCGAGCACGAGGAACAGGGCCGCAAGCGCCATCACCGCGGCATTCGGGATCTTCATCCGCGCCATGTCGGACCAGGCCACCCAGAAGGCGACCGGCAGGGTCGCCACGAAGAACACCAGCGCCGCGACGGGGGGCATGGCCCGGCGTCTCAGCCCGCGCCGCCCTGGTCCAGCGTCTCGAGCGCGCGCACCGCGGCCTCGAAATACTGCGGGTGGGTCTCGACCGCATCCTCCAGCAGCGAGCGGCCGATGGACACGTCGCCCTGCTTGATCGCCGTCAGCGCCAGCGTGTAGAGCAGTTCCGCCCGCTCGACCTGGGTCATCTGGATCAGCGGCAGGGAATAGTTGCGCTGGGCGCCGCGGGCCATCACCAGGTTGTTCTTGGCGGTGAAGAGCGTCGGGTCGTAGGTCAGCGTCTCGGCGAACAGCCGTTCGGCGGCGCGGAAGTCGCCGCGGCTGAGCTTCGAGAAGCCCCAGTTGTTGAGCACCGAGGCCGGCTGCGTTGTCAGCCCCACGGCGGTCTCGTAGAAGCTGTCGGCGCGCGCCCAGTCCTTGTTGGCATCGGCCACCATCGCCTCGAGCCGGTAGCGCTGGAAGGTCTCGTAGGTCGGCGGGACGGAGTCGAGCATCGCCTTGGCGCGCGCCCAGTCACCGGCCCGGATCAGCGCGTCGGCATGGTCCACGCGATCCTCGTTGGTGACCCCGGGGTGCTCCATCACCCGGGCCCAGACCGCCACCGCCTCGGCCGGCCGCCGGGCCCGCACCAGCGACTTCGCCAGCCCGCGCATCAGGTCGATCCGCCCGGGGTTGTCGGCCAGCGTCCGGCGGAAATAGGCGACCGCCTCGTCGGGCGAGGCGGCCGTCAGCATCAGGTCGCCGAGCCCCGCCTCGTCGATGGCATTGACGCTCTTCAGCGCCCGCTCGACCTCGGCATCGCTGGACTTCTGGCATGCGGACGGGACAATCGTGCCCACAAGGCACAGCACGAAGACTGCGGGGTGGCGCATGGGGGCGTCCTTGTCACTGCTCTGTGCCCACCTTGACCTCAGAGCGGCGTGAAGAGCAGGAGAAAGCGCCCGTTTCCGCGCCGCACGAGCTGGAAGGCTTGGTCTGCCTCTTTGCCGGGATCATACGCGGTCTGATCCAGCTTTGCGAGAGCCAGACGCAGATTGTCGCGGATTGCGTCGGAATTGCCGCTGTCGAGGGCATAGGCGGTCTGGAACACGTTGCGCGCCTCGGCGACCTTGCCCTGTTCCATCAGCACGACACCGAGGTTGTTCCAGGCCGGCACGAAGCGCTCGTCCTTCGCGATGGCCTGGCGAAGGATCGTCTCGGCCTGACCGAGCCGGCCGAGCCGGAGGTTGGCCGAGCCGACGGCCGACAGGACGTCGGCGTTCAGTCCCTGCTCCGCAGCGGCGCGGTAATAGGCCTTCAGCGCCAGTTCGTATTCGCCCGCGGCCATCAGCCGGTGGCCGACGATCAGCCCATCCACCGCCTCGGCCACGCGCGGAACACCCGCCGGCGCGAAGGGGCTGGTGCCCACCGTCTCGCCCAGTCGCGGCTCGCCACAGGCGGCGACGGCCAGACCGGCAGCGAGGATCAGCGCGGGTCGCGGCCGCAAGGGCCCCTCTCAGTTTCCACCGCCGCCCAGGGTGGTGTAGATGCCATAGACCGACGGTCCGATCAGGATGATCAGGAGCGGCGGAACCGTGAACATCATTGTGCCAAGGGTCAGTTTCGTCGGCAAGACGTTCGCCTTCTCCTCGGCGCGCATCACGCGCTTGTCCCGCATCTCGGCGGCATAGACGCGCAGCGCGTCGGCGATCGAGGTGCCAAAGGTCGCCGACTGGATCATCACGGTCACGAACGACGACACGTCGGGCACGCCCGCGCGCTCGGCCATGTCCTTCAGCACCAGCACCCGCTCCTTGCCGGCCTTCAGCTCGTGGGCCACCATCTCGAACTCGTCGGCGAGCGCCGGATAGCCCGCGCGGGTCTCGCGGGCGACGCGGATGATCGACTGGTCGAGCGACTGGCCCGCCTCGACGCAGACCAGCATCATGTCGAGTGCGTCGGGGAAGCCGTTGACGATTTCCTCCTGGCGGGCCTGCAGACGGCGCTGCACCCAGTATTTCGGCAGATAGTAGCCGATCGCGCCGGGCAACAGGATCGACAGGATCGTGGCCTGTGTCGTCGGCTGGCCGGTGACGCTGTTGATCGTGGCGTAGAGCACGCCGAGGAACAGCCCGCCGAGCCCGAGCGCGAACTGCGCGAAGTGGAAGGTGCGCACGGCCGATTTCGAGCGATAGCCGGCCCGCAGCAGCTTGAGCCGGGTCGCGGAATACTCCTCGGCGTTCTGCGGCTCGAGAAAGGTCGCGAACTTGTCGAGCTTCTGTGTCCGGTCCGTGGTGCGCAGCGCCCGCTTCGGGTCGGCCGCCTTCTCGCGGCGTTCGGCGATGCGTTCCTTGCGGATCCGGTCGAGCGGATCCGTGCGCTTCTTCATCAGGGTCGGCAGCGTGAGCAGCATCAGCAGAAGCCCGAGCGCGCCCACCGCGATCAGCGGTCCGAGCGGCCCCAGAAGCCGCGTCAGCCAGTCGTTCACCTGTCCCAGCATGGGGCGTCGCTCCTCAGACCTTGATGTTGACCATGATCCGCATGAACACGACGTTGGCGATCAGGAAGGCCGCGACGATCATCGCGGTCGGGATGAACACGGCCGTGCCCTTCACGTCGTCGTAGTAGTCGGGCTTGATCACGTTGATCATGACCAGCGCCAGGAACGGGAAGCCCGACAGGAACATCCCCGACCATTTCGCCTCGGCCGTGATCGCCTTGACGCGCCGGAACAGCTTGAAGCGGGCGCGGATCACCCTGGCCAGACCGTCGAGGATCTCGGCCAGGTTGCCGCCGGACTGGCTCTGGATCGTCACCGCAACGGCCAGGAAGCGCAGGTCCTGCATGTCCATGCGCTCGGCAAGCGCCTTGAGGCTTTCCGAGATGTCGCGACCGTAGGCCGCCTCGTCGGCGATGATGCCGAACTCCGAGCCGAGCGGGTCGGGGACCTCGCGCGCGACGATGTTGATCGCCGAGGAGAACGGATGGCCGACCTTCAGCGAACGCACCATGAGCTCGACCGCATCGGGCAGCTGCTCCTCGATCAGGGCCAGCCGCTTCTTGGCCTTCTTGTTCACCCACATGTAGACGCCGCCGACACCCATCGCGATCGCCACGATGATACGCACGCCGAGTTCGGCTTCGGTGCCCACGGTCAGCCCGCCGAAGGCGAGCGCCGACAGCAGGGCCATGATCATCACGAGCTGGCGCGGGCTGAAGGCGATCGCGGCCTTGCGCGCCTTGTCGGCGAGGATCGAATAGAGCGGGATGCCGCCAGCGTTCATGTGCTGGCTCATCTCCTTGCGGAGCTGCTCCAGCACCTGTTCGCGGCCGATGCCCTTCTCGAGCATGTCGAGCCGCCGGTTGAGCCTGGCGTTCAGCGAGATCGACTTGCCGAAGACGGTCAGGTAGAGCCCTTCGACGAGCAGCAGCACGCCCAGGAACACGAGGCCGTAGATCAGCGGCTCGGGACTGATTTGCATGGGCCGGTCTCCTCAGGGATCGAAGGGTTCGTAGATCGAGGGCGGCAGGTCGTAGCCCCAGGTGCGGAACCGCTCGGCATAGTGCGACCGCACGCCGGTGGCGGTGAAATGGCCGATGATCTTGCCGTCCGGGGCGAGACCCACCCGCTTGAAGCGGAAGACCTCCTGCATCGAGATCACGTCGCCCTCCATGCCGGTGATCTCGGTGATCGACACCATCCGGCGCGAACCGTCCTGCAGGCGGCTGGCCTGCACGATGAGGTTGACCGCCGAGGCGATCTGCTGGCGCACCGCCTTGATCGGCATCTCGATGCCCGCCATCGCGATCATGTTCTCGAGCCGGCTGACCCCGTCGCGCGCCGAGTTGGCGTGGATCGTGGTCATCGACCCGTCATGGCCGGTGTTCATCGCCTGCAGCATGTCGATCACTTCCTCGCCGCGGGTCTCGCCGACGATGATGCGGTCGGGCCGCATCCGCAGCGCGTTGCGCAGGCAGTCGCGCTGGGTGACCGCGCCCTTGCCCTCGACGTTGGGCGGGCGGCTTTCCATCCGGCCGACATGGGTCTGCTGCAGCTGCAGTTCGGCGGTGTCCTCGATGGTGATGATGCGCTCGGAATTGTCGATGAACGAGGACAGCGCATTCAGCGTGGTGGTCTTGCCCGACCCCGTGCCGCCCGAGACGATGATGTTGAGCCGCGTCGCCACCGCCGCCTGCAGATAGGCGGCCATCTCCTCCGAGAAGGCACCGAAGCGCACGAGGTCGTCTATCTTCAGCTTGTCCTTCTTGAACTTGCGGATCGAGACGAGGCTTCCGTCCACGGCGATGGGCGGCACCATCGCGTTGAAGCGGCTGCCGTCGGCAAGGCGGGCGTCCACGTAGGGGTTCGATTCGTCCACGCGCCGGCCGACCGCGCTGACGATCTTGTCGATGATCCTCAGAAGGTGCCGCTCGTCCTTGAAGGTGATGTCGGTGAGCTGGAGCTTGCCGGCACGCTCGACGAAGATCTGGTGCGGGCCGTTCACCAGGATGTCGTTCACCGTGTCGTCCTTGAGCAGCGGCTCGAGCGGCCCGAGGCCGGTGACCTCGTCGTAGAGTTCCTGGTTGAGCTGCGAGCGCTCGTCCTTGTTGAGGACGATCGACATCTCCTCCAGCGCCTCGGCCGAGATCGCCGCGATTTCCTGCCGCAGATCCTGCTCGCTGGCATGCTCGAGGGCGGCGAGGTTCAGGTTGTCGAGCAGCCGCTTGTGCAGCTCGACCTTGATCTCGCTCATGCGCTCCTTGCGCTTGCGCTCCTTGTCGGCCGGCGAGACCTGCGCCGCGGCGCGGGCGTTCGCGGCCGCGCCGGCGGTCGGCTTCGGGCCGATCCTCGGCATGGCCGGTTCGGAGGCGGTCGGGGCGGCGCGGGTGGCAGGCTCGGGGGCAACGGAGGGCTTCTTGAAACGCGAGAACATGGCAACTCCCCCTTCAGGGTCAGGCGGCGCTGGCGGCCTCGGCCTGGGTCAGCGCGTGCAGCGACTGAGCGAGCTTCTGGATCTCCTTGCGCAGCGGGTTCTTCGCCGCGGTCTCGGCCAGCGGAAGGCCGTGATCGTCGGCCTGCGCCACCTCGCGGCCCCCGTCGGGAAGCTGAAGCTCGATCTTGATGTCGAGGCTTTCGGCCATGCGCTTGACCCGCGCCTTGCCGGCGAGGTCGGTGAACCGCGGTGCCCGGTTCAGCACGTAGCGCAGCTTCTCGACCGGCAGCTCCTCGGCCTTGAGCGCCCGGACGATGCGCAGCGTATTCTGTGCCGATCGCATGTCGAGCTGGAGCATGGCGAAATACACCTGCGCGGCATTCAGCACCGTTTCCGTCCAGGCGACGATGGTGGTCGGCATGTCGATCACCACGAAGTCGAACTGGCTGCGCGCCATGGCGATCAGCGCGGTCACATCATCGGGCGTCACGATGTCGAGGGGCAGGATGTCGGCCGGCGCGGTGAGCACATGCAGCCGTTCGTTGTAGGTCAGAAGCGCGGCCATGAAGCTTTCGGCATCCATCGTCGCGGTGCTCGACAGCAGTTCGTACACGGCATCGCGCCGGGGCAGGTCGAGGTAGGTCGAGGTCGAGCCGAACTGGAAGTCGAGGTCGATCAGGCAGACCCTCGGCCCCTTCTCGGCGGCCTTGTCCTTGCCCTTCGCCGTTGCCGCCGAGCGGCCGACCAGCGCAAGTTCCCAGGCGAGGTTGACGGCGAAGGTCGAGGCCCCGACGCCGCCCGCCAGCCCGTGCACCGGCAGCACCACGCCGTCGCGGTTGTCGCCGATCCTGAGACGGACGCCCGATTCGACGTGCGCCGCCGCCAGGACGGGCGCCGGCGCCGGGGCGCGCAGGCGCTCGATCGCCTCGCGCAGCGCGCCTTCGGGCAGGGGGTAGGGGCAGAAGTCGTCGGCGCCGAGCCGCAGCAGCTGATGCAGCGCCATCGGGCCCACATCCTCGGCCACCAGGATCACCTTGATCCGCTTCTCCTTCGCGGTGCGGATGATCTCGCTGACCAGGGCCATCTCGGCCTCGTCCTCGGAGTCGAGCGCGATGGCGACGAACTCGAGCGCGGCCGAATCGGGCTGTGCGAAGAAGGCCAGCGCCTCGCGGAACGACAGGTCGCCCCAGGTCTCGCCGAGCTCGGCTTCCATGTCCTCGATGAGAAGGTCGAAGTTCTGCACGTCGCGCGAGATCGTGCAGGCCACGATCGGCGCGGGCTCTGGCTTCAGGGCGGCACTCGTCAGGCTCATGGTCGCGGGTCCTTCTCCGGTCGTGCAGTCCGCCGCCGCGCCCTTCTGGCGGGCGTTTCGCCGCAGGCCGGCGCGTCCCTGCGCCGAAGGCCCCCGGTCGGTCTGCTCGTGGTCGGACCCTGCCCGCGAACTGCGGCATCATTGGGGCTGAAAGAGCGTGAATGTTCGGTATCGCGCGACGGTGCGGGGGCGCCCGCGGCATCGTTTCCGGCCCGGTTCCCGCAAGCCGGCGCCGGGCCGAGGCCGAGGCCGCGCGAGGCTGCGGAGGCTACTGCCCGGTGTTCTGGGGCGCCACGTTCGTGGTGCGCTCGCCGGCGCTCAGCACGTATTCGCGGAAGATCACTTCGGCGTATTTTCCGTTGAGGATCAGCGGATGGCTCTGCACGAAGCCGCTGACCTCGGTGACCGTGCGGCGGTTCTGCCGCTCGGGGCCGGGGATGGCGATGACGGGCCGCGTCTTGCCGTAGGAGACCACCGCCTCGAGCCGCGACCGGCTGATCCCCTGCCCGACGAGGAACGACACCACCGCCTGCGCCCGCCGCATGCCCAGCGCCTGGTTGTAGGCCGCCGAACCGACAAGGTCGGTATGGCCGTAGACGCGGAAGCGCACCTCCGGAAACTGGCGGATCCAGTCGGCCTGCCGGCGCAGGATCGCCTGCGCCTCGGCATCGAGCACGGCCGAGTTGAAGTCGAAGGTGACCGTCGAGGGGACTTCCTGGGCGAAGCGCGTGCCGAGGTGCATCACGTAGTCGCGCTGCCCCGACATGACCAGGATGTTGTGCATCGTCGGGTTGCCGAAACCGCCCTCGTCCAGTTCGGCGCCCGACTCGCTGTGGAACCGCGAGGCGGCTTCGGGCCCGCAGGCGGCGAGGGCCAGAAGGCTCGCCCCGCAGAGCAACGACGCGAGGATCCGGGGCATCGGCGTCACTCCATCACATAGCCGTACGAGCCGCTGAAGTCCTGTCGGGCGACCTCGGCCGCAGCGCCGCGCGGGCGGTTGCCGCCGGCGGCCTGGCCGAACAGGAAGAATTCCGATTCGGTCGGCGGACGCACCCGGTCGGTCGGCAGCGCCAGCGCCTCGCCGCGCACCGGCGTCACCAGATGCGGCGTGATGATGATGACGAGCTCCGACTGGTTGCGCTCGTAGGCGGCCGACCGGAACAGCGCGCCGAGGATCGGGATGTCGCCGAGCCAGGGAACCTGACCCTTCAGGTTGCGGAAATCGTCCTGCAGGAGCCCCGCAATGGCGAAGCTCTCGCCGTCGCGCATCTCGACCGTGGTCGAGGTCTCGCGCCGGCGGAAGCCCGCGATCGACAGGCCGCCCTGCTCGAACGAGGCCGAGGGGTCGAGCGACGACACCGCCGCGTTCAGCGACAGGTTGATGATGTTGCCGTCCACCACCCGCGGCGTGAACACCAGTTCGACGCCGAAGGGCTTGAACTCGATCGTGACCGTCTGGTTTTCCTGTGCCACCGGCACCGGGTATTCGCCACCGGCGAGGAACCTTGCTTCCTGCCCCGACAGGGCGGTCAGGTTCGGCTCGGCCAGCGTCCGCACCAGCCCCTTGGATTCCAGCGCCTCGAGCAGCACCGCGAACTGCAGGCTGCCGGCGGTCCAGCCGAGCGTCAGCACGCCCTCGCGTTCATTCGGCGAGACCGGCGAGGTTGCGATGTTGCCGTCGAACACCGCGTCGAAGTTCGACGCATTGCCCAGGACTCCGGTGCCCCCGGCAACGCCCAGGTCGCCGCCGAGCACCGACCCGCCGAGCGCGAGGCTCGAGCGCAGCGACTTGGTGACCGACCGCTGCACCTCGGCGAAGCGGACCTTCAGCATCACCTGCTGGGTGCCGCCGACGCTCATCAGGTTCGACACCCGGTCGGGGGCATAGCGGTTGGCCAGATCGAGCGCCCGGTCCAGCTTGGCGGCCGAGGAGACCACGCCCGACAGCACGATGCCGTCGTTGGCGGTGCGCACCTCGATCTGCTCGCCCGGCAGGATCTGCTGGAGGCGTTCCTTGAACTCGGCGATGTCGGGGGTGACGTGAACCTCGACATTGACGAGCAGCCGTCCGTCGGGGCCGAGCAGGGTCAGCGTCGTGCGGCCCGGCGTCTTGCCGAGGACATAGATCGTGCGGTCCGACAGGGTCGAGATGTCGGCGATCCCCGGGTTGGCGATCGAGAGCTCGGCGAAGGGCTCGTCGCTTTCCACCACCACGGCACGGTTCATCGGCACCTGAAGCGGTGCCGAGGTCGCCCCGGCCATGACCCTGAGGCTCTGGGCCTCGGCCCACGGCGTCGCGGCCAGGCCCATGGCGAACCCCAGCAGTCCGGCCGTCAGAAGCGTCCTGAATTTCATGCGTTCCTGCCTCATCCGATCCTGCCTGCCCGCGGGTCTGACGCCCGGCCTGCGGCCAGCATGACCCATCCGGAGTTTTTTTGCAAGAATCAGTGCCTTGGCTCGGATTCTTGATGTGTGTTGGCGGCAACACCCGCAACGGATATGTCCGTGCCGGACGCCGGGCACCGGATCTGGTGCGCGACCCGGTTCATGGCGCCGTCAATTCGTGCAGGGGATCGGGATCTCGACGGTCTCCGACCCGCGCCGGGTCCGGATGGTGCAGACCCGTTCTTCGGGTGTCTCGATCTTGACCTGCTCCTCGATCCCGAGAAGGCGCTTCTGGTCGATCTCGACCGTACCCACGACCGTGTCGTCCTCGGAGCCGACAAGAGCGAGCGACAGCCGGCCGGTCGCCTGGGCCTGGGCCAGCGCGGCGACCTGCTCTGGCGTTGCCTCCACCGTGACGGTGCGGGCGATGGTGGGGTCGAGCCGCTGTTCGTCGGCGATCTGGTCGATCGCGATGATCCGCACACCGGTCTGGATGAGCTTGGTGATCTCCTGGTCGCCGAGCCGGCCCGACCAGTAGACATCGACGCGGTCGCCGGGCGTCAGGAAGCCCGACACGCCCGACGCCACATCGACATTGATGGCGAAGGCCCGCATGCCCCGGCCGAGGCGGGTGGACACGCCGGCATCGCCGCCGGGCTCGGTAAGCTTCACGGCCAGCAGGGGCTCGTTCGCCTCGATCGCGCGCAGCACGACGCGGCGCAGCGAGTCGCCCTGCGGGAACAGCGCCGATTCGTCGGTGAAGGCGCCTTCGGGCAGAGACTCGGTCGGGAACTTGATCCGCTTGACATCGGCCATCGCGAGCGGCTCGGCGAACTTCAGGCTGCGCGCGGCGACATAGACCTCGGTCAGCGGGATCTGCCGGGCACGCGCCTCGCGTTCCTGGGCCAGCGCCGCCTCGTACTGCCGGATGTAGCCCTGCGCCATGTAGACGGCGAAGCCCGCAAGTCCCAGCCCAAGGATCAGGACAAATCCGAAGACCATGCGCATCTCAGTTGCCCCTCTCGGTTCCTCATCCTGCCGATGGCGGATGTCGGATGGCAGGATTGGCGGAGGATTTCGGCAAAACGGTGGTCAAGGCGCGGTCGCGGCAAGGCTTCGCTTCGGCCGGCCCGCGTCAGTTGCCCAGCGTGACGTTGCTGGCCTGCGAGATCCGGTCGGCCATCTCCTGGCCGGCCTCGACGTAGATGGCCTCGGTCAGCACGGTGAACATGGCGATCGTCAGCGCGATCAGGGCACCGGTCAGCACGACCCAATCCACCGTGACGGCGCCGCGTTCGTCCGCAAGGAAGCTCAGGAAGCGTTTCATGGTCTTCGTCCGTCCGCTGCTGTGATCCGCCGCGTCCGGCGCCGGAACGCGACGGTCGCAACCCCAGGCTGATCGAGGAATGCGGCGCAATCTTGGCCGGGTCGGGGAAGATTTCGGGGGTCGGCGGACGGGGGCGCAACGCTGCGGTGACGGCAGGGAAACGGCGGCACGGATCACCGCGAAAGGCGCCCCGGATCTTCCCGACCGGTCGCCGGAATGCGGAAACCGCGGCCCCCAGGGGCCGCGGTTCCTTGCGCCGCCGAGGCGCAATCAGGCCGGGTGCGCTTACTGCAGCGCGCCGGCGCCGCTGGCGTTCGCGCTCGACAGCTGGTTCGCGATGTCGGTCGCCGCGGTGTTGATGCCCGGGCCGACCGCCATGATCACCGCGATGCCGAGGCCGACGATGGCGGCGGTCAGCACGACCCAGTCCACCGTCACGGCGCCGTCTTCGTCATTGCGGAACTTGCGCACGAAGTTGAAGAGTTTCATCTTGAGGTCCCTCCTGAGGATCATTGCTCGCTTCGCTCCTGCCGCCGCGGGACTGTCTGTCCGGCCTCTGTTCCGGTGCTTTCCGCCTCGGCATGAGCGGATATAGCCCGCGGAATCGGGCACGATTTGGGCGGGCGTCGTACCATTTTGCAGCGCCCGAAGAATCTTCCGAAAATCCTGCATATGTCTGTAAATCAATAATAAAACTCCTCGATGTCGCGACCGGCGGCGCCGTCCTGCGGCCGCGGTGTGGACATCGCGCCGCGTTCGGCGCCCCCGCCGCCCGCCCGGCTGGCCAGGCGCGCCGGCGCGTGGCAGACTGCCGGACAACGACAAGACCGGGCAGAACCTGAGGCAGACCGATGCGGTGCCCCCCTCTGGCGGCCCTTGCGGCCGCGATCCTTGCCGTGCTGCCGGCCGCCGCGGGCGCCGAACCGCGCGACTTCACCTTCCGGCGGGTGACCCCGCCCGAACCCGGTGCCACGCGCCGGATCACCGTGCAGATCGACCCCGAGGAACAGGCCGCCCTGCTCGCGGTGCGCCCCGCCGTGCCGCCGGAACCCGAGCGCCCCGGGCCCGCCCCTCCCGGCGCGGGTATGGCCGGATCGCCCGGTGCACTCGCCTGGTACTGGGAACTGATCTCGCCCGCGCTGGCCGATGGCTCGGCCGGACGCCTCGAGGCGGCGGTGGCGCGGCTGACCGCGGGGCCCGGCGGCGCCGTCGTCCCCACCCCGCGGCTGCAGACGCTGCAGGCGATCGCCAACGACCACGGCACCGAGATCCTGAAGGCGACGATCGGCACGCGGGTCTCGCCGGCGCTGGTGCTGGCGGTCATCGGGATCGAGAGCGGCGGGCGCGCCGCGGCAGTCAGCCCGAAGGGCGCGACCGGGCTGATGCAGCTCATGCCGGCGACCGCCGAACGCTTCGGCGTGACCGACATCACCGACCCGGCCCAGAACATCCGCGGCGGCGTCGCCTATCTCGACTTCCTGATGCGCGAGTTCGGCGGCGATCCGCTGCTGGTGCTGGCGGGCTACAACGCCGGCGAGGGGGCGGTGCGCAGCAGCGGCGGCGTCCCGCCCTATGCCGAGACGCGCGACTACGTGCCGAAGGTTCTGGCCGCCTGGACGGTCGCCCGCGGGCTCTGCGTCACGCCGCCCGAGCTTCTGTCGGACGGCTGCGTGTTCAATGCCCGGCTGGCCGGCCTCTGAGGCCGGCGAACCGCCTCAGCCGAACACGTCGGCCCAGTCCGGATGCCGGCGTGCCAGCCCGATGACGAAGGGGCAGAGCGGCACCACCCGGAAGCCCTCGGCGCGGGCGTCGGCCAACAGCCGCTCGACCAGCGCCCGGCCCGCTCCGGTGCCCCGGAAGGCATCGGGCACGCCGGTGTGATCGGCGGTCACCTCGGTTGGCGACACGACCGTGTAGGTCAGTTCCGCCTCGGCCCCGTCGCGGCGAATCACGTAGCGCCCCTTCGATCCGTCGGGCGCGTGCTCGCGGACGATCGCGTGCGTCTCAGCCAACGATGGTCGCCTCGGTCGCCGCGCGCAGATCGTCCTCGGTCACGCCGGGGGCGAGTTCGACGATGTGCAGCCCCTTGTGACCGACATCGAGCACGCCGAGGTTGGTGATGATCCGGTCCACCACGCCCTGGCCGGTCAGCGGCAGGGTGCAGCGCCGCAGAACCTTCGACTCGCCGGTCTTCGAGGTGTGGTCCATCACCACGACCACCCGCTGCACCCCGGCCACCAGGTCCATCGCCCCGCCCATGCCCTTGACCAGCTTGCCGGGGATCATCCAGTTCGCCAGGTCGCCGTTCTCGGCCACCTCCATCGCGCCGAGAATCGCCATCGCGATCTTGCCGCCGCGGATCATGGCGAAGCTCGTGGCGCTGTCGAAATAGGCCGTCTGCGGCAGTTCCGTGATGGTCTGCTTGCCGGCGTTGATGAGGTCGGGGTCCTCCTCGCCCTCGTAGGGAAAGGGGCCCATGCCCAGCATCCCGTTCTCGGACTGCAGCGTCACGCTGATGCCCTCGGGGATGTGGTTGGACACCAGCGTCGGGATGCCGATGCCGAGGTTGACATACATCCCGTCCTTCAGCTCCTGCGCCGCGCGCGCCGCCATCTGGTCGCGCGTCCAGCCCTTCGCGCGCTCCGCCATCACGCCGCCTCCCGCTTGCGCACGGTGCGCTGCTCGATCCGCTTCTCGTGCGGCCCCTGGACCAGCCGGTGAACGTAGATGCCCGGCAGGTGGATGCAGTCGGGATCGAGCCCGCCGAGGGGCACGATCTGTTCGACCTCGGCCACGCAGACCCGCCCGCAGGTCGCCGCCGGGACGTTGAAGTTCCGCGCCGTCTTGCGGAACACGAGGTTGCCCGAGGGATCGGCCTTCCAGGCCTTGACGATCGCCAGATCGGCCACGATCCCGCGCTCGAGGATGTAGGTCCGGCCGTCGAACTCCTTGTGCTCCTTGCCCTCGGCGATCACCGTGCCGACCCCGGTCGGGGTGTAGAAGCCCGGGATGCCGGCGCCGCCCGCGCGCATCCGCTCGGCCAGCGTGCCCTGCGGGGTGAACTCGAGCTCGAGCTCGCCCGAAAGATACTGGCGCATGAACTCGGCGTTCTCGCCGACGTAGGACGAGATCATCTTCTTCACCTGGCGGTTCTGCAGCAGCAGCCCCAGGCCGAAGTCGTCCACCCCGGCGTTGTTCGAGGCGATGGTGAGGTTCTTCACGCCCGACTCCCGGATCGCCGCGATCAGCAGCTCGGGGATGCCGCAGAGCCCGAAGCCGCCCGCGGCGATGAACATCCCGTCGTGCAAGAGCCCCTCGAGGGCTTCGGCGGCGGTCGCGTAGATCTTCGACTTCATCCGCATCCCCCCGGCTGTCGCCATCGCGCGACCTTCTGCCGCCGGGTCCGGGCGGAGTCAACCGCCGCACGGCGGCAGGACGCGCCGCCGGCGTGGGCGGTCAGGCCGGCGCCTCGAGCCGCGGCCGCAGCGCCGCGAGGGCCGCCAGATCCGCGGACGTGAGCACCGAGGGATCGATCGGGAAATGGGGTGCGTCCGCAGGCGGCGCCGCCTCGGTCAGGGCGGCGTAGTCGGCAAAGCCGCTCTCGCGCAGGATCGGCAGGAACTCGTCGACGACCATCTGCCGCAGCTCGCGCGAATAGAGCGTGTAGCGCGTCACGTCTTGCCCGAACACCTCTGCGTCGTCGAACACGGCGGAAAGGCGCTTGGCATCGATGCGGAACCCGAGCTGCTCTTCGAGCCAGTGCCGATGCGTCATCGCGATCTGCTTCTTCAGACTCGGGCGCGACGTCACGCCCGGGCGGGCGGCGTGGCGGGCAAGCCAGCCGGGCGGAAGCCCGAGGTGGCGGTCGAATTCGGTCAGAACGTTGTAGCCCGGTCCGGCAAGGGCCACCGTGAACCGGTCGCCCAGCGCCGCGCGCAGCATCCGCAGACCCGCGAGAAAGTCCCTGAACCTCTTCCGGCGCGTCCGGAGGTAGCTGTCGAAGGGCTGAACCTCGGCGCGGGCGCGCCCGATCTGGCAGTACATCGATTCGAGGAACGAGACGATCTCGCGCAGGTAGATCACGGCCCCGACGCGGTGCCCGGCGGAAAACCCGTCGATGAAGGCGGCCAGATTCCCCGCGCCGCCCCGTCCGCAGAGGTTGGTCAGACCCTCGGAGGACAGGATCGTCCTCCGCAGCGGCCCGGCCTCGTCCTCTGTCGCGGCGATCTCGCGCTCGATCCGGCGACGCAGCCTGGCGGCCTCGGCGCGGTCGCCCTCGCGCAGGACGGCCGCGAGGAGGTGATGGGCGGATCCGCCCCGCCCCGTCCTGGGGTAGAGCACGCCCTCGCCGAGAAGATCGTCCGAGGACCGCGACAGCGTCCTCTGCAGCACGGTCGTGCCCGTCTTGGGCATGCCGCAATGGATCAGGATCGTCGTCATTCTCGTGCTCCGCAGCTCCCCCCCGCCGCCGCGGTTGCGGCAAGCGCGGACCCGCGATCCGAGTTGCTGACAGCTGTCGCGGAAGATTGCAACCGCTGCAGCACCGACGCCGCCGGCGGCGGTCATCCGCCTGCGGTTGGCGCCCGGCGGCGCGACGGCACCGGGGCGGCCCTGGCCGCCGCGCTGTGCGCATCCGGGGCCGGATCCGCCGCCGTCCCCTCGGCGCCGCCGCGCCTGCGCCTTGCGGCGGTCGTCTTCGCCGCCGCCGCGCCGGCCGCCTTGCCCTTGCCGGCGGCTGTCTCGCCCTTGCCGGCGGCCGCCTTGCCCTTGTCCTCGGCCGCCTTGCCCTTGCCGGCGGCGCGGGCGACCCGGCCGGCTGTGCTGCGGCTCCCGGCGCCTCGGGTGCGGCTTCCGGATGCGCGGGCGGCGATCAGCTCGAGCGCCGCCTCGAGCGTCAGCGCCTCGGGCGCGAGGTCCTTCGGCAGGCTGGCGTTCACCTTGCCCCAGTTGACGTAGGGGCCGTAGCGGCCGGGCATCAGCACCACCGCGCCGCCCTCGGGATGCTCGCCGAGCGTCGCAAGGGGTTCCGCCGCCGTCCGGCCGCGCCCGCCGCCACGGCCGCCCGCGGCCTTCGCCGCCAGCACCTCGACCGCGCGGTTCATGCCGATGGTGAAGACCTCTTCCGCATCGGGAAGGTTGGCGTAGGTCGCGCCGTGCCGGACATAGGGCCCGTAGCGGCCGATCCCGGCCTCGACCGGCGCGCCGTCGGCCGGGTGGGTGCCGACGATCCGCGGCAGGGCGAGCAGGGCGCGCGCCCGTTCGAGCGTCAGCGTCGCGGGGTCCCAGCCCTTCGGCAGCGAGGCCCGCGGCGGCTTGGGAACCCCGGCGGTCGCCTCGCCGCGCTGGACATAGGGCCCGAAACGGCCCGTCCGCAGCAGGATCGGCACGCCGCCGTCGGTGCCGAGCACGCGGTCGGCCGTCGCGGGCTCTTCGTCGTTCGGGGCCGACAGCGGGCGGGTGTAGCGGCAGGCGGGATAGTTCGAGCAGCCGATGAAGGCGCCCCCCGAGCGCGCCGTGCGCAGCCCGAGCCGCCCGACGCCGCAGCTCGGGCACAGCCGCGGGTCGCCGCCGTCGGGGCGGGGCGGGTAGAGGTGCGGGGCCAGGACCTCGTCGATCTTCTCCAGAACCTCGCCGATCCTGAGGTCGGCGGTCTCGCCGAGTGCGGCCGAGAAGTCGCGCCAGAAGCGGTCGAGCACGTCCTTCCAGTCGCGGTTGCCGGCGGAGATGTCGTCGAGCTGATCCTCCAGGTCGGCGGTGAAGTCGTATTCGACGTAGCGCCGGAAATAGGTGACGAGGAACGCGGTCACCAGCCGCCCCTTGTCCTCGGGGATCAGGCGGTTCCTTTCCTTGCGGACGTATTCGCGCTCCTGGATCGTGGCGACGATCGAGGCATAGGTCGAGGGCCGGCCGATCCCGAGCTCCTCCATCCGCTTGACGAGGGTCGCCTCGGTATAGCGCGGCGGCGGCTGGGTGAAGTGCTGCTCGGGCGTGACCGCGCGCTTCTCGGCCGGCTCGCCGGCGGCGATCTGCGGCAGGCGCGCCTCGTCCTCGCCCTCGGTGCCTTCCTCGCCGGGGCCGGGGTCGTCGCGCCCCTCCTCGTAGACCCGCAGGAACCCGTCGAAGAGCACCACCTGCCCGGTCGCCCTGAGCCCGACCTGCCCGTCGGCCGAGCCGACCTCGACCGTGGTACGCTCGAGCCGCGCCGAAGCCATCTGGCAGGCGAGGGTCCGCTTCCAGATCAGTTCGTAGAGGCGGCGCTGGTCGGCATCGGCGATCCGAAGCCGGTCGGGCCGGGCGAACATGTCGGTCGGCCGGATGCACTCGTGCGCCTCCTGGGCGTTCTTCGCCTTGTTGCGGTACATCCGCGGGCTGTCGGGAACATAGGCGGCGCCGAAGAACTCGGTCACCGCCGCCCGCGCCGCCGTCACCGCCTCGGGCGCCATGTCGATCCCGTCGGTGCGCATGTAGGTGATGTGACCCGCCTCGTAGAGCCGCTGCGCGGCCTGCATCGTGGCCCGCGCGCCCATTCCGAACTTGCGGCTTGCCTCCTGCTGCAGCGTCGAGGTCATGAACGGCGGGGCGGGGTTGCGCTGGACCGGCCGCGAGTCGACCGATGTCACCGTCAATGTCCGCGATGTGATCGCCTGAACCGCGATTTCGGCCGCCTCGGCGGTGGCGATGTCGTATCTGTCCAGTTTCCGCCCACCGAGCTGCGTCAGACGCGCGGTGTAGGTCTGGCCGCGCGGTGTCGCCAGAAGGGCCGAGACCGTCCAGTACTCGCGGGCGCGGAAGGCCTCGATCTCCATCTCGCGCTCGACGATGAGGCGCAGGCAGACCGACTGCACCCGCCCCGCCGAACGCGCCCCCGGCAGTTTCCGCCAGAGCACGGGCGAGAGGTTGAAGCCGACGAGGTAGTCGAGCGCGCGGCGCGCCAGATAGGCCTCGACCAGCGGCGCATCGACGGCGCGGGGGGCCTTCATCGCCTCGGTGACGGCGCTCCGGGTGATCGCGTTGAACACGACGCGGCTCACGGCGGTGGACTTGCGGATCGCCCTGCGCTCGGCCAGCACCTCGGAGAGGTGCCAGCTGATCGCCTCGCCCTCGCGGTCGGGGTCGGTGGCGAGGATCAGCGAGTCATCTTCCTTCAGCGCGTCGGCGATCGCCTTCACGTGCTTGCGGCTCTCGGGCGCGATCTCCCACCGCATCGCGAAGCCGTGCTCGGGGTCCACCGAACCGTCCTTCGCCGGCAGGTCGCGCACATGGCCGTAGGAGGCCAGAACCCGGTAGCCCGGCCCGAGGTATTTCTCGATCGTCCTGGCCTTGGCCGGGGATTCGACGACGACGACGGGCATGGGGAACCTTTCCGAGCGCGCCGGGCGGGCCCGGGCAGCTCAGGATGGAGCGGTCGCGGCGGGAATGTCAATCGAGGCCGGCCGGGGACCGCCGCGGCCGCGCGGGCTCCCCGCTCCGCGGCCGGCGGAGACGCTGCGTTCCGGTCGGGCGGACCCGGTGGGCGACCGCTCCGGCCGATGCCCCGTGCCGCCAGGTCGGGGCGCGGGGGCGGGGCAGCTGCGCGACGGCCGGCCGGGTGCGATGCGGGCCGCCGCGGCAGGAAGGCGCTGTCGGGGCGGGCGCGCCGGCCTTGGCGCCGCCGGATCGGTCGCAGGCCCGGATCGCGCGGCACCGGGCGGCGGCGGCACCGGGTGCCGGTGGCGGCAAGGGAAGGCGGCAAGGGAAGGCGGCGGGGGGCGACGGATCGCGCCGATCCCGATGGTTCCTGCCCGGGCAGGAAGATCCGGGGAAGCCCCACGGTCCGGGCGGAACGCCAACGGACAGGGTGTGCCCCGGCCGTAGGCTGCCCGGAGAGCCCGCGGCGATCACCGGCGGCGTTCCGCCAGAGCCGGGTTGCCGGCGCCGGCCCCGGTTCGGCGGGGGGCGGGGGCCCCGCGGCGCCTCGCCGGCCTCGGGCCGGTTTCCTTCCAGCCGTTCTTCCGCATGGGGCGATGGGCCCCGGCGCGGGCGACCAAAGGCCCGCGGGTGCGGCGCCGCACGGGCCGGGCTGGGGGCCGGCCCGCGCGGGGCCGGCGCGCGCGGGGCTTCCCTGCCCGGGCTCGCTCTCGGCCCGCCGCTGCGCGCGGCGCAGGTCCGGGCCGGGCGCCACGGCTGCGGTCCCGATGGCGCGTTGCACCCGGAGCCGGCGAGGCAGGGGGCCGGGGCGGCGGGCAGGGTGCCGCCATCGGCCGCACCTTCCGCCTCCGGGATCCGCGGCCGGGGCCGGGTATCAGGCCCGCCGGGCGACCAGGCCGCCGGGGCGACGCTCGACCAGGCCTTCGAGCTCGAGCGCGAGCAGGTCGGGGGCGATCTCCTCGGCGCGCAGCCGCAGGTCACGCAGGAGCTGGTCCTCGGCAACCGGTGCGGTGCCGAGGAGGGCGAGGATCCGCGCCGGCAGGGGCGCGGCGTCGGCCGCCGCCGCCGCACCCGGAGCGCCGGAAGCGGGGGCCGGGGCGGCGGGGCGGGCGGCAGGCTGCGGCAGGCGGCGCGTGTCAGACACCCCGGCGAGGGTGCCGTCCCGGGCCGTTCCGGCCGTGTCCGGGCACGCCGCTGCGCCAGACCGGGGCGGGGCGGCGCTGCGGTGCGCGGCCGCCCCGGCCGGATCGGCGGCTGCCGGCGCGTTGCGCGCCCCTGCGTCGCCCGCGACCCCGGCAAGCGCCGACAGCACATCGGCGGCATTGCGCACCAGCGTGGCGCCGTCGCGGATCAGCAGGTTGCCGCCGGCGGCGCGGGCATCCATCGGGTGGCCGGGCACGGCCATGACCTCGCGCCCCTGGTCGAGGGCGGCGCGCGCGGTGATCAGGCTGCCCGAGTGCGCCGCCGCCTCGACCACGACAACGGCGCGTGCGAGGCCCGAGACGATCCGGTTGCGGCGGGGAAAGTGCCTTGCCTGCGGTTCGAGTCCCGCGGGCTGTTCCGAGACGAGCGCGCCCTCGGCGGCGATCCGCGCCGCCAGGGCGGCATTCTCGGGGGGAGTGATCACGTCGATCCCGCCGGCGAGCACGGCCAGCGTGCCGGCGGGAAGGGCGGCCTCGTGCGCGGCGGCGTCGATTCCGCGGGCGAGGCCGGAGACCACCGCCCAGCCGGCGGCCCCGAGGTCGCGCGCGAGCGCCCGGGCCATGCGCAGCCCGAGGCTCGAGGCATTGCGCGCACCGACGATCGCCACGGCGGGGGCAGCGAAGAGGTCGGCCCGCCCCTTGACCCAGAGAACCGGCGGCGGGTCGGGGATCGCGGCCAGTGCCGGGGGATAGGCGGCGCTGCCGAAGGCGACGAGCCGGGCGCCGGCGCGCTGTGCGGCCTCGATCTCGGCGCGGGCTGCGGAATCGGGGCAGGGCCGGTAGTCGTCCACGCCGGCGGCGCGGGCGATTCCCGGCAGCGCCGCAAGCGCCGCGGCGGCCGAGCCGTGCTCGGCCAGGAGCCGGAAGAAGGTGACGGGCCCCACGCGGGGCGATCGGACCAGGCGGAGCCAGCGGAGAGCATCTTCTTCCGTGGTGGGTGGTGCGAGGGGGGGTGGGGAAGAAAACATCCTTGGACCCGCCGGCTCCGCCTGATCACGGGCGAATCCCTAGCACCCCGAGGCTTAACGCGCGGTAAACGGATCCGGGCCGTCAGGGCCGGTCGAAGAGGTCGGGCCGGCGCCGGCGCAGCACGGCACGGAAGATGCCGGCGGCGGCGGCACCATAGCCCGCCGTGACCGCCGCCGAGGTGCCGCCGAGCAGCTTCGCGGCGAGCGCGCCCGCCAGCGCCCCGGCCGCGAGCGCCGGCACCGTTCCCAGCCAGCCCGCCCGCGCGAGCGCCGCCGCGAGGGGCAGGAAGGCGGCGAAGCCGACCCATGCGAAGGCCGGCGAGAGCACCAGCGCCGCGCCGGCCAGATGCAGTGCGATCAGCGTCTCCGGCGCCGGCCGGACCGGCAGCAGCCCCAGGCCCGTCGCAAGCGCGAGCGTCGCCAGGCCGAGGGCCACGGGCACCGCCGCGGCCGCCGCCAGCGCCGGCAACCAGTCGCCCGGCCGCGGCAGGCCGGGCCGACTGCGCCAGAGGCTCACGCCGCGCTGCCGCCGACCGTCAGCCCGCCGATCAGCAGGGTCGGCTGGCCCACGCCCACGGGAACCCATTGCCCGGCCTTCCCGCAACTGCCGATGCCGGGGTCGAGCGCCATGTCGCTGCCGATGGCGCGGATGCGGCGCAGCGCGGTCGGCCCGTCGCCGATCAGCGTGGCGCCTTTGATCGCGGCGCCGACCCGGCCGCCCTTCACCCGGTAGGCCTCGGTGCAGGAGAACACGAACTTGCCGTTGGTGATGTCCACCTGCCCGCCGCCGAAGCCGACCGCGTAGATCCCGTCCTCGAGGCCGGCGAGGATGGCGGCGGGATCGTCGCGCCCCGACAGCATCACGGTATTGGTCATCCGCGGCATCGGGATGTGCGCGAAGCTCTCGCGCCGGCCGTTGCCGGTTGGGCGCACCCCCATCAGGCGGGCGTTCTGCCGGTCCTGCAGGTAGCCCACGAGGATGCCGTCCTCGATCAGCACGGTGCGCCCCGAGGGCGTGCCCTCGTCGTCGATGGTGATCGACCCGCGGCGGCCCTCGAGCGTGCCGTCGTCGACCACGGTCACCCCGGGGGCGGCCACGCGGGTTCCCATGAGCCCGGCGAAGGCCGAGGTGCCCTTGCGGTTGAAGTCGCCCTCGAGCCCGTGGCCGACCGCCTCGTGCAGCAGCACGCCCGGCCAGCCGGGGCCGAGGACCACGTCCATGACGCCCGCGGGTGCGGCTTCGGCGCCGAGATTCACCAGCGCGATCCGCAGCGCCTCGGCGACCTCGGCCTGCCAGTGTGCGGGATCGATCAGCCGCTCGATGCCATGCCGGCCACCGCCGCCCGAGCCGCCCTGCTCGCGCCGGCCGTTCTCCTCGACGATCACGCTGACGTTGAGCCGCGCCATCGGCCGGACATCGGCGATTCGGGTGCCTTCGGGCCGCAGGATCTCGACCTCCTGCAGCGAGGCGGACAGCGTCGCCGTGACCTGCACCACCCGGCGGTCGAGCGCGCGCGCGTAGGCGTCGATCTCGCGCAGGGTCTCGACCCGCCGGGCGAAGGGAATGCCGGCCGTCGGGTCGGCATCCTCGTAGAGGCGGCGGTTGGTGGCCGCGGGCGGCAGAGCCAGCCTGCCGCCCCCCGCGCCGACCGCGAGCCGCGCCGTCTCGGCCGCGCGCAGAAGCGCGCGTTCCGAGATCTCGGTGGAATGGGCATAGCCGGCGGTTTCCCCGCGCACCGCGCGCAGGCCGAAGCCCTCGGAGGCGTCGTAGCTTGCGCTGCGGATGCGGCCGTCGTCGAAGCTCAGCGCCTCGGAGCGGCGCCGCTCGAGGAACAGTTCGCCGTCCTCCGCCCCGGCAGTGGCCTCGCGCAGGATGCGGAGCGCCCGCCCCTCGTCGAGCAGGGTGTCGAACGGGCGGAAGGACGTGTCGGACATCGGGAACTCCGGGTGGTTGCAGGGCCGGGGGCCGGCGCGCCGGCCCTGCCGCCGGAACACGCCCGGGACGGGCCGAGCGTCCGTTTGACGCAACGCATCGGCTTGTCCTGCCCGGTGCAATATGGTTTTCACAGGGTCGAGTGACAACCGGGGCGCGCCTTGGGACGTTCCGGAAGCGCCGGCCGGGTCCGGCCGGCAAGAAGAACAGGGAACCGCCATGCGCCTTCTTCCCCGCACAACCGCCGTGGCCGCTGCCGCCGCCGCCGTCGCCGCCTGGTCGGCCAGTCTTCCGGCCGTTGCCCAGACGCTGCCCGCCGACCTGCCGGTGATCGGCGCGCCGGCGCCGGCGGGGATGGGATTTCAGCCTTCCGCGACCTCGCTGAAGCACGATATCGTGTGGCTCGACAGCTTCCTTCTGGTGATCATCGCGGCGATCTCGGCCTTCGTGCTGCTGCTGCTGGCGGTGGTGATCCTGCGCTACAACCGCAGGGCCAATCCGAACCCGGCGCGGTTCACGCACAACTCGCCGCTCGAGGTGGCCTGGACGATCATTCCGGTGATGATCCTCGTGGTGATCGGGTCGTTCTCGCTGCCGGTTCTGTTCAAGCAGCAGATCATGCCCGAGCGGCCGGACCTGGTGGTGAAGGTCACCGGGCATCAGTGGTTCTGGAGCTACGAATACCCCGACCACGGCCTGGCCTTCGACAGCTTCATGATCGGGGGCGGCAGCCAGCAGCTGACGCCCGAGGTGGTGGCCGAGCTCGAGGACGCCGGTTACACCGCCGCGGAATTCCGGCTGGCCACCGACACGGCGATGGTGGTGCCCACCGGGGCGAAGATCCTGGTGCAGGTCACCGCGGCCGACGTGATCCATTCGTGGACCATTCCGGCCTTCGGGGTGAAGCAGGACGGCATCCCCGGCCGGCTTGCCGATCTCTGGTTCGAGGTCGAGCCGGGAATGGAAGGTACCTACTTCGGCCAGTGCTCGGAACTCTGCGGCAAGGACCACGCGTTCATGCCGATCACGGTCAAGGCGGTGACGCCCGAGGACTTCCAGATCTGGCTGGAGAGCGCGGCCGAGGTCTTTGCCGGCCGGCCGGCCCCGCTGACGCTGGCACGCAACGACTGATCCCGGCGCAGGTGCACCCGCGCCGCAGCCGGAGGGCCGGGGGGAGAGACACGCAATGACCGACCTCAGCGCAGACCTCGGCGCCGGAAGCCAGCCGCGGGAAGCCGGTTTCGGCGACTATGTGCTGCTGCTCAAGCCGCGGGTGATGTCTCTCGTCGTCTTCACGGCCTTCGTCGGTCTGGCCGTGGCGCCGGCGGGGGTGCATCCGGTGATCGGCTTCGCGGCGATCCTGTTCATCGCGCTGGGTGCAGGCGCCTCGGGCGCGCTCAACATGTGGTGGGACGCCGACATCGACGCGGTGATGCGGCGCACCCGCGGCCGGCCGGTTCCCGCCGGCCGGATCGAGCCGGGCTCGGCACTGGCGCTCGGGGTGGGGCTGTCGGGGCTGTCGGTCGTCATGCTGGGGCTGACGACGAATCCGGTGGCGGCGGGGCTGCTGGCCTTCACGATCTTCTTCTACGCGGTGATCTACACGATGTGGCTGAAGCGGGCGACGCCGCAGAACATCGTGATCGGGGGGGCGGCGGGGGCATTTCCGCCGATGATCGGCTGGGCCGCGGCAACCGGTTCGGTGGGCCTCGAGGCGGTCCTGATGTTCGCACTCATCTTCTTCTGGACGCCGCCGCATTTCTGGGCGCTGGCGCTGTTCATGAAGGACGACTATTCCCGCGCCGGGGTGCCGATGCTGACCGTGACCCACGGCCGCCGCGCGACCCGGGCGCAGGTTCTGGCCTATACCGTCGCGCTGGCGGCGGTGGCGGCGGGGGCTGCGGCGCTCGGGCTGGGCGGGCCGGTGTTCCTGGCCGCGGCTGTGGTGCTGAACGCGCTGTTCCTGCGGGGCGCCTGGACGATCTGGCGCCGCGACGAGGCCGCCGCCGAGGCCGATGGCTACGCCGCGGAGAAGCGGTTCTTCCGCTTCTCGCTGCTCTACCTGTTCCTGCTGTTCGGCGCGCTGCTCGCCGACCGCGCCCTGGCTGCGCTGGGAGGCTTCTGATGGCCTTCCGGCCCGAACACGAACTGCATCGTCGCCGCCTGGGGCGGAACCTCGGCGTCAGCCTGGCGCTTGCGGGCTTCGCGGCCCTCGTGTTCGCCATCACCGTGGTCAAGATCTCCGGCGGCGGCCTGGTCGAGGGCTACGACCACCAGCCGCGCGCGAGCATCCTGCCGCAGGCGGAGGTCCGGCCGTGATCGCCCGCTTCCGCCGTCTCAGCGACCGCACCCAGACGCTCGTGGCGACGCTGGCGGTGGTCGCCTTCATGGGGGCGATGGGATTCGCCGCGGTTCCCCTCTACGACCTGTTCTGCCGGGTGACCGGCTACGGCGGCACGACGGCGCGCGCCTCGGCGGCACCGGGACAGGTGCTGGACCGCACCGTGACCGTGCGCTTCGACGCCAGCCTTGCCGCGGGGATGCCCTGGCAGTTCCGCCCCGTGCGACGCGAGATGGAGCTGCGGATCGGCGAGGTCGGCCTGGCCTTCTACGAGGCGACGAACCCGACCGCGGTGCCGGTCGCGGGAACCGCGAGCTTCAATGTCACGCCCTTCGCCGCGGGGGGCTTCTTCACCAAGATCGACTGCTTCTGCTTCACCGAGCAGGTGCTCGCCCCAGGCGAGACGGTGATGATGCCGGTCACCTTCTACATCGATCCCGCCATCGTGCGGGATCCGGACGGACGGTTCGTGAACCACATCACGCTGTCCTACACCTTCCATCGGACCGACCTGCCCGAGACCGCGGCGCTTGCCGCCGCCGGCACGGAAGCGGGCGCGGTCAACTGAGCACGGGGGACCAAGATGGCGCACGCCAAGGACCACGACTACCACATCATCAATCCCTCGATCTGGCCCTTCATCGGTGCGGTCAGCGGGTTCACCATGCTGTTCGGCGCCGTGCTGTGGATGCACGACAACGGGCCCTGGATGTTCCTCGCCGGGCTTGCCGGCGTGATCTACGTGATGGTCGCCTGGTGGTCGGACGTGATCCGCGAGAGCCGCGCGGGCGACCATACCCCGGTGGTGCGCCTGGGGCTGCGCTACGGATTCATCCTGTTCATCATGTCCGAGGTGATGTTCTTCTCGGCCTGGTTCTGGAGCTTCTTCAAGCACGCGCTCTACCCGATGAACACCTATCCCGGGTCGGAATACGTCCCGCCGGAGTTCTACCAGCTCGACGTCTTCCACATCCCGCTGATCAACACTCTGATCCTGCTGCTGTCGGGCTGTGCGGTGACCTGGGCGCACCATGCCCTGGTGCACGGCGGGCCGCGGCGCGACGTGGAGCTCGGCCTCGGGATCGGCATCCTGCTCGGCATCGCCTTCACCGCCCTGCAGGCCTACGAATACTGGTATCTGATCGTCGCGCAGGACTGGACCTTCGGGCAGGACAAGTTCTTCTCGAACTTCTTCATGGCCACCGGCTTCCACGGCGCGCACGTGATCATCGGCACGATCTTCCTGATCGTGTGCTGGTTCAGGGTGCGGGCCGGGCACTTCACCGCCGAGAAGCACATCGGTTTCGAGGCGGCGGCCTGGTACTGGCACTTCGTGGACGTGGTGTGGCTGTTCCTGTTCGGTGCCGTCTACCTCTGGGGCATCGGCTTCTGACGCCGGCCGGCCGCGGGGGCGCGCCGCTCCGCCGGCCGCAGCTGCGGGAGGCGCGATGCGCCGGCTGGTCTTTCCGCTGCTTCTCGGGCTCTCGGGCGCCGCGATCCTCGTGGCGCTCGGCGTCTGGCAGCTCCAGCGGCTGGCCTGGAAGGAGGCGATGCTGGCGGACATCTCGGCACGCATCGTCGCCCCGCCCGAGCCCCTGCCTGCGGTGCCCGACCCCGAGGCCGACCGCTACCTGCCGGTCGCCGTGGCGGGCACCTTCCTGCCGGGCGAGGCGCTGGTCCTGGCCAGCCCCCGCGGCCTCGGGCCGGGATACCGCCTGATCACGCCGTTCCTGACCGAGGACGGCCAGCGCATCCTGGTCGATCGCGGCTTCCTGCCCGAGGCGCGGCGGCAGGACGCGCGCCCGCCGGGACCGGCACGCATCGAGGGCAACCTGCACTGGCCCGCCGAGGCCGACCGCTTCACGCCCCCGCCCGACGCGGCCGACGGGCTGTGGTTTGCCCGCGACGTGCCGGCGCTGGCTGCCGCGCTGGGCACCGATCCCGTGCTGGTCGTCCTGCGCGCGAGCGACGAGGCGGCGCCGCCGGCGCGGCCGCTGCCGGTCGATACCGCGGGCATTCCGAACGATCACCGCCAATATGCCATCACCTGGTTCGCGCTGGCGGCGGTCTGGCTGGGGATGACAGCCTTCCTGATCCTGCGTATCAGGCGGGAAACGGCCTGACGGCCTGGGCAGGGACGGACCCATGCGCTACATCTCCACCCGCGGGGCGGCGCCCGCGCTCGACTTCGCCGGTGCGATGCGCGCGGGCCTCGCGCGCGACGGCGGGCTCTACCTGCCCGAGGCGGTGCCGGTCCTGCCCGGGGCCGAGATCGCCGCGCTCGCGGGCCTCGACTACGAGGAAGCCGCCTGGCGGGTGATCCGTCCGTTCCTGAGCGAGGCCTTCGGCGAGGACGAGGTCAGGGGCGCGATCGCGCACGCCTATGCGGGCTTCGGCCATGCCGCGCGCGCCCCCCTCGTGCAGATCGGGGCCAACCATTTCCTGCTCGAACTCTTCCACGGTCCGACGCTTGCGTTCAAGGACTTCGCGATGCAGCTGATCGGCCAGCTGTTCCGGCTGGCGCTGGCGCGCACGGGCGAGCGCATCACCATCATCGGCGCCACGTCGGGCGACACCGGATCGGCGGCGATCGAGGCCTTCCGCGGGCTGCCCGGCGTGGACGTGTTCATCCTCTTCCCGGCCGGCCGCGTTTCCGAGGTGCAGCGGCGGCAGATGACCACCGTGACCGAGGGAAACGTCCATGCCCTGGCGCTCAATGGCGACTTCGACGACTGCCAGGCGCGCGTGAAGGACCTGTTCAACGACCACGCCTTCCGCGACGAGGTGGGGCTCGCGGCGGTGAACTCGATCAACTGGGCGCGGGTGCTGGCACAGACGGTCTATTTCGTCACCGCCGCGGTCAGCCTCGGCGCGCCGTGGCGGGCGGTCTCCTTCGCGGTGCCCACGGGCAATTTCGGCGATGTCTTCGCCGGCGCGGTGGCCCGGCAGATGGGGGTTCCGATCGCGCGGCTCGTCGTCGCCACCAACCGCAACGACATCCTGCACCGATGCCTGACCAGCGGCGAATACCGGGTGGCCGGTGTCGCCCCCACGATCAGCCCGTCGATGGACATCCAGGTGGCCTCGAACTTCGAGCGCGCGCTCTGGCTGGCGCTCGGCCGCGATGGCGCCGCCGTCGCGGCGCTGATGGACGAACTGCGGGCCTCGGGCGGCTTCCGGCTGCCGGAGGATGCGCTGGCGGTCCTGCGCGAGACCTATGCCTCGGGGCGCGCCTCCGAGGCCGAGACGCGGGCGGCGATCGCCCGGATCCACGCCGGGACGGGCGCGCTGATCTGCCCGCATACGGCGGTGGGCGTGCATGTGGCCGAAGGCTTCCTCGGCGTCGTGCCGATGGTCACGCTGGCCACCGCGCATCCGGCGAAGTTTCCCGACGCCGTGGCCGAGGCGACGGGCCTGCGCCCCCCCCTTCCCAAGCGGATGGCCGATCTGTATGAGCGCCCGGAGCGGGTGACCGAGGTCGAGAACGACCTGTCCGCCCTCAAGACCCTGATCAGGGAGCGACGCGCAGGGTGAGCGTGACCCTCCACAGCCTGTCGAACGGGATGCGGATCGTGACCGAGCCGATGCCCGGCCTCGAATCGGCCGCGATCGGCGTCTGGGTCCAGGCCGGCGGCCGCCACGAGCGGCCCGAGGAGAACGGGATCGCCCATTTCCTCGAGCACATGGCCTTCAAGGGAACCGAGCGGCGCTCGGCGCTGAGGATCGCCGAGGAGATCGAGGACGTCGGCGGCTACATCAACGCCTACACCGGGCGCGAGACCACCGCCTATTACGCCCGGGTGCTCGGGCCCGACGCGCCGCGCGCGCTCGACGTCGTGGCCGACATCGTGCTCAATCCCGTGTTCGACGAAAGCGAGATCGAGGTCGAGCGCGGGGTGATCCTGCAGGAGATCGGCCAGGCACAGGACACGCCCGACGACATCATCTTCGACTGGCTGCAGGAGACCGCGTTCCCCGACCAGCCGATGGGCCGGTCCATCCTCGGGCCGGAGGATCGGGTGTCGGCCTTCCAGCGCCCCGACCTGCGCCGCTTCGTCGCCACCCACTACGGGCCCGAGCGGCTGATCCTGGCGGCGGCGGGTGCGGTGGACCCCGAGGCGATCATCGCCCAGGCCGAGGCGCTGTTCGGCCATCTCGCCCCGCGGGCGCCGGCGGCGCCCGAGCCCGCCCGCTTCCGCCCCGGCGAGCGGCGCGAGCTGAAGGCGCTCGAGCAGGTCCATTTCGCGATGGGGTTCGAGGCACCGGGTCTTTGCGCCCCCGACTTCTTCACCGCGCAGATCTATGCCCAGGCCCTGGGCGGGGGCATGTCGTCGCGGCTGTTCCAGGAGGCGCGCGAGAAGCGCGGCCTGTGCTATTCGATCTTCGCGCAGGCCGGGGCCTGGGCGGATACCGGCATGATCACGATCTACGCCGGCACAAGCGCCGAGGACATCGCGGCGCTCGCGCATCTGACCGTGGACGAGATGCGCCGGGCGGCAAGCGACCTGACCGAGGCCGAGGTCGCCCGCGCCCGGGCGCAGATGAAGGCCGGGCTGCTCATGGGGCTCGAGAGCCCTTCGTCGCGGGCCGAGCGGCTGGCGCGGCTCGTCGGGGTCTGGGGGCGGGTGCCGACGCTGGCCGAGACCGTGGCACGGATCGAGGCGGTCAGCCGCCGGGAGGTGGCCGACTTCGCCGGCCGCCTGGCCACGGCCGGCGCCGCGGCGCTCGCGCTCTACGGGCCGGCGGGCCATGCGCCGGGACTGGCGGCTCTGAGCGAAAGGCTCGCCGCCTGATGCTGTTGCGCCGGCGGCGCGTCGCGCTGGCCACCGAGCGGCTGACGCTGCGCCTGCCCGAACATGCCGACTTCCGCGACTGGACCACGCTGCGGCGCGAGAGTGCGGATTTCCTTACCCCGTGGGAACCCGCCTGGTCGGTGGAGCACCTCTCGCGCCGGGCGTTCACCAACCGCGTCTACTGGGCCGCGCGCGCGGCCGCGCAGGGCACCGCGCTGCCGCTGTTCCTCATCCGGCGCGAGGATCAGGCGCTGATCGGGGCCATCACGCTCGACAACGTCCGCCGGGGTCCGGCGCAGGCCGGCACGCTGGGCTACTGGATCGGTGCCCAGTTCGCCCGCAAGGGCTACATGACCGAGGCGATCCGGGCGGTCGTCCACCATGCCTTCGCCGAGATGGACCTGAGCCGGATCGAGGCCGCCTGCCTGCCCGAGAACGCCGCCAGCCGCGCCGTGCTGGAGCGGACCGGCTTCAAGTACGAAGGCGTGGCGCAGAGCTACCTGCAGATCGGCGGGCGCTGGCGCAACCATGTGCTCTACGCCAACCTCCGGTCCGACCGGCGCGGACGCACCGACGCGGGCTGAGCCGTCCGCGCGCGGCGTCTCACCCTTGCGTGCGGCCCCCGCGACCGCCCGGCCCGCGCGCCTTCCCGGCCCGGGCAGGAGGGACCGCCGATGGACCCGGGCCGCCGCCTTCGCCCCCGCCGCCGCCCTTCCCTGCGGCCTGCCGGCCGCACCGCCGGCGCAGGAGCGCGCCCCGAGCCATCGCGCCGCCCTCGCCGGCGGGACCCCGGGTGTCGGGCACCTGAGGCCCGCCGCCGTCCGCGCGCCCCTTCCGGCCGAGCGGGTGCGGCTCGCCCGCATCGATCGCGCGACCCTCCGTATCGGGACGGCGCCCTGGTCGGGACGGCGGGCGGCCGGGGTCGTCGGTGGTGATCCCGATGCACCGGTTCGGCGCGGCCTCGCGGCCTCGCGGTCGCGCGTCCCGGGCGGGACGGCGCGAGCCGTCCGCATCGCCGCGGACCGGCGCAGGCTTCCGCGCAGTCGCGCCCGCGGATCGGCCGCAGGAACCGAGGGTGAGGGTCCCGCGCCCGGCACCGCTGCCCCGAACGTCGGGCCCTTCTCCGCCTTGTCCCGTTTCCTCCCATGTCCGGTCCGGAAATATCCTCGGG
>CALDYW010000171.1 GCA_937944395.1 uncultured Paracoccaceae bacterium | reverse complement strand
GCCCCGCCCGGCCCCGCCGCCCGGCACCCCGGCACCGCCCGGAGGGGTGCCCGCTCCGCCCGGAGGGGTGCCCGCCCCCTCGGAGACGCCGGGGGCCGTCGCGGTGCCGCCGGTCGCCGCGGCCGCGACCCCGGCGGCCGTCGCCGTGGCACCGGTCCGGCCGCGCCCGCGCCCCGCGGCGCTCGAGCGCGCGACCAATCCGGCGGCGGCCGTTGCCGTGGTGCAGGTGGCCAGCGCCGCCGCCGTCGCGCGGTCGCCCCGGCCCCAGCCCCGGCCCGAGAACCTGCGCCGCCGCAACGTCGTCGCCGCCGCGGCGATGGTGCCGGTCCAGCCCGACCCCGGGGCGATCACCGGCCGGCGCGGGGCGCTCTGCGGCGACCCCGGAATCCGCGGCGAAACCATCGCGCCCATCGCCGGACGGATCCGCGGCTGCGGAATCGAGCGTCCGGTGCGGGTGACCGAGATCGACGGCGTGCGTCTCAGCCAGCCCGCGACGGTCGATTGCGAAACGGCGCTGGCGCTCAAGCGCTGGATCGATCGCACGCTGAAGCCCGAGGTCGGCCGCCTCGGCGGCGGCGTCGCCGGCCTCGACATCGCCGCCTCCTACGTCTGCCGGGCGCGCAACAACCAGGCAGGCAACAAGATCTCGGAACACGGCCGCGGCCGGGCGGTGGACATCTCGGCGGTTCGGCTGAAGAACGGCGCGGTGATCACCGTTCTGGAAGGCTGGCGCGACCGTCAGCACCGCACCCTCATGCGCGCCCTGCATCGCGGCGCCTGCGGGCCCTTCGGCACGGTGCTCGGCCCCGAGGCCGACCGTTTCCACCAGAACCACTTCCATTTCGACATCTCGCGCCACCGTTCGGGCAGCTACTGCCGCTGAGCGCGGCGCGCCGCTTGCCGCTGGCCACTCGCCGCCCCGGGCCGCGCTCTGCTAGACTGCGGCCATGCCGACGCTCTGCCGCGACTGCCTGAGCATCCGCGAGGCGCCCGCCGTGCCGCCGCGCTGCCCCGACTGCCGGTCGCTGCGGATCGTGTCGGACCCCGAGCTGTTCGAGCTTTCGATCGCGCATATCGACTGCGACGCCTTCTATGCCAGCGTCGAGAAGCGCGAGGATCCGTCGCTGCGCGACCGTCCCGTGATCGTCGGGGGCGGCCGGCGCGGCGTGGTCTCGACCGCCTGCTACATCGCCCGCATCCGGGGCGTGCGGTCGGCGATGCCGATGTTCCAGGCGCTCCGCCTCTGCCCCGATGCGGCCGTGGTGCGCCCGCGCATGGCGCTCTACGCCGAAGTCTCGGCCCGGATCCGGGCGATGATGGAGGCGCTGACCCCGGCGGTCGAGCCGCTGTCGCTCGACGAGGCCTTCCTCGACCTCGGCGGCACCCTGCGGCTCCACGGCGCGCCGCCGGCGGTGCTGCTCGCGCGCCTCGCGCGCGCGGTCGAGGCGGAGCTCGGCATCACCGTCTCGGTCGGGCTGTCGCACAACAAGTTCCTCGCCAAGCTCGCCTCCGACCTCGACAAGCCGCGCGGCTTCCGGGTGATCGCGCGCGCCGGGACGGACGGGTTCCTCGCGCCCCTGCCGGTGCGGGCGCTCTGGGGCGTCGGCGCCGCCGGACAGGAGGCCCTCGAGGCCGCCGGGATCAGGACCCTCGGAGACCTCCGCCGCTGGCAGAAGGCCGACCTGCAGCGCCGCTTCGGCACCGGGGCGGAACGGCTCTGGCACCTCGCCCGCGGCGAGGATTCGCGCCGCGTCAGCCCCCACGAGCGGCCGCAGAGCATCTCGAACGAGACCACCCTGGCCGAGGACACCGCCGACCGCGACCTGATCGAGGGCCATATCTGGCGGCTGGCCGAGAAGGCGGCCGACCGGGCCAAGGCGAAGGGTCTGGCCGGCCGCACCGTCACGCTGAAGCTGAAGCGGTCCGATCACCGGCTGATCACCCGCCGGACCACCCTGCGCGAGCCGACGCAGATCGCCGACCGCCTCTGGCGCACCGCCCGCGCCCTGTTCGACGACCTCGCCGGGACTGGGCCCTTCCGCCTGGTCGGCGTCGGCCTGTCCGACCTCACCGACGCCAGCCGCGCCGATGCGACGGCCGATCTGCTCGACCCCGCTGCCGCGGCGCGCGCCGCCGCCGAGCGGGCGGTGGACCGCGTGCGGGCGCGGTTCGGACCCGATGCCATCGTGAAGGGCCGCACCCTGCGCTAGGCCGCTTCCCCCGCGCGCACGGGAAATCGGCCAACCCCGCGGACCGGAATCGCGGCCGCAAGCCGCTTCCCCCGCGCGCGCGGGAACCATGCGCCGCGATCCGCGCTGCGGGATCGCGAGACCGGGGCCTATTCGGCGGCGAGCGGCCGAGCCTGGCCGGGCCGGCCGATCGCGGCGATCTCGGCCACGACGCTGGCCATCAGCCGGCCGAAGGCCTCGAAGTCGGCCGAGGGCTCGATGCGCTGCTCGTCCATGTAGAGGGCGCGGTCGATCTCGACCTGCACGACATGGGTGCGCCGCGAGGGACGGCCGTAGGCCTGGGCGATATAGGCCCCGGCGAAGGGCGCATTGCGCGCCACCCTGAGCCCCGCGCCGCGGAACGCGGCTTCCACCCGCTCGACGATCTCGGGCGCCGCCGCGGCGCCGAAACGGTCGCCCAGCACCACGTCGGGGCGCGGGGCGGCGCCGCAGCTGATGCCCTCGATCGCCTCGTGCGGCATCGAGTGGCAGTCGATCAGCACCGCTTCGCCGAAGGCGCCGAGGCTTTCGTCGATCAGCCGGCGCAGCCGGCTATGGTAGGGCTGCCAGTGGTCGGCGATGCGCCGCTCGGCATCCGCCCGGCTGATCTTGCCGCGGTAGATCATCCGCCCGTTCGCCACCACCCGGGGGATCACGCCGAGCCCCGAGGTGATCCGCGGGTTGTGCGCCGTCCTCGGCACGCCCTCGACGAGGGCGGGGTCGAGCTCCTCCGGCGCCCGGTTGAGGTCGATGAAGGCACGCGGCACGTTCGCGGCCAGAAGCGGCGCCCCGAAACCGGGCGCGGCCGCGAACAGCCGGTCCACGAAGGCATCCTCCGAGGACCGGATCGCGCGTTCGTCGAGCACCGTCTGGCGCAGGAACTGGGGGGTATAGTCGCGCCCGGAGTGCGGCGAGGAAAACACCACGCTGGTCAGGCGTCTGAGCGGCTGTTGCAGCGTGTAGGACGGGCGGGGCATGCGTCTCCTCTCTGTTCGTCGCGTTATAGACCGGAATCGCGCCGGGCCAAAATCTCTTGAACGGCCGTCGGACTCCCTCTATAGACCGCTGACCGGCGCCGGCCCGCCCGCGGCTTCGGCCTGTCCGGGTGCTGGCGGGGCTTCGGCCGGGCGCGTAGCTCAGCGGTAGAGCACTACGTTGACATCGTAGGGGTCACAGGTTCGATCCCTGTCGCGCCCACCATCGCCTCCGGGATCGACCCCGGAAAACCCGCGCCCTGCGGCGCAACCGATCATCCCGCGCCGGCGTGCGCGGACCGTGGAACCGGCGCCCCGGCGGGCGCAGTGAAGGAGAAGGCCGATGAAGGTCCGCAACTCGCTCCGCTCGCTCAAGCTGCGGCACCGCGATTGCCAGATCGTGCGCCGCAGGGGCCGCGTCTATGTGATCAACAAGACGCAGAAGCGCTACAAGGCCCGGCAGGGCTGACCGCGCGGAGGCCCGGCGCCGCCGTTGCCGCCGGCGCCCGTCAGTTGTCGCCGACGACCCCGACCGTGTCGGCCACAAGCCGCGCGATCGTGGCCTGCGTCAGGAACCCGGTCTCGGGCAGGTCGCGCGCGCGCTGGTAGCGCCGGATCGCCCGCCGCGTGTCGGCGTCGAAGATGCCGTCCACGCGCCCCGGATCCAGCCCGAGCGACGCGAGCCGCGCCTCGACCAGATTGCGCGTGAAGGCGTTGAGACCGAGC
>CALDYW010000170.1 GCA_937944395.1 uncultured Paracoccaceae bacterium | reverse complement strand
AACCTTGCCCTCCACGTCACCGGGCGACGGCCCGACGGCTATCACCTGATCGACAGCCTCGTGGTGTTTGCGACGGATGCCGCCGACCGTGTGACCGCCAGGCCGGCGCGCGCGCTCTCGCTCGCTGTCAGCGGCCCCTTCGCCGCCGCGGTGCCGACCGGACCCGACAATCTGGTGCTGCGCGCGGCGCAGGGGCTCGGCCCCGGCCGGGGCGCGGAAATCACGCTCGACAAGCGGCTTCCGGTGGCCGCCGGGCTCGGCGGCGGTTCCTCCGACGCCGCCGCCGCGCTGCGCGCGCTGGCCCGGCTCTGGCGCCTGCCGCTGCCCCCCGCGCCGGAGCTTGCCCGCCTCGGCGCGGATGTGCCGGTCTGCCTTGCCGCGCCGCAGCCGGCACGGATGCGGGGCATCGGCGAGGTGCTCGATCCCTTTGCCGGCCCCTGCCCGGTGCATCCCGTGCTCGCCAACCCGGGTGTCGCGCTGCCTACCGCGGCCGTGTTCGCCGCGCTCGAGACCCGCGAGAACCCGCCCCTGCCGCCGATCCCGGCCTTCGGCGGTCCGGCGGCGGTGGCGGCCTGGGCGGCCGGGGCGCGCAACGACCTCGAGGCCCCCGCCCGGCGCCTCGCGCCCGAGATCGGCGCCGTCCTCTCCGCCCTGGCCGCCCTGCCCGACTGCCTGCTGGCGCGGATGTCGGGCTCGGGCGCGACCTGCTTCGGCCTCTTCCCCGATGCCGCCGCACGCGACCGCGCCGCGGCGCTGCTCGCCGCGCGGCACCCCGGCTGGTGGGTGGCCTGACCGACCCGCCGCAGGGCCCGGGGGGCGCATCTTCCGCGCCGGACCGCCCCCCATCGGCAGAGCCCCGGCACGGGGCCGGAAGGCCGGGCCCCCGCCCGCGGTCGGGCGTCAGCGGATGCGGTCCACCGCCGCGCCTGCGAGCGCCGCCAGCAGATCGCGGATCGGGTGCGCCGGCAGGCCGGCCAGGTGGTCGCGCGCCCGCCCCGCCCAGCCCAGCGCCTCGACCCGCGTCGCCTCGAGCGCGCCGTGCCGGGCGAGCAGCGCAAGCGCTGCCTCGAGGTCGCCGGGGCGCTGGTCGCGCCGGCCGATCGTGCGCTCCCAGAACGCCCGCTCGCCGGCATCGGCCTCTGCCACCGCGCGGATCACCGGCAAGGTGACCTTGCCCTCGCGGAAATCGTCGCCGGTGTTCTTGCCGATCACCCCCGCGGCGCCGCCATAGTCCAGAAGATCGTCGGCCATCTGGAAGGCCACGCCCAGCGCATCGCCGTAGGCCGCGAGCGCGCGCACCGCAGGCTCGGGCGCGCCGGCGATCACGGCGCCCACTTCGGCCGCCGCGGCGAACAGCGCCGCGGTCTTGCCGCGCACCACGCGGAGATAGACCTCCTCGTCGGTCGCGAGGTTCTGCGCCGCGGTCAGTTGCAGCACCTCGCCCTCGGCGATGGTCGCGGCCGCCTGCGCCAGGATGTCGAGCACCCGCAGCGAGCCGGTCTCGACCATCAGCTGGAACGACCGGGCGAACAGGTAGTCGCCGACCAGCACCGACGACTTGTTGTCCCACAGCAGGTTGGCGGTCGGCCGGCCGCGCCGGCGGGTGCTTTCGTCCACCACGTCGTCGTGCAGCAGCGTGGCGGTGTGGATGAACTCGACCGTCGCCGCCAGCCGGATGTGATGGTCGCCCGCATAGCCGAGCATCCGCGCCGCGGCGAGCGTGAGAAGAGGGCGCAGCCGCTTGCCCCCGGCCTCGACCAGATGCGCCGTGACCTCGGGGATGCGCGGCGCATGTTCCGAAGCCATCCGCGCGCGGATCGTCGCGGTCACCGCGGCCATGTCGTCGGCCAGAAGCCGCGCCAGTTCGTCCTGCGGTGTCGCGCGCGCCTCGTCGCCGCTCATCGGAACTTCCATGGGATCGCTCGACAAGGCCGGGGCCTGCCGTTACCTCGGGCGGATGAAGGAACTCCTGCGCACCAACGACCCCACGGTCATCGCCTTCGCCACCGCCCTTCTCGAGGGCGAGGGTATAGCGGCCTTCGCCATGGACGTCCACATGAGCGTTCTGGAAGGGTCGATCGGCATCCTGCCGCGGCGGCTGATGGTGCGCGACGCCGACCTGTTCATCGCCCGTGCCGTCCTGCGCGACAACGGCATCGATGTCGGCGACGGCGCCTGAGTCCCTCGCGCCCGGGGCGCTTACCCGGGATGCCTTCCTCGGCGGCCGGTTCCGGCTGGTGCAGCCCCGCAACGGATTTCGCGCGGGCATCGATGCCGTCTTCCTTGCCGCCGCGGTGCCGGCACGTCCGGGCGAGAGGGTGCTGGAGCTCGGGCTCGGCGCGGGTGCCGCGAGCCTTTGCCTTGCGGCGCGGGTGCCCGGCCTGGCCCTTGCCGGGGTCGAGCTGCAGCCGGCCTATGCCGAGCTCGCGCGCCGGAACGCCGCGGCGGCGGGGGTCGCGCTCGAGGTGATCGAGGCCGACATCGCCGCGCCGCCGCCGGCGCTGCGGCAGCGCAGTTTCGACCATGTGCTGATGAACCCGCCCTATTTCCCCGCCGCCGGCCGAACCCCGGCCGCGGACGCCGGGCGCGAGGCGGCGCGGGGCGCGGCGCGGCCGCTCGCCGACTGGATCGGGGCCGGGGCAAGGCGGCTCGTGCCCGGCGGCACGCTTACCCTGATCGCCCGCAGCGAGGCCCTGCCCGTGGCTCTGGCCGCCTGCGCGGGGCGGATCGGCAGCCTCGAGGTCAAGCCCCTCGCCCCGCGCGCGGGACGACCAGCCAGGCTGATCCTGCTGCGCGGGCGCAAGGGCGGGCGCGGCGCCTTCCACCTGCGCGCCCCCCTTGTCCTGCACCGCGGCGACCGGCACGCGGGCGATGCCGAAGGCTACACGCCCGAGGCGGAGGCGATCCTGCGCGACGCCGCGGCGCTGGCCTTCTAGGCAACGGTCGGCCAGTCGCCGCCGGCATCGTTTCACTTCCGCGAAAGATCGACGGTTCGGCGTGACAGGACCGGCCGGCTGTGGTTTGCTGTTGTCACACAGCCGTCATGCGAGGAGGAAACGCCCATGTCGCTGGAGTCGCACCTGCAGGAGCTCCGCAAGAAGCACGAGGCCCTCTCGACGCTCGTCGAGGAAGCCCAGAAGAGCCCCGGCATGGATGCGCTGGAAATCGCCGAGATGAAGAAACAGAAACTCAGGCTGAAGGAAGAGATCTACCGGCTCAGCCATTCCTGAGCCGGCCGACGCGCCCCCCCCGGGCCGCGACCAGCGCGCCGCCGGCGATGAGCAGGGCGGCGGCCAGAAGGCGCGGTGTCGCCGCTGCCTCCCCGGCGGCGACGAGGATCAGCGTCGAGACCAGCGGCGCTGCATAGGACGCCGTGCCGAGCAGCTGGATGTCGCCGCGCTTGACGCCCACATCCCACAGATAGAAGGCCAGTCCCACGGGGCCCAGCCCGAGCAGGGCCACCGCCACCCAGCCTGCGGTCGAGGCCGGCCAGAGGGTGTTTTCGGCAGCCAGATGGACGGGAAGCGACAGCACCGCCGTCGCCAGGCAGAACACGGCCACGCTGCCGGTCGGCACATCGCCCAGACGGCGCGAGATCACCGAATAGCCCGACCAGACGAGGGCGCAGAGGAAGGCAAGCGCATAGCCTGCCGGCGCCGGCCCCTCGACCCCCGGGACGCCCTGCGCCACGATCAGCGCCGCCCCGGCAAAGGCCATGCCTGCCCCGGCCAGGTGCAGGGGCCGCAGCCGCTCGCCGGGCAAAAGACCCGACAGCGCGACAATCAGGAGCGGCCAGAGATAGGCGACAAGGCCCGCCTCGGCCGCGGGCGCCAGTCGCAGGGCCGAGAAATAGAGCGCGTGATAGCCGAAAAGCCCTGCGGTGCCGAAGGCATAGACGCGGAGCGGCACGCGGCCGAGCGCCGCGAAGCCGCCGGTGGCGGCGAGCCAACCCAGCCCCAGCGCCCCGCCGATCGCGAAGCTGAGCGTGTTCAGCAGGAACGGCGGCACCGGCGCGGTGCGCACCGTCAGCAGCGCAAGCAGCGACCAGAGAAGCACGGCGGCGAACCCGGTCGCCGTGGCGCGGGTGCGGCTCATGCCCGCGGGCTCCGCGGCGGGCCGCGACGGCCGACCCGCGGCGCGCCCTCCGGACCCTGCGTCCGGTGCAGCACCGGCTCCGCGCCCCGGGCGCGCAGGGCGCCGCGCCCGGCCGGGGTCAGACGAAGTACTGCCCGCCGTTGGCGCTGATCGTCGAGCCGGTGATGAAACCCGCCTCGTCCGAGGCGAGGAACACCACGATCCGCGCGATCTCCTCGGGTTCGCCCAGACGGCCGACCGGGATCTGCGGGATGATGCGCTCGTTCAGCACCTTCTCGTCGATGGCGCGGACCATCTCGGTGGCGATGTAGCCCGGGCAGATCGCGTTGACCGTGATCCCCGCCCGCGCCCCTTCCTGCGCCAGCGCCTTGGTGAAGCCGAGATCGCCCGCCTTGGCGGCCGAGTAGTTGGCCTGCCCCGCCTGGCCCTTCTGGCCGTTGATCGAGGAGATGTTGATCACGCGCCCGAACTTCCGGTCGCGCATCCCCGGCCAGACCGGATGGGTCATGTTGAACAGCCCGGTGAGGTTGGTGTCGATCACCTCGCGCCATTGCTGCGGCGTCATCTTGTGGAACATGGCATCCCGGGTGATGCCGGCGTTGTTCACCAGCACCTCGACGGGGCCGAGCGCCGCCTCGACCGCGGCAAGGCCGGCCTTGCAGGCCTCGTAGTCGGCGACCGACCATTTCCACGCCGGAATGCCGGTCTCGGCGGTGAACTTCGCCGCGGCCTCGTCGTTGCCGGCGTAGTTGGCCGCCACACTGTAGCCCGCCGCCTTCAGCGCCACCGAGATTGCCGCTCCGATGCCACGCGACCCCCCGGTGACCAGTGCAACCCGTCCCATCCGTTCCTCCGGAAATGCCCTTGCGCAAGAACGTTAGCCGCGCATTCCGCATTGCGCAAGAAAGTTGCGCAAGGCTCCGCTCAGGCGCGCTCGACGCACATCGCGACGCCCATGCCCCCGCCGATGCAGAGCGTCGCCAGGCCCTTCCTCGCGCCGCGCCGCTTCATCTCGAACAGAAGCGTGTTCAGGATCCGGGCCCCCGAGGCGCCGATCGGATGGCCGATGGCGATGGCGCCGCCGTTCACGTTGACGATGTCGGGATCCCAGCCCATGTCCTTGTTGACCGCGCAGGCCTGGGCCGCGAAGGCCTCGTTGGCCTCGACGAGGTCGAGGTCGCCCACCTTCCAGCCCGCCTTCTCCAGCGCCTTGCGGCTGGCGTGGATCGGCCCGACGCCCATGATCGCCGGGTCGAGCCCCGCGGTCGCGTAGCTCGCGATGCGCGCGAGCGGTTCGATCCCGCGCCGCGCGGCCTCGGCCTCCGACATCAACAGGACCGCGGCCGCGCCGTCGTTGATGCCGCTGGCGTTACCGGCGGTCACCGTGCCGTCCTTGACGAAGGCGGGCCGCAGCTTCTGCATCGCCTCGAGCGTCGCGCCATGGCGGATGTATTCGTCGTGCTCGACCACCGTGTCGCCCTTGCGGCCGCGCACGGTGAAGGGAACGATCTCGTCGGCGAAGCGGCCGGCCTTCTGGGCGGCCTCGGCCTTGTGCTGGCTGGCCAGCGCGAACTCGTCCTGCTGGTCGCGGCTGATCTGCCACTGCCGCGCCACGTTCTCGGCGGTCTGGCCCATGTGGTAGCCGTTGAAGGCATCCCACAGCCCGTCCTTGATCATCGTGTCGATGAAATTGAGGTCGCCCATCTTCTGTCCGGCGCGCAAATGCGCCGCATGCGCGGACATGCTCATGCTTTCCTGCCCGCCCGCGGCGACGATGGCGGCATCGCCGAGCTGGATGTGCTGGGCTCCGAGCGCCACCGCCCGGAGCCCCGAGCCGCAGACCTGGTTGATCCCCCAGGCCGCGGATTCCTGCGGCAGCCCGGCACGGATGTGCGCCTGGCGCGCCGGGTTCTGTCCCTGCGCCGCGGTCAGCACCTGGCCGAGGATCGTCTCGGAGACCTCGGCCTTCTCGATCCCGGCCCGGGCGACCACCGCCTCGAGCACCGCGGCCCCGAGTTCGTGCGCCGGAACCGCGGCAAAGGATCCGTTGAAGCTGCCCACGGCGGTGCGGGCGGCAGAGGCGATCACGACATTCGTCATTTCCGGGGCTCCCGTGTCGAGGCCGGGCCGCGGGAAGGCGTGCGCCGCCGGGGCGATGGGCCCGGGACGGGGCACGGCGGCCGTCTCGCGCGTGCTAGCGACAAGCCGCCGCGAGGGCAAGCGGCATCCTGCATGCCGGCCGCCGGGCGCGGTCGGGCGGCGGACATCGGCCGGCGCCGGTCGGGGAAGGGGGCAGTCCGCCCCCCCTCGGCGCTGACGCGCCTTCCCCTGCGGAAGGAAATCCCGGACCGGAAACCCGGGCCGGATCGGCCGGATCGGCCGGATCGGGCGAAAGGGGCCGGTCCCGGCGGCCGGGACCGGCAGGACAAGGGGTCGCGGCCCGTTCCGGTCCTGCCCGCTGCCGCGGCGCGGCAGGGCGCTGCGGGAGCGGAGCGCAGCCGGGATGGCGGCCGGCAGGAGGGGGCGATTCCGCGCCGGAACCCGCCCGGCGGGACCGGAGCGCAGGCGCGGCCGAGGGAATGCGGCGGTCCGGGCGGCGGCGGCGGGCGTAGCCCGCCTGTGCCGGCCGAGCTTAGGTCCGCCGCCGGCCGGTCAGCCGGCGGCCCTGGCGCCCGGTGCCGTCGCGGGCCGGCGCCGCGCGGCCGGCAGCCCGAAGAGATAGCCCTGGAGCAGATCGACCCCCGCTTCGGCCAGGGCATCGGCCTCGGCCTCGGTTTCGACCGCCATCGCCACGGTGAACATGCCGAACTCGCGCGCCACCGCCACCAGCGCCCGGATCAGCGCCTGGTTGTCGGCGTTCGCCGACAGGCCGCGCACGAACTGGCCGTCGATCTTCGCCGCGTCGAAGGTGAAGTCGCGCAGATGGCGCAGCGCGACCGTTCCCGCGCCGAAACCGTCGAGCGCGAAGGTCACGCCGCGGGCCTGCAGCGGGCGCATGAAGGCCGACACGATCTCGGGGAGCAGCATCGCCGAGGCCTCGCCGATCTCGAGGATCAGCCGCTCGGCCACCGTCGGCCGCGCCGCGAGTCCGCGCTCGAGCACGTCGCGCCACGCCGGATAGCCGATCGAGCGGGCCGACATGTTGACCGACAGGCGCAGGTCGGGCACCGCCGCGAGCTCGGCGAGCCCGAGCGACAGCGCCGCACAGTCGATCCGGCGGCCGAGGTCGCTGTCCTCGACACGGCCGACGAAGTCGCGTGCCGGGATGATCCGCCCGGTCTCGTCGCGCAGGCGGATCAGGCCCTCGTGGAAGGCGATGCGCCCGCGGCGGCGGGCCTGGACGACGGGCTGGAGCCAGAGCTCGACATCGCCGCGATCGAGCGCCGCGCGGACAAAGCCGGTCGCGGACCGGACCTGCGCCTCGACCGCCACGCGGAACGGGCTTTCGACCTCGGGATCAGGCTCGGGCTCGGGCGGTGGCATTACGGGCATCTGCGGTTCCCCCGGGGATGTCCGCCAGCCTAGGATCGCCGGGCTAACGATGGGTGAATCGCGCCGCCGCATTCGGGGCCGGACGGCGTTCGGCAGGCGGGGGAGGGGCGGAAGGGAGCGATGCGCCCGCTGCGCCCGCTGCGCCCGGTGCGCCCGCTGCGCCCGCTGCACCCGCTGCGGGACCGGCCCGCCCTGCCGCGGCTGCGGCGACGCCGAAGGGGGGGCGGGCCGAAGACTGCGGCCGGGCGGCAGGGCGGCGCCTCGCTCCGCCCCGCCGGCAGTGTGCTGCGCCGCCGCCTCAGTGATGCGCGAGCGCGAGAGCCGGCGCCGCGGCCGCCCGCGCCGCCACCGCCATCGGCACCGTTTCGGGCAACCCCACCGGCTCGGACCGGGCGGGCGCGGCCGCGGCTGCCGGAGCGCGCGCAACCAGCGTCCGTTCGGCCGGCATCGCCAGCACCGCATAGGTGCGACCGTCGCCCGGGTTCTGGTAGGGCTCGCCGATTCGTTCGGCGGCATAGCCGAGCTGGCGCAGCGCACGGGCAAGCGTGAGCGGGCTCAGCGACATCAGCTGCGTCGCCCCGTGCGCGCGCGCCACCCGCACCAGTCCCTCGACGATCAGCGACAGACACAGCGACCGTTCGGCCTGGCTGCGCAGGCCGTCCGAGATCACCAGCCGGGTGCACTCCCAGATCCTGGGCGAGGTCACCTGCTGCGGCAGCACCTGGTCGGGGATGTCGCTGAGCTTGCCGCGCACGGCGTCGCGCAGCATGTAGGTGTGCTCACCCCAGTTCGAGGTGGTCGGCATGGTGCGCGCGCCTCCCACCACCTCGCCCTCCTTCAGCACCACCGAGTAATGGGCCAGCGGATTGTCGTACTGGTCCATCTCGACGGTGTCGTTGTGCGGGATGTCCCAGCCCAGCACATCGACGAAGAAGCGCTTGCGCAGTTTCAGGTAGTCGTAGAACGCCGAACCGTGGGCATGCAGGCTCGACAGGTCGAACGTGACGTAGTGCATGGCAGACTCCCCTTCTAGGAGAGCCAATTAGAGCATCACTTTCGCCAATCGTGTATGCCCCACGTGCCCCGCGGGGTCAGATCAGGCCGAAATCGCTGGCCTTGCTGGCAGCCTGCGAGGCCGTCTTGGCGCCGAGCTTCAGCTTCGCATTCTTCAGCCGCTGCTTGACCGCCCCTTCCGACACGCCGAGCCTTGCCGCGATCTGCTTCATCAGCAGGCCGCTCTTCAGCAGCCGCAGCGCCTCGAGCTCGGCGTTGGTCAGGTTGGCCGGCGGCACGAAGGCCGCATGCAGCGCGGCAAGCTCGGCGCTCAGCTCGGCGATCTCGGCATCGGTATACTCGCGATCCGAGCGGGCGAAGGAGCCGAAGCTGCGGATCCCGGGATCGCGCGCGTCGCGCAGGCTGATCGCGGCACCATAGCGGAGGCCGTGGCGGCAGGCCTCGCCCATGATGCCGTGCGTGTCGGGGGTGGTGATCGCGCTCCACCGCGTCACGCCGGTGTTGGCGTAGAGCCAGCGGATCACCGGATCGTGCAGCATGTAGCCCCGCCGCGTGTAGAGCTGGACCCAGTCGCCGGGAAGTGCATTTCGTTCGGCAATGGGAAAGGCAAATCCAATGCGCAGGGCAATGTAGTATCCTGCGGGGGCGATCCGTGAGAAGTCGAGGGAGCCGGGTGAGTCGTTCATGCTCGGCCGGGGTCGGGTCCGCTCTGGGCAGGTGCGGCTGCAAAATCGGCACCCCGCCCGGTTGTGCCTTCGGTACGAGAATACGCCAAGGTTGAAGGCGCAGGCAACGCAAGGCGGAGTTCAAGGAAGGAATGAACGCTGAGACCGAAACCGCTGCCCTGCTCGCGGCGATCCGCGAGGTGGCTCCGGCCGGCTTCGCCATCGCCCTGCACATCCGGTTCACCGCGCCGCGCTACCTGTTCCAGGCCTATGCGCGCGACTGGATGGAAGTCTATTCGCGCGAGGGGCTGGTGCTTCAGGATCCGACCGTGCGCTGGGGGTTCGCGCATACCGGAACCGTGCGCTGGAGCGCGCTGGCCGGCGACGATCCGGCCGGGGTGCTGGCGAAGGCGGCGGCCCATGGCCTGTCCTACGGCGTCACCGTCGCGATCGACGACGAGGGTTCGCGCAGCGTGGCCAGTTTCGCCCGCGGCGACCGCGAGTTCACCGATGCCGAGATGGCCGAGGTGGCGTCGCTGCTGCGCGCCCTGCATGCCGAGACGCTCTCGGCCGAAACCTTGTCGCCGGCCGACCACGAGGCGCTGAAGCGGATGTCGGTGCTGCTGACCCACGGCTGAGCGCAGGGCACGACGTGCGGCCGGGTGTCGCCCGGTCGCGGCCACCGGCCGAGCGGGCGCAGGCGATCCCCGGGTCAGCGCGCCGCACCCAGCGCGTCGAGGATCGCCGACGCCTCGGGCCCGTCCCAGCGGGCCTCGCCGGTCAGCCGCGCGACCTCGCGCCCCTCGGGGTCGAGGATCACCGTCACCGGCAGGCCGAAGACGCCCATCGCCGCGGCCAGGGCCGGGCGCCCGTCCATGTAGAGCGGCAGGTTGGTCACCCCGATCTCGTCCATGAAGCGGCGGATGCCCTGTGGCGCGTTGCGCCCGGCAGCGAGCGTGACCACCGCGAAATCCGGCCCGCCGCGGGCTGCCTGGAGGGCCGCAAGGCCGGGCATCTCGATCCGGCAGGGGGCGCACCAGGTGGCCCAGAAGTTCAGAAGCACCCATCGGCCGCGGTAGTCCGCCAGACTGTGGCGGCCGCCGTCCACGTCGGTGAAGGCAAGCTCGGGAACCGCCGCGGGCTCGGCGTGGAGCACGAGCTTGCGCATGTCGCCGGTGCGCAGCGCGTCCAGCGTCGCCGCGTCGCCGGCGGCGACGGCGAGGGCGACGGCGGCATTTGCGCCGAGGCCCAGTGCCGTGTAGAGCACGGCCGACCACAAGCTGCGCATTCCTGACCCTCCGAGACCTCCGATGGCCGACCGCACGCAGAATGCCATGTGGGGCGGGCGCTTCGCCGCCGGGCCCGACGCGCTCATGGAGGCGATCAACGCCTCGATCGGGTTCGACCGGCGGCTCGCCGCCCAGGACATCCGCGCGAGCCGGGCCCACGCGGCGATGCTGGCCGCCACGGGCATCCTGAGCGATAGCGACGCCGCCGCGATCGGGGAAGGGCTGCTCACGGTGTTGTCAGAGATCGAGGCGGGCGGGTTCGCCTTCCGCACCGAGCTCGAGGACATCCACATGAACGTCGAGGCGCGGCTGGCCGAGCTGATCGGCGCACCCGCCGGGCGGCTGCACACCGCGCGGTCGCGCAACGACCAGGTGGCCACCGACTTCCGCCTCTGGGTGCGCGAGCAGACGGAGGCGGCGATCGCGGCACTCGAGCGGCTGATGCGCGCCCTGCTGGCGCAGGCCGAGGAGGGCGCGGACTGGGTGATGCCGGGCTTCACCCACCTGCAGGTCGCCCAGCCGGTGACCTGGGGGCATCACATGATGGCCTATGTCGAGATGTTCGCGCGCGACCGCGGCCGCCTTGCCGATGCCCGGGCGCGGATGAACGAATGCCCCCTCGGCGCGGCGGCGCTGGCCGGCACCGCGTTCCCGATCGACCGGGAGATGACCGCCCGTGCGCTCGGGTTCGACCGGCCGATGGCCAATTCCATCGACGCGGTGAGCGACCGCGATTTCGCGCTCGAGTTCCTGTCCGCCGCGGCGATCTCGGCGATCCACCTCAGCCGGCTGGCCGAAGAGCTGGTGATCTGGTCCTCGGCGCAGTTCCGCTTCGTGCGCATCTCCGACCGCTTCACCACCGGCTCGTCGATCATGCCGCAGAAGCGCAACCCCGATGCCGCCGAGCTGATCCGCGCCAAGACCGGGCGGATCCTGGGTGCCGCAGTGGCGCTGTTCACCGTGATGAAGGGGCTGCCGCTGGCCTATTCCAAGGACATGCAGGAGGACAAGGAACAGGTCTTCGACGCCGCCGACACGCTGATGCTGGGCCTTGCGGCGATGGAGGGCATGTTGCGCGAGACCCGGCCCGACCGCGACGCGCTCGAGGCGGCGGCGGCGCAGGGCTTCTCCACCGCGACCGATCTGGCCGACTGGCTGGTGCGCGCGGCCGGCCTGCCGTTCCGCGAGGCGCATCACGTCACCGGCCGGCTGGTGGCGCTCGCCGAGGCGCGGGGCTGCGACCTGCCCGACCTGCCGATCGCCGAGATGCAGGCGGTCCATCCCGCCATCTCCCCCGAGGTCTTCGCGGTGCTCGGCGTGCGCAACTCGGTTGCCAGCCGTACGAGCTACGGCGGCACCGCGCCGGCCGAGGTGCGCGCCCAGATCGCCCGCTGGAAGGAGATCCTGCGATGACCCCCGTTCCCGCCCGCGCCCTGCTGCGCCGCCTCGTCGCGCTGCTGCTCGCCGGCGCGCTGCTCTCCGCCTGCGGCGCCGACGGCGAGCCCGAGCCGCCGCCCGGCGGCACCAAGGTCAGCATCGGCGGGCGGTTTTCCGTCGGCCTGGCCGGCGGCGGCTGACACCGCGGGCGCGGCCGCTTGCCGCCGCAGCGCGGCAGGCTACCCTTCCGGGGCAGCCGCCAACCGGGAGTCGCCGATGTCGCCCCTGCGCCTTGTCTATCTTGCGCTCGCGATCTGGGGCGCGGTGCATCCGATGGTCTGGTTCCTGCGCCACATGCGCGAGACCGGCACCGGACTGGGCGGCCTGATCGATGCATGGTACGTCAACGCCTCGACCACCGGGCTCGCCTGGGACCTGACCATCGCCGCGATCGCGCTGAGCGTCTGGATCGTCGCCGAGGTCATCGCGCGGCGGAACTGGATCGCCCTGGTCGCGATCCCGGCGACCTTCGGCATCGGCCTCTCGTGCGGCCTGCCGCTCTACCTGTTCCTGCGCACGGCGCCCGCCGGACGGACGGGCTGAGCCTCGCGCCCCCGCGCCCCCGCGCCCCGGGCGAGGGGGGGCAGCGCGGCCGCGCCATATTCCGGCCCGTTTTCGATCGCGAAACAGTCCGAAAGGCGTGGCAGGGATCGTGTCTGGAGTCCGCATGCGAGAACGGCCATGAGCAGCGCTGTCCTTCACGATCTCATCTTCAGCCCCGGCCCGGCGGGCAGTCCGGGCGACGGCCTCTCCGTCGCCGGGGGCGAGCTCGTCTCGGTCGAGGAACCGGTCAAGGCGAGCCTGCAGGACACGAGCGCGAGCTACCTGATCGTTGGCGACATCCTGCACCTGCCGTCAGGCGACGTGAAGGTGATCGAGCTGCAGATCTTCTCCGCCGATATCGCCTACGACGGCGGCAGCTCGACCGCCTCGATCGAGCTTGTCGCCATCACCGTCAGCGACGGCGTGATCACCTCGACCTTCTACGCGCCGATCGACAAGCAGGGGAACTTCCCCGACATCGTCAAGATCGGGTTGAACGGCACGAGCGGTCCGCTCAAGGCGGTCGAGATCGCCGCGCTCGACGACGACGACGTCGTGACGCTCATCTGTTTCGCGGCCGGAACCCCGATCCGCACCGCCCGCGGCTGGTGCCCGGTCGAGCGGCTGCGGCCCGGCGACCGCGTCTGGACGCTCGACGACGGATTTCAGCCCCTGCGCTGGGTCGGCGCGCGGCGGGTCGCGGCCGGCGGCGCCTTCGCCCCCGTCGCCATCGCCCCCGGCACCTTCGGCAACCGCGGCGAGCTCGTCGTCTCGCCCCAGCACCGGCTCCTCGTCGGCGGCTGGCGGGCCGAACTCCTGTTCGGGCAGCACGAGCTTCTCGTGCCGGCCTGCCATCTCGTCGACGGGCGGCGCATCCGCCGCCGGCCGTGCCGGCAGGTGACCTATGTCCACCTTCTCTTCGACCGCCACCAGATCGTCGATTCGGACGGCGCGCTCAGCGAAAGCCTTTATCCGGGCGCCGAGGCCGCGCGGGCGCTGACGGCGGCGCAGAAGGCCGAGGTGGCAGCGCTCTTCCCCGACCTCGGGCGCCCCTCGGCGCCGCCGGCGCGCCCGGTCCTGCGCGGCTGCGAAGCGGTGCTGCTGCGCCCGCCGCCCGTCGTTGGCGTCGCCGCCCGGCTCTGCTAGAAGGCTCCAGCCCTCTGGAGCGACGCCGATGGACCATTTCCTCTACCGCGACGGCGTGCTGCACGCCGAGGACGTGGCCCTGCCGGCGATCGCGGCGGCGGTGGGCACGCCGGTCTACGTCTATTCCACCGCGACGCTCGCCCGCCACTACCGGCTCTTCGACGAGGCGCTGGCGCCGCTGCCGCATCTCGTCTGCTATTCGGTGAAGTCGAACGGCAACCTTGCCGTCATCGCCACGCTGGCCCGCCTCGGCGCCGGGGCCGATGTGGTGTCCGGGGGCGAGTACCGCAAGGCGCGGGCGGCAGGGATCCCCGGCGAGCGGATCGTGTTCTCGGGGGTCGGCAAGACGCGGACCGAGATGCGCGCCGCGCTCGAAGGCGGGATCCGGCAGTTCAATGTCGAGAGCGAGCCCGAGCTCCTTGCCCTCTCCGAGGTCGCGGCCGGGATCGGGGCCACCGCTCCGGTGGCGCTTCGGGTCAACCCCGATGTCGATGCCGGCACCCACGACAAGATCGCCACCGGCCGGAAGACGGACAAGTTCGGGATTCCCCTCGCCCGCGCCTCCGAGGTCTACCGGCTCGCCGCCCGCCTGCCGGGCCTGCGGGTCGAGGGGATCGACGTGCACATCGGCAGCCAGCTGACCGACCTTGCGCCCTTCGAGGCGGCCTACCTGCGGGTCGCGGACCTCACCCGGCAGCTGCGCGCCGAAGGCCATCCGATCACCCGGCTCGACCTCGGCGGCGGGCTCGGGATTCCCTATACCCGCTCGAACGAGCCGCCGCCGCTGCCCGCGGACTACGGCGCGCTGATCCGTCGGACGGTGGGCGACCTCGGCTGCGAGGTGGTGATCGAGCCCGGCCGCCTGATCGCGGGCAATGCCGGGGTGCTGCTGGCGTCGGTCATCTGGGTGAAGCGCGGCGAGGGACGCGACTTCGTGATCCTCGACGCCGGCATGAACGACCTGATCCGGCCGGCGATGTATGGCGCGCACCACGACATCGTGCCGGTGGCCGAACCCGCCGCGGGCGCGGCGCTTGCCCCCTTCGACGTGGTCGGCCCGGTCTGCGAGACCGCCGACACCTTCGCCCGCGCGCGGATGCTGCCGCCGCTGGCCGAGGGGGCGCTGGTCGCCTTCCGTTCGGCCGGCGCCTACGGCGCGGTGATGGCGTCGGAGTACAACGCCCGTCCGCTGGTGCCCGAGGTGCTGGTGGAGCGGGATCACTTCGCCGTCATCCGCGCGCGGCCGACATTTGACGAACTGCTCGCGCGCGATACCATGCCGCCCTGGCTGTGACGCGCGCATCGCGCGGGACCACCGCCCCGACCCGGACCGAGGGCGCATGAGCGGACAGAGCGGCCCCGACGAAACGGCGCTGGCCAGTCTCGCGCGGCCGCTCGCCCTGACCCGGGCGGGCATGGTGGCCGAACGCGCCGTGCGCGCCTTCTGGCCGGCCTGGACCGTCGCCATCGCCGCCGTTGCCGCAGTGGCGCTCGGCCTGCACGAGACGCTGCCGGTCGAGGCGGTATGGCTCGGGCTGGTCGGTGCAGTGGCCGGCTTCGCCGTGACGCTCTGGCGCGGGCTCCGGCGCTTCCGCCTGCCGACCCCGGCCGAGGCGATCGACCGGCTGGATCGCACGTTGCCGGGCCGGCCGATCTCGGCCCTGACCGACGCGCAGGCGATCGGGGCGGGCGATGCCGCCTCGGAAGCGGTCTGGCGGGCGCATCAGGCGCGAATGGCCGCGCGGGCGGCGCAGGCGCGCGCCGTCGCGCCCGACCTGAGGCTGGCGGCGCGCGACCCCTTCGCGCTGCGCTACATCGCCCTGACGGCTCTGGCGGTCTCGCTCCTCTTCGGGTCGGTCTGGCGGGTAACGACGCTGCCCGCGGCGACCGGCGGGCCCCCGACTGCGGCCCTGGCGAACGGGTCCGCCTGGGAAGGCTGGATCACGCCGCCCGCCCATACCGGTCGCCCCGCGCTCTATCTGCCGGACATCCCCGCCGGTCCGCTGGAGCTTCCCGAAGGCAGCCGCGTCAGCCTGCGCTTCTACGGCGAGGCGGGCACCCTCGCGCTGGCCGAAACCGTGTCGGGCGGCGCCGGCGCGGCGGAGCCCGCCGCCACCGGGACGCGGGACTTCACGGTCGTGCAGTCCGGCGAGATCGCAGTCCTCGGGCCGAAAGGACGGCGCTGGACCGTCACCGCCGTCTCCGACCTGCCCCCGACCGTCGTTCCCGACGGCCCCCCCGAGCGCCTGCCCGACGGCGCCATGCGACAGGGCTTCCGCGCGACGGATGACCACGGCGTGGTCGCCGGGCGCGCCGAGATCCGCCTCGACCTCGCCGCGGCCGACCGGCGGCACGGCCTCGCGCCCGAACCCGAACCGCGCGAGACGCTGATCCTCGACCTGCCGATGCCGATCCGGGGCGACCGGCGCGACTTCGCCGAGGTGCTGGTCGAGGATCTGGCCCGCCATCCCTGGGCCGGCCTGCCGGTGACGATGGTGCTGGTCGCGGTCGATGCCGTCGCGCAGGAGGGGCGCTCGACCGTCGCGCGGGTGATCCTGCCGGGCCGGCGCTTCTTCGACCCTCTCGCCGCGGCGGTGGCCGAACAGCGCCGCGACCTGCTGTGGACGCGGGCGAACGCGGTCCGGGTGGCGCAGGTGCTGCGCACCCTCACCCACCGGCCCGAAGACCTGTTCCGCGACCGCGGCATCTACCTGCAGCTGCGCGTCCTGATCCGCCGTCTGGAGGCCGCGGCCGGCGACGGCAGCTTCACGCCCGAGGTGCGCGACGAGGTGGCCGAGGCGCTGTGGCAGATCGCGCTGAAGATCGAGGAGGGCGACCTGTCGGACGCCCTCGAACGCCTGCGCCGGGCGCAGCAGCGTCTCGAGGAGGCGATGCGCAACGGCGCGACCGATGCCGAAATCGCCGGGCTCCTGCGCGAACTGCGCGAGGCGATGGATGATTACATGCGCCAGCTGGCCGAGCGCGGACAGACCTCGGAGAGGCCGCAGATGTCCGAGGACATGCGGGAGATCACCGGCGACGAGCTGCAGGCCATGCTCGACGAGATCGAGCGCCTGATGCAGGAGGGCCGGATGGCCGAGGCGCAGGCGCTGCTCGACCAGCTCATGCAGATGATGCAGAACATGCAGGTGACCCAGGGCGAGGGCGGGCAGGGCCAGCGGTCGCCGGGGCGGCAGGCGATGGAGAACCTCGCCGAGTCGCTGCGCGAGCAGCAGGGCCTGTCGGACGAGGCGTTCCGCGAGCTTCAGGAGCGGTTCAACCCCGGGCAGCGCGGCGAAGGCGGCCGGCAGGGGCAGCAGGGCGAGGGCGAGGAAGGGCAGGCCGGGGGTCAGGGCGGTCAGGGCGGGCAGCAGGGCCTGGGTCAGGGCCGCGGCGAGGAGGGGCGCCTCGGCCGGGGCGACGGTGGCGACGGGATGCCCGATGCGCGCTCGCTGGCCGACCGGCAGGGCGCGCTGCGGCGCGAGCTCGAGCGCCAGCGGCAGAACCTTCCCGGTGCCGGCACGCCCGAAGGAGATGCGGCACGCGATGCCCTCGGCCGCGCGGGCCGCGCGATGGACCGCGCCGAGGAGGCGCTGCGCCGCGACGATCTCGCCGGCGCACTCGACGACCAGTCCGAGGCGCTCGAGGCGCTGCGCGAGGGCCTGCGCGCGCTCGGCGAGGCGGTGGCGCAGGAGGAGCGCCGGGGCGACCGGCAGGGCGCCGCCGCCAGCCGCGGCGAAGGCGGCGGCCGGCGCGACCCGCTGGGGCGCGAGGCCGGCAACATGGGCCGGATCGGCACCGACCAGAACCTGCTTCCGGGCGAGGACGTGTCGCGCCGCGCCGAGGAGCTTATCGACGAGATCCGCCGCCGCTCGGGCGACCAGACCCGCCCCGAGCTGGAACGCGACTACCTCGAGCGGCTGCTCGACCGGTTCTGACAGGCCCCCGCCCCGACCTGCCGGGCCGCCACCGCGCCGCCGCTCGTCGCCGCTCAGGGCGGGGGCGCTCAGGGCGGGGGGTCGCCGCTGGTCGCGAGCCCGCGGATCGTCTCCGAGGCGCTGCGCGCCGCACGGTCGAGCCAGATCCGGCCGGCATCGACCGCGCGGGTGAAGGCCTCGATCGCCGGTTCCGCCGCCGGCCAGGCGACAGCGAGGCGCTCGCCCTGCAGATAGGCCACGATCATCAGGGCCGCGATCAGGATCATCGCCAGGAACCCGGTGCGGAAACCGCGCCTCTGCCCGGCGCCGTCAGCGGTTTCGGCAACGGGGGCCTCCGCGTGCCCGGAAGCCGTGCCGCGGCCGACGAGCGTCGAGTTGATCTCCTCGACGGCGGGCAGGGTCATGCGGCGGGGCCGTGCGGCCTGCGCCGCCGCCGCCTCGGCAGCGGCCGCATCCGCGGGATCCATCCCGGCCAGATCGGCACTGCGTTCGACCGGCTGCGCGGGCCGCCCGGGCGGCACCGGCAGACCGAGGTCGGGCTGGCTTTCCATCGCCGCCCTTGCCTCGGCCCGGCGGGCGGCGGCCTCGCGCTCGGCCTCCTGGCGCAGGAGTTCCCTCACCGCGCTGTCGAGCGGCGGGCGGCGCACCTGCGCCGCCGCCTCCGCGCCCGA